>NZ_VOJB01000057.1:116527-151551 GCF_007910085.1 Klebsiella sp. ME-303 | reverse complement strand
TTGGTGGGAGCACAAGTGGACTGGATGATGAAAATATCACCACCGCGTACGTTTTCATTGATTTGTACGCTGACTTCGCCGTCGCTAAAACGACCTACAGCGGCGTCGCCAAGAGAAGTGTACAGGCGGTTGGCAATACGTTGTGCTAGTTCCGGGGTGGCGTTACCAGCAAAAAGCTTCATATCAGGCACGAGAAGAACCTCAGGCATGCGTCCAGTGGTGGATGAAATGGGCCAAAAACGGTGCGGGTGGGCACGATTTCATCCAGGCGGTGTATTTAAAGAGCCCGATGCAACGTCTGGAACAGGGTGACGTTGTCACCGTAACTCAGTTTCCCCGGCGTTTTCACCAAATTTGCTATAATGAGCAGAACTTAGCGCAGCGCCTGCTTGAGCGGAGAGATATTAACACCTCGCGCTACGAAGCCATGCAGCCATGCCGGGGCTTTTTCAAGCACCTGACGAGCGGCGGATTCAGTGTCAAATTCAGCAAACACACATGCACCGGTGCCAGTCAGGCGCGACGGCGCATATTCTAACAGCCAGGAAAGCGCTGCATCAACCTCACGAAAACGTTTTCTTGCGATAACCTCGCAATCATTGCCGAATTTACATTTTAATAACGTATTAATTGACCTTGACGGGGTATTGCGCGGGAGTTCCGGATCGCGAAAAATGATCGGCGTGGGAATGCTCACTCCCGGATGGGCCACCAGATACCACTTTTCCTCCGGTTCGGCCGGGGTGAGAATTTCCCCGACGCCTTCGGCAAAGGCCGCATGGCCGCGCACGAACACCGGCACGTCGGCGCCCAGCTGCAGACCCAACGCCGCCAGCTCATCTTCCGAGAGATGGCAGCCCCATAAGTGATTCAGCGCCACCAGTACGGTCGCGGCGTTGGACGAACCGCCGCCGAGGCCGCCGCCCATCGGAAGAACCTTGTCGATGCTGATATCGGCGCCGCTGCCCGCAGGAAGCTTCCCGGCCTGGGCTGCGGCCTGCATTAAAAGCCTGGCCGCGCGAATAATCAGGTTCTCTTCATCCGGCACGCCGTCAACCGGCGTCAGCAGACGCAGCTGGCCATCGTCGCGCGGTTCAATCGTCAGCGTGTCGCCATAATCCAGAAACTGAAACAGCGTCTGCAGGGTGTGGTAACCGTCGGCGCGCTGCCCGGTAATATACAAAAACAGATTCAGCTTTGCGGGAGAAGGCCAGCGGGTCATCATTTCACAATCCAGTTATCCATTTTCAGCTTGATGCGCTGACTGCCGTCGTTAAGCTCCATATTGGCCGGTAGCGAAGGTTTGGTGTCCGAGGTGTAGCCACCGTAGGTGACGTGCCAGGTTTTGCCGTTTTGCGTGTAGTTCAGCTCGCGCAGGCGGTACTGGTCGTCAAGCGAGTAGTCGGTGGCCTCGCCCGGCAGGCCAATAATCCACTGGCGCAGGCTGTTGAGCGGAATCGGCATGCCGGTCAGGCGGCCAATCATCTCTTCGGCATCGGTCGCCGTGTAGGTCTGGCCTTTATTGTCAATCAGCTGCACGCTGCCCGGCTGGGCGGTTAACGACAGCTCGGTGCTGCCGAGGGGGTTAGTCAGCAGCAGGCGGTAGCGGTCCTGGCCGGTTTGCTGCCAGAAGAAGCGGGCATAGACTTTTTGCTCATCAGAAAGATAAGCAAAAGCGCCGCGCGTCTGGAACTGATTAAGATTGCGGACATCTTGCTGGTGCTGACGCCACTGTGGAGAATCCGGGCTTTTACCCGGCCCTTTCGGAGCATTAATCGCACAGGCGGTCAGAACGAGGCTTGCCAGCGGCAACAGGCGGAACAGTCGATTCATAATGATGACAAATCCTTGATGTCTACAGTGAAATGCGGCGAATGGGAGAAACAGGCGGCCGATTTGTGTAGCGGGTTACAATTATAACCATTAATGCTAGCGTTGCCGGACGGTAGCGTCTACGTTCAAGTTGTCTGAAATCAAAAAATTACCGTTAATGGCTATTACAGATTAGCTATTACTCCAAAAGGGGAGCCTCTCTTTTATTGATTACGCGCATCCTGTATGATGCCTGCAGACTAACCTTAGCAACGCTGGTACTACTCCCTCACAATGACGCTTTTAGCTCTTGGCATTAACCACAAAACAGCTCCTGTAGCGCTGCGAGAACGCGTAACGTTTTCGCCGGATACGCTCGATCAGGCGCTGGAGAGCTTGCTGGCCCAGCCAATGGTGCAGGGCGGGGTGGTGCTGTCGACCTGTAACCGCACGGAACTCTATCTCAGCGTCGAAGAGCAGGATAACCTTCAGGAAGTGCTTATCCGCTGGCTGTGCGACTACCACGGTTTAAATGAAGACGACCTGCGCAAAAGCCTCTACTGGCATCAGGACAACGAGGCGGTTAGCCATCTGATGCGCGTCGCCAGCGGCCTGGATTCGCTGGTGCTGGGCGAGCCGCAGATCCTCGGGCAGGTGAAAAAAGCCTTTGCCGACTCCAGCCGTGGTCACCTGAACGTTAGCGAGCTGGAGCGCATGTTCCAGAAGTCGTTCTCGGTGGCCAAACGCGTGCGTACCGAAACCGATATCGGCGCCAGCGCGGTCTCCGTGGCGTTTGCCGCCTGTACCCTGGCGCGACAAATCTTCGAATCACTCTCCAGCGTGACCGTGCTGCTGGTTGGCGCCGGTGAGACTATCGAGCTGGTGGCCCGCCATCTGCGCGAGCATAAGGTGCGCAAGATGGTGATTGCTAACCGCACCCGCGAGCGCGCTCAGGCGCTGGCCGATGAAGTCGGCGCGGAGGTGATCGCCCTGAGCGATATCGACGAACGGCTAAAAGAAGCGGATATCATTATTAGTTCTACCGCCAGCCCGCTGCCGATTATTGGCAAAGGGATGGTGGAGCGCGCGCTGAAGGCGCGCCGCAATCAGCCGATGCTGCTGGTGGATATCGCCGTTCCGCGCGATGTCGAACCGGAGGTTGGCAAGCTGGCGAACGCCTATCTTTACAGCGTGGACGATCTGCAAAACATCATTCAGCACAATCTGGCGCAGCGTAAAGCCGCGGCGGTACAGGCGGAAACCATTGTCGAGCAGGAAGCCAGCGAATTTATGGCCTGGCTGCGCGCTCAGAGCGCCAGCGAGACTATCCGCGAATATCGCTCCCAGGCCGAACAGGTCCGCGAGGAGCTGACGGCAAAAGCGCTGGCTGCGCTCAATCAGGGCGGCGATGCGCAGGAAATCATGCAGGATCTGGCGCGTAAGCTGACTAACCGCCTGATCCACTCGCCAACCAAATCTCTTCAGCAGGCCGCCCGTGACGGGGATGATGAACGCCTGCATATTCTGCGCAACAGCCTCGGGCTGGAATAGCGCACCTTTCTCTCTTTTTAGGACAGGGTGAATTCACGCCTATGAAGCCTTCTATTGTTGCCAAACTGGAAGCCCTTTACGAACGCCATGAGGAAGTTCAGGCGCTACTCGGCGATGCCGCAACCATCGCCGATCAGGATAAATTTCGCGCATTGTCGCGCGAATACGCACAGCTGAGCGACGTCGCCCGCTGCTACACCGACTGGCGTCAGCTGCAGGATGATATCGAAGCCGCGCAGATGATGCTCGACGACCCGGAAATGCGCGAAATGGCGCAGGAAGAGCTGCGCGAAGCGAAAGAAAAGGGTGAGCAGATGGAGCAGCAGCTGCAGGTTCTGCTGCTGCCAAAAGACCCGGACGACGAGCGTAACGCGTTTGTTGAAGTTCGCGCCGGTACCGGCGGCGATGAAGCGGCGCTGTTCGCGGGCGATCTGTTCCGTATGTACAGCCGTTACGCGGAATCACGCCGCTGGCGCGTGGAAATCATGAGCGCCAACGAAGGCGAGCACGGCGGCTTTAAAGAAGTGATTGCCAAAATCAGCGGCGACGGCGTCTATGGGCGACTGAAGTTCGAATCCGGCGGCCATCGCGTACAGCGCGTACCGGCCACCGAATCCCAGGGGCGTATCCATACCTCCGCCTGCACCGTGGCGGTGATGCCGGAGCTGCCGGAAGCCGAAATGCCGGATATCAACCCGAGCGATCTGCGCATCGATACCTTCCGCTCCTCCGGCGCGGGCGGTCAGCACGTTAACACCACCGACTCGGCGATCCGTATTACCCACCTGCCGACCGGCATCGTCGTCGAGTGTCAGGACGAACGTTCTCAGCACAAAAACAAAGCCAAAGCGCTGTCGGTGCTTGGCGCGCGTATTCGCGCCGCGGAAGTCTCCAGGCGCCAGCAGGCGGAAGCCTCAGAGCGCCGTAACCTGCTGGGCAGCGGCGATCGCAGCGATCGTAACCGCACCTATAACTTTCCGCAGGGCCGCGTGACCGATCACCGCATCAACCTGACGCTTTACCGTCTGGACGAAGCGATGGAAGGCAAGCTGGATATGCTGATTGAGCCGATCGTTCAGGAATATCAGGCCGATCAGCTGGCCGCCCTTTCCGAGCAGGAATGATGACTTTTCAGCAGTGGCTGACGCAGGCCATCGTCCGCCTGAGCCAAAGTGAAAGCCCGCGCCGGGATGCCGAAATCCTGCTGGGTCACGTGACCGGCAAAGCGCGGACCTATATTCTCGCCTTTGGCGAAACGGCGCTGACGGCGGCGCAGGCCGCCGAGCTGGAAACGCTGCTCAGCCGTCGCGCCCGGGGCGAGCCGGTGGCTCATCTGGTGGGCCAGCGCGAATTCTGGTCGCTGCCGCTGTTCGTTTCTCCCGCCACGCTGATCCCGCGTCCGGATACCGAATGCCTGGTTGAACAGACGCTGGCGCGGTTATCCGACAAGCCGTGCCGTATTCTCGATCTCGGCACCGGCACCGGCGCCATCGCTCTGGCGCTGGCCAGCGAACGCCCCGATTGCCACGTCACCGCCGTTGACGTAATGCCCGACGCGGTGGCGCTGGCGGCGCGTAACGCTGAACATCTCGCTATCCCTAACGTCAGGATACTGCAAAGCCACTGGTTTAGCGCGCTCGCCGGTCAGCAGTTCGACATCATCGTCAGCAATCCGCCCTATATCGATGAAACCGACCCGCATCTTGCGCAGGGTGATGTGCGCTTTGAGCCGAAAACGGCGCTGGTCGCCGCCGATGGCGGTCTGGCCGATCTGGCGCATATCATCCGCGAAGGCCGCCGCTATCTGGCTGCCGGCGGCGTGATGCTGCTGGAACACGGCTGGACGCAGGGGGAAGCGGTGCGCGCAATCTTTCGCGCGGCGGGTTATGGCAATATTGCCACCTGTCGCGACTACGGAGACAACGAGCGTCTGACGCTCGGGCAATATCAGGGAGGCGTATGAATCTGTTTAACGCGGTACTGTATCTGCATATCGCCTGCGTGGTGGTTTCGGTGAGCCTGTTCGTGCTGCGCTACTGGTGGAGCTGGAGCGGTAACCGTCTGCTTGACCAGCGCTGGGTTCGTATCGCGCCGCACTGTAGCGATACGCTGCTGTTTCTCAGCGGCGCCGGACTAATGGCAATAACGCACTATCTGCCGTTTACCGAAGAGGGTACATGGCTGACTGAGAAGCTGTTTGGCGTTATCATTTATATCGCATTGGGATTTATCGCGCTGGGCCGTCGTCGCCAGCGCAGTCAGCAGAGCCGGTTTGTCGCCTTTCTGCTGGCCCTGGTGGTGTTGTTTATCATTATTCAACTCGCCATCACAAGAACACCGTTACTGGGGTAAGGCATGAGGTCGTTAGCTGATTTCGAATTTAATAAAGCGCCGTTATGCGACGGCATGGTCCTCATTTCTGAATTAATCCGCGACGATTTTCCGACGCACTATGTGCAGGATGAGCTGGAGCGGCTGCTGGGCCTGGCGCGTGAGGAGATTGCCGCTTCGTGGGACCAGGAGCGCCAGATAGAACGTCTGCTGGAGCTTTTCTATCATGACTGGGGCTTTAGCGATTCGCGCGGCGTTTACCGCCTGTCCGACGTGCTCTGGCTTGATAAAGTCCTGAACAATCGTCAGGGTAGCGCGGTATCGCTAGGCGCAATCCTGCTGTGGATTGCTCAGCGTCTGGCGCTGCCGGTGGTGCCGGTGATTTTTCCGACCCAGATGCTGCTGCGCGCCGACCCTGAAGAGAGCGAAGAGATGTGGCTCATTAATCCATTTAACGGCGAAACGCTCAACGAGCATACGCTGGAAGTGTGGCTGAAGGGCAATATTAGTCCGGTCGCCGAGTTGTTTAACGAAGACCTCGATGAAGCCGACAACGCGGAAGTGATCCGCAAGCTGCTCGACACGCTCAAATCGGCGCTGATGGAAGAGCGGCAGATGGAGCTGGCGTTACGGACCAGCGAAGCGCTGCTGCAGTTCAATCCGGAAGACCCGTACGAAATTCGCGACCGGGGACTGATATACGCCCAGCTGGATTGCGATCACGTGGCGCTGCAGGACCTCAGTTACTTCGTTGAACAGTGCCCGGAGGATCCCATCAGCGAGATGATCCGCGCGCAGATCAACACCATTTCGCACAAACAAATTACATTGCATTAGTCTGAAACCATTCCGGTTACACCCTGATAAGGCGAACTTATGAAACAAAAAGTGGTTAGCATTGGTGATATCAACGTAGCAAACGACCTGCCATTCGTGCTGTTTGGTGGCATGAACGTGCTGGAATCCCGCGATCTGGCGATGCGTATCTGCGAACACTACGTGACCGTCACGCAGAAGCTGGGCATTCCTTATGTGTTTAAAGCCTCTTTTGATAAAGCTAACCGTTCTTCCATCCACTCCTATCGCGGGCCGGGGCTGGAAGAAGGGATGAAGATTTTCCAGGAGCTGAAACAAACGTTCGGCGTGAAAATCATCACCGACGTTCACGAAGCCAGCCAGGCTCAGCCGGTCGCTGACGTGGTGGACGTTATTCAGCTGCCAGCGTTCCTTGCCCGTCAGACCGATCTGGTTGAAGCGATGGCGAAAACCGGCGCGGTGATCAACGTGAAAAAACCGCAGTTCGTGAGCCCGGGCCAAATGGGCAATATCGTCGATAAGTTTATCGAAGGCGGCAACGACAAAGTGATCCTTTGCGATCGCGGCGCGAACTTCGGCTACGATAACCTGGTGGTCGACATGCTGGGCTTTGGCGTGATGAAAAAGGCCTCCAATAACTCACCGGTTATCTTCGACGTTACTCACGCTCTGCAGTGCCGCGACCCGTTTGGCGCCGCTTCCGGCGGACGCCGCGCGCAGGTTGCCGAACTGGCGCGCGCCGGGATGGCGGTGGGTATCGCCGGCCTGTTTATTGAAGCGCACCCGGATCCGGAACACGCGAAATGCGACGGTCCGTCCGCGCTGCCGCTGGATAAACTGGAGCCGTTCCTCAAGCAGATGAAAGCCATCGACGATCTTGTTAAAAGCTTTGATGAGCTCGATACCAGCAAGTAATCGCTGCTGAAACGACAAAAGCCTGCCGGTTTTATAACCGGCAGGCTTTTTTGATCTCCCCGAACGGCATGACGCCGCCGGGGGAGGTTCAGGCAAAAATGGTCATCAGGTAGGCGGCGAACAGCGCCAGGTGCGCCGCGCCGTTTAGCACATTGGTACGCCCGGTAGAGAACGATATCTGGCACAGCAGCAGCGAGGCGACCATCACCACCATTTCCGGCGCGCCAAGGCCAAAGCGCAGTTCGTTGCCGGTGAGGAAGGCGATAAGCGTCACCACCGGTACCGTCAGGGAAATGGTGGCCAGCACGGAGCCGAAGAACAGGTTCATCGCCCGCTGGACCTGATTGTTCAGGACCGCTTTCAGCGCGCCAAGGCCTTCCGGAGAGAGGATCAGCAGCGCGACCAGGAAGCCGGTAAAGGCGACGGGGGCATTCATGCTGGTCAGCAGCGTCTCCAGCGGATTGGCGTTCATTTTAGTCACGGCGATAACCGCAACCAGGTGTACCAGCAGCCAGGCGGTGTGCCACTTGCTGCTATGGGCCGACGGTTTGCCGTGATGCGGGTCATCGTCGTCGCCGTCATCCTCGTGTTCGTAAACAAACAGGCTCTGGTGCGTTTTCGTTTGAATCAGCAGGAACACGCCGTACATGGCGGCGGAGATCAGCGCAACCAGCAGCGCCTGGCCAGTGGTGAAATTAGCCCCGGGCAGCGCCATGGGAAAGACCAGGACGATGATCGCCAGCGGAAAGAGGGCGATGAGGTACTGTTTAAGGCCGAACAGATTCATATACTGGGTGGCGAATTTGCGCCCGCCCAACAATAAAGAAAAACCTACCAGCCCGCCGGTAACAATCATGATGATTGAATAAAGCGTATCTCGCATCAGGGTCGGCGCGGCGTCGCCGGTGGCCATTAATGCGGAAATCAGGCTGACTTCGAGAATAACCACTGAAAGGCTTAAAATTAACGAACCATAGGGTTCGCCAAGGCGGTGCGCCAGAACGTCGGCGTGGCGAACAACGCTGAACGCGCTGCTCAGGATCCCGACCAGCGCCAGGATATTAATGGCAACGACCACTGGCAGTGACTGGCTGCTTCCCCAGAAAAACAGCACCGCCAGCGCCAGAACCGGAAAGGCGAGGGTGGTCTCCTTGTGGCGGGTTTTCACCGCCTCATGTGCATCGGTCATGAATTATCTCCAGGTGTGCAGGTGTTATAATTATAGATACTGTAAGTTAATAAAATAACAGACATTGATCGAACTACTTTGTTTTTTTACTTAAATTTACCACTCTGACCATGGAAAAGTGGTAGATTGCCATAAACTGCGGTTACTCTCGTTTTGTATTTATTATTCAGATAATTACTAAAACATCTTTCTCATTTATCCATCGCCTTGCCAGCCGGTAAATCGCCTGACAGACTGACTATTCACCCTAAATCTGGAGGTCGCCATGCCCTATAGCAACAAAAGTGAATTACCCGACAGCGTTCAGCACGTTCTGCCTGCGCATGCCCAGGAGATTTACAAAGAGGCCTTTAACAGCGCCTGGGACCAGTATAAGCATAAAGAAGACCGACGCGATGACGCCAGCCGTGAAGAGACGGCGCACAAAGTCGCCTGGGCGGCGGTGAAAAATGAGTACCAAAAAGGCGATGATGATAAGTGGCATAAGAAGAAGTAATCGCTTTTGCTACGTCATGTGCTGCCTGAGCCCTTGCCCGCGGCTCGTTCATTGCTTATTGTCAAATAAAGCTGGATAATAATTCGGCAATACTTCACGGATGGCACCAGATAATCGCCGGGAAGCGGGCAGTGGCGGAGGTAGTAGAAAGTGTTAACGCGTGATTTCTTACTGAATGCGGATTGTAAAACGGCGTTTGGCGCTATTGAGGAATCGCTTCTTTGGTCGGCAGAGCAGCGGGCAGCCTCTTTGGCGGCGACCCTGGCCTGTCGTCCGGACGATGGCTCGGTGTGGATCTTTGGCTACGGTTCGCTGATGTGGAATCCGGCGCTGGAGTATCGCGAGTCCTGTACCGGTACGCTACCGGGCTGGCACCGCGCGTTTTGCCTGCGGCTCACCGCCGGGCGCGGTAGCGCCACTCAGCCGGGTCGAATGCTGGCGTTGAAAGAGGGCGGGCGCACCACCGGGGTTGCCTACCGCCTGCCTGATGACACTCTCGAAGAAGAGCTGACCCTGCTGTGGAAGCGGGAGATGATCACCGGCTGCTACCTGCCGACCTGGTGCAAGCTGGATCTGGACGATGGCCGCACCGTCAATGCATTAGTTTTTATTATGGACCCGCGTCATCCGCTGTTTGAGGCGGATACCAGCGCGCAGGTGATTGCGCCGCTGATAGCCCGCGCCAGCGGCCCGCTTGGCACCAACGCTCAGTATCTGTTCTCGCTCGATCAGGAGCTGCGGAAACTCGGGATGTACGATGCCTGCCTCGACGATTTAGTCGGCAAGGTGCGTCATCTACTGGGGGAAAGCAGCCAGCCCGGGCTGGCTTAAGAGTATATCGCCCGGGTTTCCCCGGGCGTTTGCTATCAGGCGGGAACGTAGCTGATGGAGTGCTCCAGCGACTGGCTGTGGCTGTCGATGAGAACGTTCCAGGTGCCGCTGTAAGGCACGGTCAGATACGCGCTATCTCTGTCCTGCACGCTCAGAATATCCGCATGACTATCGCCAGGCACTTTGGCGCTCATCAGGTGAATGTGGCAGCGTTCGGAACAACGCACCACCAACGTATCACCGCCAAACAACGTTAAACTTGCTTTTACCATTGCCATTTAATCTCGACCCCGTTTCTGTCTACAGCATCCTGCCAGCCCATTAACCCGCGTGATATTGTTCACACTTTGCTCTGTGCATAACACCAAAGGGGAGGGGGGCAGATGCTGATTTTGATCAAAAAAAGGAATAAAGATTAAACAAAAATGACGTTGTGCCTGAAAGCATTCAGCTGACATTGTTTTCGGTTAACAAACGCCGCCAGCTTAATATTTAATCCCGTTGAATGGCGGATTTTTAGAAGGTCAGGACTTTATCCGCCGCCAGCGTCCACTGCGCCAGCTCGACGAGGGTGCCAATCTCCACGCCATCAATCAGCGGCAGCGCGCCGATCCCCCGGCCGTCAGCGCAGGTTTTACACAGCTTCACCGGCACGTTTTGCGCGGTGAGGATCTCCAGCATCTGCTGAATGTTGTAGCCTTCCGCTGGCTTCTGTCCGCGCAGGCCGGCGGTCACCGCATCAGACATTAAAAATAATTTCAGTTCGAGGTCAGACTGCTGCTCGCGCAGGGCGATAGCCAGACGCAGGCTATTGAACAGGGATTCGCTGCCGTAGGCGGCACCGTTAGCGATAATCACAATACGTTGCATAAGGACTCCTTCTATAAGGCACGGTTATTGCTTGGCTGAAGTATAAAGCGTTAACCCGGGGGAAGGGTATGAATAATGTGGCGGGTAATACACCTGAGGTGGTCGACTGGTTTGCGCGCGCGCGTCGCTTACAGAAGCGGCAGCTGCACCAGCTGGCGCAGCAGGGGGCGCTGGCAGGCCAGATAAGCGCGCTGGTGCATATGCTGCAGTGCGAGCGCGGCGCGTCAAATATCTGGCTATGCTCGGGCGGCAGACTATACGCGGCGGAGTGCCGGGCGGGCGCGGCGCTGGTTGATGAGCAGCTCACGCGGTTTTATGCGGCGCTGGAACCTGCCCGCGATGCCGCCAGCAGCGCGCTCTGCTGGCGAATTGCCTGCGCGGTGTGGTATCTGACGCAGCTTGTCGCGTTGCGTAAATGCGTGCGCGGCCTGGAGATTGCCGCAGAAGAGGCCACCGGGCAGTTTAGCCGCATTATCCGCCACCTGTTGAATATCGTTCCGCAGCTCAACGACAGTATCGACGATCCGCAAATCGCCGGGCGGATGGTCGCGCTTTACAGCTTTATGCAGGGGAAAGAGCTGGTCGGACAGGAGCGCGCGCTGGGCGCGCTGGGCTTTGCTCGCGGACAGTTCAGCGATGAGCTGCGCCAGCAGCTGGTGGACCGCATTGACGGCCAGCAGCCCTGTTTTGACACTTTTCAGGCTTTAGCCAGTTCGCCGCAAACCGTTCTGTTTGTTGAACAGTGCCAGGCCGGTCTGGAAATTGAACAGCTGCGGCGGGTCGCCTGCACCCGCCAGCCGCCGCCGGACGAGGGAGAAACGGCTCTGCGCTGGTTTTGCGTTCAGACCCAGCGTCTTGAGCAGCTGCGCGGCGTGGAAGAGCGGCTGATCGCAGACCTGCTTAACGCGGCCGATGCGCTGCTGGAGGGAGACGATCGGGAGGTCCAGGTGCCGCCCGCCGACTGGCAGGAGGACGGTATAGCCCTGCGGCTGGATAAGCAGCTGTTGCCGCTGGTGCGCCAGCAGGCCCATGAGCTACAGCAGCTCTCCGCCCAGCTCGCGTCGTTAAAAGATGCGCTTGAAGAGCGCAAGCTGATTGAAAAAGCCAAAAGCGTGCTGATGACCCACCAGGGAATGCAGGAGGAGCAGGCCTGGCAGGCGCTGCGTAAAATGGCGATGGACAAAAATCAGCGCATGGTTGAGATAGCCCGCGCGCTGCTGACGGTGAAGTCGCTATGGCAAGTACCACCTAAGGAGTAGATGCACAATCAGTGGGCATATGTTGCCAGCCGACGGTGCAGTTTTTGCCTCAAACGCCCCCGGCAAATGAGCCAACGCGCGTGAACCGGGCCTCCGCAAATCTGGCATTGGCTTTGCATTAAATAAAACGAGTGAATAAAGGTTTAGGGCAGCGGGCCAACGGCGGCACGTATGTCTAAGGATAAAGGCGTCCAGCGGTGCGTAAGCACCGCCGGACGCTTTTTTTTTGCGCGTTTCTGGAGCGGGTATGGGCGATACGTTTTCAATTTCACGGCGGCGTTTATTACAGGCGGGGGCGGCGCTGGGCGGCGCGATGCTGCTCCCCGGCATGATGCAGGCGGCATGGGCGGCAGGGTCGGATAAGCCGGAACAGACTACCGTGCGGGTCGGTTTTATTCCGCTGACCGACTGCGCCCCCTTAGCCATCGCTTCCCTGAAGGGATTCGATAAAAAGTACGGCATCACCCTCGTCCCGAGCAAGGAGGCCAGCTGGGCGGCGGTGCGCGACAAGCTGGTTGCCGGGGAGCTGGACGCCGCGCACATTCTGTACGGCATGCTCTACGGCCTTGAGCTGGGGATCGCCAGTAAACCGCAGGCGATGGCCAATCTGATGACCCTTAACCGCAACGGTCAGGCGATAACGCTCTCCAGCGAGCTGCAGGAGAAGGGCGTCACCGACCTGGGCGGGCTGAAAAAACTGATCGACCAGCAGGCGCCGGGCAGCTACACCTTCGCCCACACCTTCCCAACCGGCACTCACGCGATGTGGCTCTACTACTGGCTGGCGAGCGGTGGAATTAATCCCTTTGACGATATTCGCACCGTCGTTGTGCCGCCGCCGCAGATGGTAATGAACATGCGCATCGGCAATATGAGCGGCTTTTGCGTCGGCGAACCGTGGAATGCGCGCGCGATAAACGATCGTATCGGCTTCACCGCCGCCACTTCGCAGGATATCTGGCCGGAGCATCCGGAAAAAATTCTCGGCACCCGCAGCGAATGGGTTGAGCGTCATCCCAACACCGCGCGCGCGCTGGTGGCGGCGCTGATAGAGGCCCAGCGCTGGATTGACGCATCCGCCGAGAACACCCGCGAAACGGCGCGCCTTCTCGCCAGACGCGCGTGGCTGAACACCAAAGAGCAGTACCTCAGCGGGCGCATGCTCGGCGAATACGACAACGGTATCGGCCGCCGCTGGCAGGACGCGCACCCGATGCGCTTCTACGAACGGGGAGAAGTGAGTTTTCCGTGGCTCTCGGACGGCATGTGGTTTTTGACCCAGTTCCGCCGTTGGGGATTGCTGAAGTCGGCACCGGATTATCTGGCGGTGGCCCAGCGCATTAACCGGATTGACGTCTGGAAAGAGGCCGCGCAGGCGGTCGGCGGCATCAGCGCGCCGACGCAGGCGATGCGCAGCAGCACGCTGATCGATGGCAAGGTCTGGAATGGGGCCGATCCGGAAGGCTACGCCCGCAGTTTCGCGATTCAACGTAAGGGGGCATGAGATGAAACACGCATATAAACCGCAACCGCAGGCCGGCGCCGACAGCGCGCCCGGCGAAGTCATTACCCTGCCGCCGCTGCAGGTGCGCAAAACCACGCCTCCGCTCAGCCGCTGGCTGCGGGATGTCACCCAACGTCTTCTGCCGCCGCTGCTCGGGCTGGGATTGCTGCTGCTGGGCTGGCAGCTGGCGGCGATGAACAGCAAAGGCTTTCCGACGCCGCTCAGCACGCTGGATTCCGCGCTAACCCTTTTCGCCGACCCGTTTTATCAGGACGGGCCGAACGATATGGGCATCGGCTGGAACGTGCTGGCGTCGCTGCAGCGGGTGGCGGTGGGATTTGGCCTTGCCGCGCTGGCGGGAATTCCGCTCGGCTTCCTGATTGGCCGCTCGCTGTTTTTCGCCCGCATGTTTAACCCGCTGATCGCGCTGCTGCGCCCGGTCAGCCCGCTGGCCTGGCTGCCCATCGGCCTGCTGCTGTTCCAGAAAGCGGAACCCGCCTCCAGCTGGACTATTTTTATCTGCTCGATCTGGCCGATGGTCATTAACACCGCCGAGGGCGTGCGGCGCATTCCGGAAGATTACCTCAACGTCGCCCGGGTGCTGCAGCTGTCGGAGTGGACGGTGATGCGCAAGATCCTCTTTCCGGCGGTATTGCCCGCGGTGCTGACCGGGGTTCGTCTCTCCATCGGTATCGCCTGGCTGGTGATTGTCGCCGCCGAAATGCTCACCGGCGGCTTAGGGATCGGCTTCTGGATCTGGAACGAGTGGAACAACCTCAACGTCGAAAACATCATCATCGCCATCGTCATTATCGGCGTGGTCGGGCTGCTGCTGGAACAGGGGCTGATGCTGCTCGCCCGTCGTTTTAGCTGGCAGGAAAAATAGGGAGTCGCAGATGAAACCATTAATTCAGGTCCAGGGCGTCAGCCAGCGTTTTAACACCGCCAGCGGCGAATTCCTGGCATTGCAGAACGTCTCCTTCGACATCTACGAAGGGGAGACCATCAGCCTGATCGGCCACTCCGGCTGCGGTAAATCAACC
This sequence comes from Klebsiella sp. ME-303, assembly GCF_007910085.1. Classification (NCBI taxonomy): domain Bacteria; kingdom Pseudomonadati; phylum Pseudomonadota; class Gammaproteobacteria; order Enterobacterales; family Enterobacteriaceae; genus Klebsiella; species Klebsiella sp. ME-303. The sequence continues at coordinate 136,934 of NZ_VOJB01000057.1, read as the reverse complement.
CTGCTGAATCTGATAGCCGGGATAGCCCTGCCGACGGAAGGCGGCCTGCTGTGCGACAACCGTGAAATCGCCGGGCCGGGGCCGGAACGCGTGGTGGTGTTTCAGAACCACTCCCTGCTGCCGTGGCTGACCTGTTTTGACAACGTGGCGCTGGCGGTGGATCAGGTCTTTCGCCGCAGCATGAGCAAAGGCGAGCGCAAAGAGTGGATTGAGCACAACCTCGAGCGGGTACAGATGGGGCACGCCCTGCACAAGCGCCCGGGAGAAATCTCCGGCGGCATGAAGCAGCGCGTTGGCATTGCCCGGGCGCTGGCGATGAAACCGAAAGTGCTGCTGCTGGATGAACCCTTTGGCGCCCTTGATGCCCTGACGCGGGCGCATTTACAGGACGCGGTGATGCAGATCCAGCAGTCGCTGAATACCACCATCGTCATGATTACCCATGACGTTGATGAAGCGGTGCTGCTTTCCGACCGGGTGCTGATGATGACCAACGGTCCGGCGGCGACGGTCGGGGAGATCCTCGACGTCAATCTGCCGCGACCGCGCCATCGCGTGCAGCTGGCGGACGATAGCCGCTATCACCATCTGCGCCAGCAGATCCTGCACTTCCTCTATGAAAAACAGCCGAAAGCGGCATAGGGGGCGGCGATGAGGCGGCAACTGGTGATTATTGGCAACGGTATGGCGGCCACGCGCCTGGCGCAGGCGCTGGTGGAGCGCGATGCGCAGCGGTTTAGCATCACCCTCATCGGCGATGAGCCGTGCCAGGCCTATAACCGCATTCAGCTGTCGCCGGTGCTTGGCGCCGAAAAAGCGGCAAGCGAGACGCTGCTGCTGCCCGCGTCATGGTATCCGCGGCATAACGTGACGGTACGCGCCGGTGAAACGGTTACGGCGGTGGATATTGCGGCCCGTACGCTGCAAACCACCGCAGGCGAACTGGGCTGGGATGAGCTGGTGTTCGCCACCGGCTCACTGCCGTTTCTGCCGCCGCTGCCGGGCATCACCCAGCCGCACGTTTTTGCTTTCCGCACCCTGGCGGACGTTGAGGGCATCCTGGCCATCGACGGCCCGGCGGTGGTCATTGGCGGCGGCGTACTCGGCGTAGAGGCCGCCGCGGCGCTGCGGCGTCATGGTGACAGTGTCACTTTACTCCATCGCGGAAGCGGGCTGATGGAGCAGCAAATCGATGCTTTTGCCGGCGAGCAGCTGCAAATGCTGCTTGCCGAGCGCGGGATTCGCTGCGTGATGGAGAGCCGTATCGCCGCCATTGATGAACATCAGGTGCGGCTGGAGGACGGGCGCGCGTTTGCCGCCTCGCGGGTGGTGCTGGCGACCGGCGTGCAGCCGAACAAACGGCTGGCCGAGCGCAGCGGGCTGGCCTGCGCCCGCGGCATCCTCGTTGACCGCCAGCTGGCAACCGCGCAGCCGGGCGTCAGCGCCATCGGCGAGTGCTGTGAAATCGACGGTCAGACCTGGGGGCTGGTGGCGCCATGTCTGCGCCAGGCGGAGGTGCTGGCGGACCGCCTGTGCGCGACCCCTGGCGAGGATTTCAGCTGGCAGGACAGCGGCACTCGCCTGAAGGTCACCGGCATTGAGCTCTTCAGCGCCGGCGAGCTGCGGGCCGCCGAACAGGATGACGTATATACCAGCTGGGATCCGCTGGACCGCCACTACCGTCGCCTGCTGCTGCGCGACGGCAAGCTGCGCGGCGTACTGCTGCTGGGCGATTGCAGCAGCGCCGCGCCCCTCACCGCTCTGCTGGGGGCGCATGCGCCGGCGCCGGCAGAGTGGCTCTTCGATCCCTCTTCAACGATGCAGCCGCGCGCTGCGGGACATACTACGATGACAAAACCTGTATTAGTGCTGGTCGGACACGGTATGGTCGGCCACCATTTTCTTGAGCAATGCGTCGACCGTCACCTTCATCAACAGTATCGGATTGTGGTGTTCTGCGAGGAGCGCTATGCCGCTTACGACCGGGTTCATCTGACTGAATATTTCGCCGGACGCAGCGCGGAATCGCTGTCGCTGGTTGAGGGCGATTTTTTCGCTCAGCACGGTATTGAGCTGCGCCTGAGCGAATCGGTCGCCAGCATCGACCGCGAAGCGCGGGTGGTGCGCGATGCCTTCGGCCACGAAACCCACTGGGATAAGCTGGTGCTGGCGACGGGGTCTTACCCGTTTGTTCCGCCGGTGCCGGGTCATAATCTCGAGGGCTGTTTTGTTTATCGTACGCTAGACGACCTCGACCAGATTGCCGCCCGCGCCGCAACCGCCCGACGGGGTGTGGTGATCGGCGGCGGCCTGCTCGGGCTGGAAGCGGCCAACGCGCTGAAGCAGCTGGGGCTGGAAACTCACGTTGTCGAGTTTGCGCCGAACCTGATGGCGGTGCAGCTGGACAACGGCGGCGCTGCGATGCTGCGGGAAAAAATCAGCCAACTGGGTGTCGGGGTGCATACCAGCAAGGCGACGACGGAAATTGTTCGCAATGAGCAGGGGCTGCAGCTGAACTTCGCTGACGGCAGCTCGCTGGCGACTGATATGCTGGTATTCTCCGCAGGTATTCGCCCCCAGGACGCGCTGGCGCGCAGCGGCGGACTGAACGTAGGCGAACGCGGCGGCATATGCATCGACAACCAGTGCCGTACCTCCGACCCGGACGTACTGGCGATCGGCGAATGCGCCCTGTGGGAGAACAAAATTTATGGTCTGGTGGCGCCCGGCTATCAGATGGCGCGGGCCGCGGCGGCCACCCTGGCGGGTGAGGCGGGCTGCTTTAGCGGCGCGGATATGAGCACTAAGCTTAAGCTGCTGGGCGTCGATGTCGCCTCGTTCGGCGACGCCCAGGGGCGCACGCCGGGCTGTCAGAGCTATCAGTGGACTGATGGGCCGCAGCAGATCTACAAAAAAATCGTGGTCAGCGCGGAGGGCAAAAAACTGCTCGGCGGGGTGCTGGTCGGGGATGCCAGCGACTATGCCACGCTGCTACAGATGATGCTTAACGGGATGGCTTTACCCAAACACCCGGAAAGCCTGATCCTTCCGGCGCGTGAGGGCAGCGCGCCAAAAGCGCTCGGGGTAGCGGCGCTGCCGGACAGCGCGCAGATTTGCTCCTGTCACAACGTCAGCAAAGGCGATATCTGCCAGGCGGTGAGCGGCGGCGCGGGCGATATGGCGGCGATAAAAAGCTGCACTAAAGCGGCGACCGGCTGCGGCGGCTGTAGCGCGCTGGTGAAACAGGTGATGGAGTACCAGCTTGCCGGGCAGGGCGTTGAAGTCAAAAAGGATATCTGCGAGCATTTTCCGTGGTCGCGGCAGGAGATCTATCACCTGGTACGCGTCAACCATATCCGCACCTTCGAACAGCTGATTGCCCGCTATGGACACGGCCACGGCTGTGAAGTCTGTAAACCTCTGGTGGCCTCGGTGCTGGCCTCCTGCTGGAATGAATATCTGCTGAAGCCGGCGCATCTGCCGCTTCAGGACACCAATGATCGCTACTTCGCCAATATTCAGAAAGATGGCACCTATTCGGTGGTGCCGCGCATGGCGGCGGGAGAGGTGACGCCGGACGGGCTGATTGCGATCGGCCAGATCGCCAAACGCTATCAGCTATACAGTAAAGTGACCGGCGGCCAGCGTATCGACCTGTTCGGCGCGCGCCTGGAGCAGCTCCCGGCAATCTGGCGCGAGCTGGCCGAGGCGGGATTTGAAACCGGCCACGCCTACGGCAAATCCCTGCGGACGGTGAAATCCTGCGTCGGTTCGACCTGGTGCCGCTACGGCGTCCAGGATTCCACCGGCCTGGCGGTCACCCTCGAACATCGCTACAAGGGGCTGCGCGCGCCGCACAAAATTAAAATGGCCGTCTCCGGCTGTACCCGCGAATGCGCGGAAGCCCAGGGGAAAGATATTGGGGTTATCGCCACGGAGAAGGGCTGGAACCTGTACGTTTGCGGCAACGGCGGCATGAAGCCGCGCCATGCCGACCTGTTCGCCAGCGATCTTGATGAAGCCACCCTTATTCGCAGTATTGATCGGTTGCTGATGTTCTACATTCGTACCGCGGATCGCCTGCAGCGCACCAGTACCTGGATGGATAACCTTGAGGGCGGGGTCGACTATCTGCGCGACGTGATCCTCGAAGACAGCCTCGGCATCGGCGAAGAGCTGGAGCAGGAGATGGCGCGGGTGGTCGAGAGCTACCAGTGCGAATGGCAAACCACCCTTAACGATCCGCAGCGGCTGGCGCTGTTCCGCTCCTACGTGAACAGCGATGAGCCGGACGAAAGCGTACAGCGGCAAACCCTGCGCGGCCAGCCGCAGCTGGCCCCGTTCGCGGCGCAGGCCGAACCGGCGCTGCCGTCCCGCCCGTGGCAGGCCATTTGCGATCTCGACGCTATTCCACAGCAGGCGGGGATTGGCGCGAGGCTCGGCGAGCGGCAGATTGCGCTGTTCCGCTTCGGCGACCAGGTGTATGCCCTCGATAACCTCGAGCCGGGCAGCGACGCCAACGTTTTGTCGCGCGGCCTGCTTGGCGATGCGGGCGGCGAACCGATCGTGATTTCACCTCTGTATAAGCAGCGTATCCGCCTGCGCGATGGCCGCCAGTGCGACGGCGGCGAACTGGCGGTACGCGCCTGGCCGGTCAAAGTGGAGAACGGTAAAGTGTGGGTTGGCAACCAGCAGCTGCTGGCGCGCGCGGAGGCCTCCTGATGACGGAAACCAGGACCACGTGTCCCTATTGCGGAGTCGGCTGCGGCGTTATCGCCAGCCTGAATGCCGATGGCCAGGTTACCGTACGCGGGGATGAGCAGCACCCGGCAAACGTTGGCCGCCTGTGCGTGAAGGGGGCGGCGCTGGGCGAAACCGTCGGCCTGGCGGGAAGATTGCTCTTCCCGGAAGTCGACGGCGAGCGCGCAACCTGGACTCAGGCGCTGGCGGCGGCGGGTTCGCGCCTGCGGGAGGTTATCGACCGTCACGGGCCGCAGGCGGTGGCGTTTTATGCCTCCGGCCAGCTGCTGACCGAGGACTACTACGCGGCGAATAAGCTGATGAAGGGGTTTATCGGCGCGGCAAATATCGATACCAATTCGCGGCTGTGCATGTCTTCAGCGGTTACCGGCTACAAACGGGCGCTGGGCGCTGATGTGGTGCCGTGCAGCTATGAGGACGTGGAAAACAGCGATCTGGTGGTGCTGGTCGGGTCGAACGCCGCCTGGGCGCATCCGGTACTCTATCAGCGGCTGGCGCAGGCGAAGCGCGACAATCCGCAGATGCGGGTGGTGGTCATTGATCCCCGTAGGACCGCCACCTGCGATATCGCGGACCGGCATCTTGCGCTGGCTCCCGGCAGCGACGGCGGGCTGTTTGTCGGCCTGCTGAACGCCATTGCCGCCAGCGGCGCCATCAGCGGTGATTTCAGCGATGCGCCGCAGGCGCTGGCTATCGCCCGGAACTGGGACCTCGACAAAGTAGCGCAGTTCTGCGGCCTGCCGCGACAGCAGGTCGCCGATTTCTATAGCGAGTTTATCGCCGCTCCGCGCGCCATCACGCTCTATACCATGGGGATTAACCAATCCGCCAGCGGCAGCGATAAATGCAACGCTATCATCAACGTTCACCTGGCGAGCGGGAAATTTGGCCGCCCGGGCTGCGGGCCTTTTTCGCTGACCGGACAACCTAACGCCATGGGCGGGCGCGAGGTGGGTGGGCTGGCGACCATGCTGGCGGCGCATATGAATTTTGAAACCGATGATTTACGGCGTCTGGCGCGCTTCTGGGGGACCGAACGTCTGGCGCAAACGCCGGGGCTGACGGCGGTGGATCTGTTCGCCGCCATTGGCCGCGGCGAGGTGAAAGCGGTGTGGATTATGGGCACCAATCCGGTGGTGTCGCTGCCGGACAGCCATGCGGTAAGCGAAGCGCTGGCGGCCTGTCCGCTGGTCATCGTTTCCGACGTCGCCGCCGCTACCGATACCGGACGCTTTGCCCATATCCGCTTTCCCGCGCTGGCGTGGGGGGAGAAGAGCGGCACGGTAACCAACTCCGAACGGCGGATCTCACGCCAGCGCGCTTTCATGCCGCCGCCGGGGGAGGCCAGAGCCGACTGGTGGATCGTCGCCCGCGTGGCCCAGGCGCTGGGCTTCGGCTCCGCCTTTGCCTGGCAGCATCCGCACGAGGTGTTCAGCGAACACGCCGCGCTTTCAGGATATGAAAACGATGGCCAGCGGGCGTTTGACATCGGCGGACTGGCGGATCTCAGCCGCGAAGCGTGGGATGCGCTGGAGCCGGTGCGCTGGCCGGTGAGCCGCAGTCATGCAAGCTGGGGTTTGCTCAAGGGGTGGCACCGCAGCGGCAAACTGCGCATGGTCCCGGTGACCCCACAGCCCACTCGGGCGGTCACCGATGCGTTCTATCCGCTGATCCTCAACAGCGGGCGGATCCGCGATCAGTGGCACACCATGACCCGCACCGGCGCGGTGCCGCGTCTGATGCAGCATATTAGCGAACCGGTGGTGGAAGTCGCGCCAGCGGACGCGACGCGCTATCAGCTGCTGGAAGGTGAACTGGCGCGGGTCCGCTCACCGAATGGGGTGATGGTAGCAAAAGTGACAATCAGCGCTGGCCAGCGTCCCGGGTCGCTGTTTGTGCCGATGCACTGGAATGATCAGTATGCTCGCCAGGGACGGGTGAATAACCTGCTGAGGGCGGTCACCGACCCGCACTCCGGGCAGCCGGAAAGTAAACAGGCGGCGGTAGCGATAGCCGCCTGGCTGCCGGCGTGGAAAGGCGAGCTTTTTGCTCGCCAGCCGGTTCCGCTCCCCGCCTCGCTGCACTGGCGGCGGCGGGCGGCGCAGGGCGTTATCCATCTTTCGCTGGCGGGGGATACCCGCTCCCGCGACTGGCTTGTGGGCTGGTGTCAGCGGCAGGGATGGCAGATGCAGGTAGCCGAAGGCGGCAACGTCTGGAACCTGCTGGCGTGGCAGGGGGGAGAGCTGATGCTCGGCTGGTGGAGCGACGCCAGCGAGCCGGCTATCGATGCCGAGTGGATTCACGCCGCGTTTCGCACCCCGCCGCAGAACGCCGCCCGGCGCCATGCACTATTGAGCGGCAGAAAAGGCGGCGATGAGATGCCGCGCGGGCGCATTATCTGCAGCTGCTTTAGCGTGGGCGAACGGGCGATAGGCGAAGCGATTGCCAGCGGCTGCCGTACGCCTGCCGCGCTGGGGGCGAAACTCAAATGCGGCACCAACTGCGGTTCCTGTCTCCCGGAGCTTAAGGCGCTGCTGGCGGCGAAGCAGGTTGAGGCCTGAGATTCAGCATATTCCTGGAATCGCGCGAGAGGCTGCGAGGGCGGGGAAAAAACGATAAACTTAGGTTTTGCCGCCACCACTTCGTGAGTAGACGTAACCGATTTGAGCTCTTTGTCGTTCCGCATAACCCCGTATTTACCGCTTCTCCTGCTGCTGGCAGGCGCGCCCGCCCGCGCGCTGCAGGATAATCAGGCGTTCTCCGGCGCGCCTGAGAGCTTACCCGACCTCGGCCTGGCGCCGCAGGTCGACGACGACGCAAAGCACTTTGCCGAGATGGCGAAGAAATTTGGCGAAGCCAGTATGAGCGATAACGGGCTGACAACCAGCGAACAGGCGCGAGTATTTGCCATCGGTAAACTGGGGAACGAGGTCAGCCACCAGCTGGAGAGCTGGCTTTCGCCGTGGGGCAACGCCAACGTCGATCTGCTGGTGGATAAAGAGGGCAATTTTACCGGCAGCAAAGGGAGCTGGTTTGTCCCTCTGCAGGATAACGGCGACTACCTTACCTGGAATCAGTACTCGGTCACCCAGCGGGATACGGGTCTGGTCGGCAATATTGGTCTCGGCCAGCGCTGGCGGATGGGCTCCTGGCTGCTGGGCTACAACTCTTTCTACGATAAAGCCCTGGACGATCGGATGGCGCGCGGCAGCGTCGGGGCCGAAGCCTGGGGCGAGTCGCTGCGCCTGTCGGCGAACTACTACCAGCCGCTCGGCGGCTGGCAGCAGGGGAGTAGCCTGACCCAGCAGCAGCGTATGGCGAGCGGCTACGATGTGACCGCCCAGGCGCGGCTGCCGTTTTATCAGCACATTAATACCAGCGTCAGCGTGGAGCAGTATTTTGGCGATAGCGTCGATCTGTTCCATTCGGGTACCGGCTACCATAACCCGGTCGCGGTGTCGGTGGGGCTGAATTACACTCCCGTTCCGCTGGTGACGGTCACGGCGAAGCATAAGCAGGGCGAGAGCGGCGTCAGCCAAAATGATGTCGGGCTGAAGCTGAACTATCGCTTCGGCGTCCCGCTGAAGCAGCAGCTGGCGGCCGATGAAGTCGCCGTTAGCCGATCGCTTCGCGGCAGCCGCTACGACAGCCCGGAACGGGATAACCTGCCGGTCGTTGAATATCGCCAGCGTAAAACGCTGTCGGTTTATCTGGCGACGCCGCCCTGGGATCTTCAGCCGGGGGAGACGGTGCAGCTGAAACTGCAGATTCGCAGCCTGCACGGCATTAAGTCGCTGAGCTGGCAGGGGGACACCCAGGCGCTAAGCCTGACATCGCCAATTGAGGCGAACAGTACGGACGGCTGGACCGTGATTATGCCGCGCTGGAGCAGCGAAGCCGGGGCGAGCAACCGCTGGCATCTTTCGCTGGTGGTGGAGGATAAAACGGGTCAGCGCGTCTCATCCAATGAGATCGCACTGGCGCTGACTGAGCCGTTGGTACGGGTACCGGCCGAGGGCGTGTCGTGGCAGCATCTGCCCTAAAATACGCGCTCCTGATGGACCCAAACCGCCGCTTCCACGCGCGATTTCAGCTTCATTTTCTTGAGCATATGCTTGACGTGGACTTTGACGGTACTTTCGGTGATATCCAGACGGCGGGCGATCATTTTGTTCGGCAGGCCCTGGGCAATCAGCTTGAGAATATCGCGCTCGCGCGGGGTTAGCTGGCTGATGTCGCGGTCCGAGGTGGCGCGATTAGCGCGCAGGCTGGCAGCCAGCACCGGGGTTAACGCTTCGCTGAGCACCATTTCGCCTGCTGCGGCCTGCTGCAGCGCCTTCAGCAGATCTTCCGGTTCCATATCCTTCAGCAGGTAGCCGTCGGCGCCGCGTTTCAGGGCGGTCACCACATCTTCTTCATGATTGGAAACGCTAAATACCACCACGCGGCCGGAAAGCGACTTTTCGCGCAGCTTGTCGAGGGTTTCCAGACCGTTCATGCCCGGCATATTGAGATCCAGCAGAATCAAATCGGGATCTAATGATTCCGCCATCGCAATCCCTTGCTCGCCGTTGCTGGCTTCGCCGATAACCTGGATGTCCGGGGCCATGCTGATCAGCTGTTTGACGCCGGTGCGCAGCATCGGGTGATCGTCGATGAGAAGGATGGTTGCCCGTTCCTGTTGACTCATGAAGTTCTCCTTATTGGATTGAAAACGATTTTTCAGGGATAAAAGTGACCACCACTTCGGTACCGCCGGTTTCCCGACGCCGAACCTGACAGTCCCCGCGCAGGCTCTGCGCGCGATCGCGCATGATAATCAAGCCGTAGTGGTTGCTGCGCTCCGCATGGTCCGGCACGCCGCGACCGTTATCGGCCACCGTTAGCCGGACCTGATTGTCCCGCAACGCCACGGTAACGCTGACGTCGGTGGCATTGGCGTGCTTCAGCGCGTTGCTGAGCGCTTCCCGGGCGATTTGCAGCAGATGAATGGCCTGATGCGATGGAACAAAACGCGGCGGCAGCTGATAATCCAGGCGTACCGTGAAACCGAAGTGGGCGCTGTATTCCCGGCAGCTGGCCTCCAGCGCCGGGCGCAGCCCCGGTTCGGTGAGCTGTAGCCGGAAGGTTGTCAGCAGTTCGCGCAGCTGGGCCCAGGAGGTATTGAGTTCATTACGGATTTGCCCCAGCAGCTGGCGGCTCGCTTCCGGCAGATCGTCGCCCTGCATCTGCAGGCAGCTAACCTGCATTTTCATACAGGAGAGCGACTGGGCGATGGAGTCGTGGAGCTCGCGGGCGATAGTGGCGCGCTCCTCCATCACGATAAGCTGCTGCTGGCGCTCCTGATGGCGATCGAGGGCGAGGGTGCCGGTGAGTTGTTCAACCAGCGTATCCACCAGCTGCTGCTGATCGTGGCTCAGATGCCGCCCGGCGGGCAGGGTGGCCAGCAAAATACCGTACTGATTATGGGCATCCGACAGCCGCCATTTTAAGGTGGTGCCGGTATCCGGCAGCGGCGGCAGATCGCGCGGACACAGATAGCAGCCTCTGTCGTCGCACTGAATATCGGAGTGGCAGGAAAACTCCTGATGGTTGTCTTCATCTTCCATATCGTAAACGCGAACTTCAATATCGCGCAGCAGGGTTAGCCCCTGTAACCCGTTAAGAACGGGCGAAATGCGCTCGCAGAGCGGCGCGTTCGAGTGCAGTCGGCGGTTGGCCTGCCACAGGAAGGCGAGGATCTCGTTTTTCTGCTCCAGACCGGCGGTTTTTTCCTGCACCCGGCGTTCAAGCACCGAATAGCTCTCCGCCAGCTCTTCAGACATATTGTTCAGCGCCATACCGAGCGTCGCCATCTCGTTGCGTCCGCTAATCTGCGCGCGCTGGGTAAAATCGCGACGGCTCACCGCTCGGGCCATGCCGAGCAGCTGTTTCCACGGGCGTAGCAGGCGGGCGCGCAGCCAGACGATGGTAAACACCAGCAGCAGCGCCATCCCCACGGCCATGATGCGCTGGATCCAGACCACGTGTTTAATCCGCTCCTCAGTGGTGTGATCGAAAGCGGTCACCAGCTGGTCGATGCGATCGACAAAGCCGGCGACATCCGTCGCGACCGAGGCCTGATTTTGCGCCCTGCGCATCCCCGGCGCCAGCTCCAGCTGCCAGTAGTGCTGTAACGCCTGAAGCTGGCGCTGCTGATCGTCATGGCGAGCGGCGTACTGCAGTTCCGGGCTAAAAACGGTTGCCGTCATTTCATCGAGCAGCTTTTGATCGCTTTCGCCCAGCGGTACTGCCGCCAGCAGGCGGTAGCTCTGCATGCGCAGCGAGCCGGCTTTGTTAATCGCATGCGCGCTGCCCTGAACGCCGTGCACCAGGCGAGAAGAGATCGCCATTCCGGCGACGCCGATGACCGTGGCTAACAGAACGATTAACGCGAGTTGATTAACCAGCGTTAGCGGCGTAAAAAGACGTTTCAACATGGGGTATGAGGCTCCTGACCGGCAAATCATCCGGGAGTGGCGCTTATTCTCGGACATCCCCTGGAGTATACCCATACCCCTAAAGGATTACCCCTTAATTGTCAGGGTGTGATGGATTGGTGGCAGACGTTCGGGCAATGCCAGCACTGACGTGAAAAACCACACTTTTTTACGCAGAAATAGCTACTCACTTCGGGTGATGCGTTTTTTTTAGCCAAATTAGCGCCAACTTTTCCTTTGATTTATATCAACTTACCGCCGCCTGTAACCCATAAGGTAGCCAGGGTTAATATGAATTATTAGAGGTGTCTATGAGTCACTCTTCAATCCCGGAGAAGACTAACAGTTCAGTCATTAGCGACTGGCGTCCCGAAGATCCTGAATTCTGGCAGCAGCGCGGTCATCGCGTCGCCAGCCGCAATCTGTGGATCTCCGTTCCGTGTCTTTTGCTGGCATTCTGCGTCTGGATGTTGTTCAGCGCCGTTGCCGTCAACCTGAATAAAGTCGGCTTTCAGTTTACCACCGACCAGTTGTTTATGCTGACCGCGCTCCCGGCGCTCTCCGGCGCGCTGCTGCGCGTGCCTTACGCGTTTATGGTACCGCTGTTCGGCGGACGTCGCTGGACCGCGTTCAGTACCGGGATCATGATCGTGCCCTGCGTCTGGTTAGGCTTCGCGGTACAGGATACCTCTACGCCCTTCAGCGTTTTCGTGATTATTTCTCTGCTCTGCGGTTTTGCGGGGGCGAACTTTGCTTCCAGTATGGCTAACATCAGCTTCTTCTTTCCGAAGCAGAAGCAGGGCGGCGCGCTGGGCATCAACGGCGGCCTCGGGAACATGGGCGTCAGCGTAATGCAGCTGGTTGCCCCTCTGGTGGTTTCGCTGTCGATCTTCGCCGTCTTTGGCGGTACCGGCAGCGAGCAGCCGGACGGTTCCATGCTGTATCTGGAAAACGCGGCGTGGATCTGGGTGCCGTTCCTGATTATCTTCACCCTGGCGGCGTGGTTCTTTATGAACGATCTGTCGGCGTCGAAGGCGTCGCTGAGCGAGCAGCTACCGGTACTGAAGCGCGCCCATCTGTGGATTATGGCGCTGCTCTATCTTGCCACCTTCGGCTCGTTTATCGGCTTCTCGGCGGGCTTCGCCATGCTGTCGAAGACCCAGTTTCCGGATGTGCAGATTCTGCACTATGCGTTCTTCGGGCCGTTTATCGGCGCCCTGGCGCGCTCGACCGGCGGGGCGATCTCCGACCGCCTCGGCGGGACTCGCGTGACGCTGGTGAACTTCGTGGTTATGGCTATCTTCTGCGGCCTGCTGTTCCTGACGCTGCCGACCCACGGCGAGGGCGGCAACTTTATTGCCTTCTTCGCGGTATTTATGGTGCTGTTCCTGACCGCCGGTCTGGGCAGCGCGTCTACCTTCCAGATGATCTCGGTTATCTTCCGCAAAATGACCATGGATCGCGTTAAGGCGCAGGGCGGCAGCGAAGCGCAGGCCATGCGTGAAGCGGCGACCGATACGGCGGCGGCGCTGGGCTTTATTTCGGCGATTGGCGCGATTGGCGGCTTCTTTATTCCAAAAGCGTTTGGTATTTCGCTGGATTTAACCGGCTCACCGGCCGGCGCCATGAAGGTCTTCCTGGTGTTCTATATCGCCTGCGTGGTGATTACCTGGGCAGTCTACGGACGCAAGCAGAAATAATATTTCTTTCTGAGTTTCTGCAAAGGGCGCAACGGTATTTGCGCCCTTTTTAGTATTTATTTCTTAGTTACAACATACTAATGGTGTGGGGTAATTTTAAAAGCCGCCTGAAGTCACAGAAAAAATGACTTAAGGGGTATCTACCCCTTAATACCATGGCGAATCGCTAATCCTTATTTTCTGCAGGCTTTTATGAAAAATATCTTTGTTAATCAATAAAATAAAAAATAGAAATAAATACCACTTTGGTGGTAATTACTGTGTTAACCCGTTTTTATAAGCCATATCGTCTTGATCGTTATCAATTCTCTCCCTCTTTCATAGCGTTACCTTCGCTGCAAATCCAGCAATGTCGATTTATCAGAGAGCCGTCAGGCTCCACACAGGAGAGACCCGATGAGTAAATTCCTGGACCGGTTTCGCTACTTCAAACAGAAGGGTGAAACCTTTGCCGATGGGCACGGCCAGCTTCTAAAAACCAACCGGGACTGGGAGGATGGATACCGTCAACGTTGGCAGCACGATAAAGTTGTGCGCTCCACCCACGGTGTCAACTGCACCGGTTCGTGCAGCTGGAAGATTTATGTCAAAAATGGCCTGGTCACCTGGGAAACCCAGCAGACCGACTATCCGCGCACCCGTCCGGATATGCCAAACCACGAGCCTCGCGGCTGCCCGCGCGGCGCCAGCTACTCCTGGTATCTTTACAGCGCCAACCGCCTGAAGTATCCGCTGATGCGCAAACGCCTGATGAAAATGTGGCGTGAAGCGAAAGTTCAGCACAGCGATCCGGTGGATGCCTGGGCCTCTATTATTGAAGACGCCGACAAAGCGAAAAGCTTTAAGCAGGCGCGCGGCCGCGGCGGTTTCGTGCGTTCGTCCTGGCAGGAAGTGAACGAGCTGATTGCCGCCTCTAACGTCTACACCGTCAAAACCTACGGCCCGGACCGCGTGGCGGGCTTCTCGCCTATTCCGGCGATGTCGATGGTCTCCTATGCCTCCGGCGCGCGCTATCTGTCGCTGATCGGCGGCACCTGCCTGAGCTTCTACGACTGGTACTGCGACCTGCCGCCTGCGTCACCGCAGACCTGGGGCGAGCAGACCGACGTGCCGGAATCCGCCGACTGGTATAACTCCAGCTATATTATCGCCTGGGGATCCAACGTACCGCAGACCCGTACCCCGGATGCCCACTTCTTTACCGAAGTGCGCTACAAAGGTACCAAAACCGTTGCCATCACCCCCGACTACGCCGAAATCGCCAAGCTCTGCGATCTGTGGCTGGCGCCGAAGCAGGGTACCGATGCGGCGATGGCGCTGGCGATGGGCCACGTCATGCTGCGCGAGTTCCATCTCGACAAACCGAGCCAGTATTTCACCGATTACGTGCGCCGCTACACCGACATGCCGATGCTGGTGATGCTCGAAGAGCGCGATGGCTATTACGCCGCGGGCCGCATGCTGCGCGCGGCTGATCTGGTGGACGCATTAGGTCAGGAAACGAATCCGGAATGGAAAACCGTCGCCTTTGATGAGAAGGGCGAAATCACCGTACCGAACGGCTCTATCGGCTTCCGCTGGGGCGACAAAGGCAAGTGGAATCTGGAACAGCGCGACGGCAAAACCGGTGAAGACGTTGAGCTGCGCCTGAGCCTGCTGGGCGGCCACGACGATATCGCCAACGTCGGCTTCCCGTATTTTGGCGGCGAAGGCACCGAGCACTTTAATAAAGTCGAGCTGGAAAACGTGCTGCTGCACAAACTGCCGGTCAAACGCCTGCAGAAGGCCGATGGCTCTAGCGTGCTGGTCACCACCGTCTACGACCTGACCATGGCGAACTACGGTCTGGATCGCGGTCTTGGCGATGAAAACTGCGCCAGCAGCTACGACGACGTCAAAGCGTATACCCCGGCATGGGCGGAGAAAATCACCGGCGTTTCCCGGGCGCACATTATCCGTACCGCGCGGGAGTTTGCCGATAACGCCGATAAGACCCACGGCCGTTCGATGATCATTGTCGGCGCCGGTCTGAACCACTGGTTCCACCTCGATATGAACTATCGCGGTCTTATCAATATGCTGATCTTCTGCGGCTGCGTCGGTCAGAGCGGCGGCGGCTGGGCGCACTATGTCGGCCAGGAAAAACTGCGTCCGCAGACCGGATGGCAGCCGCTGGCGTTTGCTCTCGACTGGCAGCGTCCGGCGCGCCATATGAACAGCACGTCGTACTTCTATAACCACTCCAGCCAGTGGCGCTATGAAACCGTAACCGCGCAGGAACTGCTGTCGCCGTTAGCGGATAAATCCCGCTACAGCGGCCACCTGATTGATTTCAACGTGCGCGCCGAGCGTATGGGCTGGCTGCCGTCGGCGCCGCAGTTGGGCACCAACCCGCTGCGCATCGCGGAAGAGGCGAAGAAAGCGGGCATGACGCCGGTCGATTACACCGTCAAATCCCTGAAAGAGGGTTCCATTCGCTTTGCCGCAGAGCAGCCGGAAAACGGTAAAAACCATCCGCGCAACCTGTTTATCTGGCGTTCTAACCTGCTGGGCTCTTCCGGTAAGGGCCACGAGTACATGCTGAAGTACCTGCTGGGTACGGAAAACGGTATTCAGGGCAAAGATCTCGGTAAGCAGGGCGGCGTGAAGCCGGAAGAAGTGGAGTGGAAAGACAACGGTCTCGACGGCAAGCTGGATCTGGTGGTGACACTCGATTTCCGTCTGTCGAGCACCTGCCTCTATTCCGACATCGTGCTGCCGACCGCCACCTGGTATGAAAAAGACGACATGAATACCTCGGATATGCATCCGTTTATTCATCCGCTGTCAGCCGCCGTCGACCCGGCCTGGGAATCGAAAAGCGACTGGGATATCTACAAAGATATCGCGAAGAAATTCTCTGAAGTCTGCGTGGGGCACCTCGGCAAAGAGACCGACGTGGTGACGCTGCCTATCCAGCACGACTCCGCCGCCGAACTGGCGCAGCCGCTGGACGTTAAGGACTGGAAAAAAGGCGAATGTGACCTGATTCCTGGGAAAACCGCGCCGCATATTCTGACCGTCGAGCGCGATTATCCGGCGACATACGAACGCTTCACTTCTATCGGCCCGCTGATGGAGAAAATCGGCAACGGCGGTAAAGGCATCGCCTGGAATACCCAGAGCGAAATGGATCTGCTGCGCAAGCTCAACTACACCAAAGCGGACGGCCCGGCGAAAGGCCAGCCGATGCTTAACACCGCGATTGATGCGGCAGAGATGATCCTGACCCTGGCGCCGGAGACCAACGGCCACGTGGCGGTGAAAGCCTGGGCGGCGCTCAGCGAATTTACCGGTCGCGACCATACGCACCTGGCGACGAATAAAGAAGAGGAAAAAATCCGCTTCCGCGATATTCAGGCCCAGCCGCGCAAAATTATCTCCAGCCCGACCTGGTCCGGACTCGAAGATGAGCACGTTTCCTATAACGCCGGCTACACCAACGTTCACGAACTGATCCCGTGGCGTACGCTTTCCGGCCGCCAGCAGCTGTATCAGGATCACCAGTGGATGCGCGATTTCGGCGAAAGCCTGCTGGTCTATCGTCCGCCAATTGATACCCGTTCGGTGAAAACGGTGATGGGGGCGAAATCCAACGGCAACCCGGAGAAGGCGTTGAACTTCCTGACGCCGCACCAGAAGTGGGGTATCCACTCCACCTACAGCGACAACCTGCTGATGCTGACGCTGTCGCGCGGCGGCCCGATTGTGTGGATGAGCGAAGCGGACGCCAAAGATCTGGGGATTGAGGATAACGACTGGATCGAGGTGTTCAACAGCAACGGCGCGCTGACCGCCCGCGCGGTGGTCAGCCAGCGCGTGCCGGCCGGGATGACCATGATGTACCACGCCCAGGAGCGTATCGTAAACCTGCCGGGTTCCGAGATCACCGAGCAGCGCGGCGGGATCCACAACTCCGTGACCCGTATTACGCCGAAGCCGACCCATATGATCGGCGGCTATGCCCAGCTGGCCTACGGCTTTAACTACTACGGCACGGTAGGGTCGAACCGCGATGAGTTCGTGGTGGTACGTAAGATGAAGAATATTAACTGGTTAGATGGCGAAGGTAACGACCAGGTACAGGAGAGCGTAAAATGAAAATTCGTTCACAAGTCGGCATGGTGCTGAATCTCGATAAGTGCATCGGCTGCCATACCTGCTCGGTCACCTGTAAAAACGTCTGGACCAGCCGCGAGGGTATGGAGTACGCGTGGTTCAACAACGTTGAAAGTAAGCCGGGCGTCGGTTTCCCGAACGACTGGGAGAATCAGGAGAAGTGGAAGGGCGGCTGGATCCGTAAGATCAACGGCAAGCTACAGCCGCGCATGGGCAACCGCGCGATGCTGCTCGGTAAAATCTTTGCTAACCCGCATCTGCCGGGCATCGACGACTACTACGAGCCGTTTGACTACGACTACCAGAACCTGCACAACGCGCCGGAAAGCAAACACCAGCCGATCGCCCGCCCGCGCTCGCTGATCACCGGCCAGCGGATGGAAAAAATCACCAGCGGTCCAAACTGGGAAGAAATTCTGGGCGGCGAGTTCGAGAAACGCGCCAAAGACCAGAACTTTGAGAACATGCAGAAGGCGATGTACGGCCAGTTCGAAAACACCTTCATGATGTATCTGCCGCGCCTGTGCGAGCACTGCCTGAACCCGGCGTGCGTGGCGACCTGCCCGAGCGGCGCCATCTACAAACGTGAAGAAGACGGCATCGTACTGATCGACCAGGACAAGTGCCGCGGCTGGCGTATGTGCATCACCGGCTGTCCGTACAAGAAAATCTACTTCAACTGGAAGAGCGGGAAATCGGAGAAGTGCATCTTCTGCTACCCGCGTATCGAATCCGGGATGCCGACCGTTTGCTCGGAAACCTGCGTGGGGCGTATTCGCTACCTCGGCGTGCTGCTGTACGACGCGGACGCCATTGAAAATGCCGCCAGCACGGAGAATGAGAAAGACCTGTATCAGCGTCAGCTGGACGTATTCCTCAACCCGAACGACCCGAAAGTGATTGAGCAAGCGCTGAAAGACGGCGTGCCGCAGGGCGTTATCGACGCTGCCCAGCAGTCGCCGGTGTACAAAATGGCGATGGACTGGAAGCTGGCGCTGCCGCTGCATCCGGAATATCGCACCCTGCCGATGGTCTGGTACGTGCCGCCGCTGTCGCCGATTCAGTCGGCCGCCGACGCAGGGGAACTGGGCAGCAACGGTATTCTGCCGGACGTGGAAAGCCTGCGTATCCCGGTTCAGTATCTGGCCAACCTGCTGACCGCGGGCGATACCCAGCCGGTACTGCTGGCGCTGAAACGCATGCTGGCGATGCGCCACTTCAAACGCGCGGAAACCGTCGACGGCGTACTGGATACCCGGGCGCTGGAAGAGGTAGGCCTCACTGAGGCGCAGGCGCAGGAGATGTATCGCTATCTGGCTATTGCTAACTACGAAGACCGTTTCGTGGTGCCGAGCAGCCACCGCGAGCAGGCCCGCGACGCCTTCCCTGAGAAAAACGGTTGCGGCTTTACCTTCGGCGACGGCTGCCACGGTTCTGACAGCCAGTTCAATCTGTTTAACAGCCGCCGTATCGATGCTATCGACGTCACCAGCAAAACGGAGCCGCACCCATGATTGAACTCGTCATTGTGTCGCGCCTTCTCGAGTACCCTGACGCTGCCTTATGGCAGCATCAGCAGGAGCTGTTTGACGCTATCGCCGCTTCGGAAAAGCTCGCGCCGGAGGATGCCCATAAGCTGAGCGTTTTCCTGCGTGACCTGACCGCTCAGGATGTGCTGGACGCGCAGTCTCGCTACAGCGAACTGTTCGATCGCGGCCGCGCGACCTCGCTGCTGCTGTTTGAGCACGTGCACGGCGAATCCCGCGATCGCGGCCAGGCGATGGTTGACCTGATGGCGCAGTATGAACGCCACGGTCTGCAGCTGGATAGCCGCGAATTGCCGGATCATCTCCCGCTGTACCTGGAGTATCTGGCGCAGCTGCCGGAAGCGGAAGCGCTCGGCGGATTGCAGGACGTCGCGCCGATTCTCGGCCTGCTCAGCGCTCGCCTGCAGCAGCGCGAGAGCGGCTACGCGGCGCTGTTTGAGCTGCTGCTCAAGCTGGCTAACGCGCAGGTCGATAGCCAGAAAGTGGCGGAAAAAATCGCCGATGAAGCCCGCGACGATACGCCGCAGGCGCTGGACGCCGTCTGGGAAGAAGAACAGGTGAAATTCTTTGCCGATCAGGGCTGCGGCGAGTCGGAGATCTCCGCTCACCAGCGTCGTTTTGCCGGAGCCGTTGCCCCGCAATATTTGAATATCTCTAACGGAGGACAGCAATAATGCACTTCCTGAATATGTTCTTCTTTGACATCTATCCGTATATCGCCGGTACGGTGTTCCTGGTGGGAAGCTGGCTGCGTTATGACTACGGGCAGTATACCTGGCGTGCGGCCTCCAGCCAGATGCTGGACCGTAAAGGGATGAATCTGGCTTCGAACCTGTTTCATATCGGGATTCTGGGGATCTTTGCCGGTCACTTTCTCGGTATGCTGACGCCGCACTGGATGTACGAATCCTTCCTGCCGGTCGACGTGAAGCAGAAGATGGCGATGATTGCGGGCGGCGCCTGCGGCGTGATGACGCTGGTGGGCGGTCTGCTGCTGCTGAAACGTCGTCTGCTGAGCCCGCGCGTGCGCGCCACCACCACCGGAGCGGATATTCTGATCCTCTCCCTGCTGATGGTGCAGTGCGCCCTGGGCCTGCTGACTATTCCGTTCTCCGCTCAGCATATGGACGGTAGCGAAATGATGAAGCTGGTCGGCTGGGCGCAGTCGGTGGTGACCTTCCACGGCGGAGCATCTTCGCACCTGGACGGCGTGGCGTTTATTTTCCGCGTGCACCTGGTGCTGGGCATGACGCTGTTTGTGCTGTTCCCGTTCTCCCGTCTGGTGCATATCTGGAGCGCGCCGGTGGAGTACCTGACGCGCAAATACCAGATTGTTCGCGCCCGTCGCTAATTCTATTTCGAGTAAAGCTAAACCCTGCTGCGGCAGGGTTTTTCATTTGTGCGGTCTGCTCCCGGCGGGGCACATATGGCAGAAATACAGAATCAGTTCTGGAGAAATAAAAGAGCTAACTAAGACGGTTTTGATAATTTGATTTTGCTGAGGTACTGCAGGGAAGTGATGGTGGTGGGGGAAGGATTACTCGGCGCGTTGCGCCTCGCCCTTCGGGTCGTTGCCTGCGGCAACGCTTTCTCGCTCCGCTCGAATCGAACCTTAGTCGAAGCTTCTCATCCTTCCCGCATGGGATGGATATGGGGCACTGAGCGAAGTGTGAATTCAATACGACATAGAAGTGATGGTGGTGGGGGAAGGATTACTCGGCGCGTTGCGCCTCGCCCTTCGGGTCGTTGCCTGCGGCAACGT
>NZ_VOJB01000057.1:86440-116465 GCF_007910085.1 Klebsiella sp. ME-303 | reverse complement strand
TCTCGCTCCGCTCGAATCGAACCTTAGTCGAAGCTTCTCATCCTTCCCGCATGGGATGGATATGGGGCACTGAGCGAAGTGTGAATTCAATACGACATAGAAGTGATGGTGGTGGGGGAAGGATTCGAACCTTCGAAGTCGATGACGGCAGATTTACAGTCTGCTCCCTTTGGCCGCTCGGGAACCCCACCAGGGGTAATTCAAATTTTGAGGTCAAGCTGAGAGATGGTGGTGGGGGAAGGATTATTCGTCGCTTCGCTCCTCACCCTTCGGGCCGTTGCCTGCGGCAACGTTGTCTCGCTTTCGCTCGACTCGAACCTTGGTCGAAGATTCTCACCCTTCCCGATAAGTGCAAACATCGTTTACGTTCATCGGTATTACCACAACAACGTGGTAAAGAATGGTGGTGGGGGAAGGATTCGAACCTTCGAAGTCGATGACGGCAGATTTACAGTCTGCTCCCTTTGGCCGCTCGGGAACCCCACCACGGGGTAATGCTATTTACTGGCCAGCTTCCTGCTGGAAGCGGGGCGCATCATATCAAATGAGACGCCCCTGTAAAGCATTCCTTTAGGGAAATGAAGCTGTTTGCCTGCTTTTTATCCGTAAAGGTGCAAAGCTAATCAATTCATTTCCCTGAGATTAAAGAATAATCGTCCGGTTACCGTAAACAAATACCCGCTGAGCAAGAACCTGATACAGCGCGCGGCTCAGAACGTTTTTCTCGACGTCGCGGCCAGCGCGCATCATATCTTCCGCGGTGTAGGTATGATCGACATGAATGACGTCCTGCATAATGATTGGGCCTTCATCCAGATTATCGTTCACGTAGTGTGCGGTGGCGCCAATAATCTTCACCCCGCGGTCATAGGCCTGGTGATACGGACGCGCGCCGATAAAAGCCGGCAGGAATGAGTGATGAATATTAATAATTTTATTCGGGAAACGAGAGACAAACTCTGGGGTCAAGACCCGCATGTATTTCGCCAGCACAACGTAATCCGGCTCAAGGGCGGCGATCGCGTCGCCCATCTGTTTATCATGCTCTTCGCGAGTTAAACCCTCATGGCTCACCAGCTGGAAGGGGATATCAAACCGTTCAACCAGCGAGCGTAGCGTTTCGTGATTGCCGATGACGGCGGCGATTTCTACGTCCAGGCCGCCGTAGTTAGCTTTCATCAGCAGATCGCCGAGGCAGTGCGCCTCTTTGGTGACCAGAATGACGACCCTGCGGCGCCCTGCTGGATTGAGTTCACGAATTGAACCTTCCGGCAGCGCGCTGTCGAGGTCCGCCAGCAGGATTGAATCATTGAAAATACCCTCGAGCTCGGTACGCATAAAGAAGCGGCCGGTTCGGTGGTCAACAAACTCATTGTTCTGCACGATATTCAGTTCGTGCTTGTAGCAGATATTAGTGATACGCGCGATGAGGCCTTTCTGATCAGGGCAAATAGTGCGCAGTACTTTACGTTGTTGTGAATGCATCGCGGGGAAAATCCTGTAGTGTTTGCTATTTCTGCTGCTGGCTTACTGACCGCAGCATTTTTTAAATTTTTTACCTGAACCGCAAGGGCAGGGATCGTTACGACCGATTAGCGGTCGCGTGCCGTCAATATAATACCACTGTCCGTTTTCTTTTAAGAATCGGGATCGTTCAATAATGGCTCCGGAGCGGTTATCGTCAGCGTAACGAGCGATAAAGCTGACAAAGCCTTCATCCGGGTTCTTGCCCGTCTCGGCGGCAAAGACGGTGAGACCCTGCCACTGTGTGCGGGTAAAACCGTTTTCCAGGTCTGCGCGAAACTGCTGCGCTTGACAGGAGGGGTGCCAGGTTTTAATCAGATAGTCGGCGTCTTTCATAACAAACGCGCTATAGCGGGAGCGCATCAGCTGTGACGGATCTGGCGCCAGCTGCGCGCCAGCCAGATAAGGCTGACAACATGAGCTATACTCCAGAGCGCTGCCACAGGGGCATAATGGCGACAAAACGGCCTCCACAGGAAAAAGAAAGACGGCGCTACGCCGCCAAAGCGCATTATGTTAACTGAGGTATGGCGATGATGCCATGCCCGGAGTGGAAGGATATGTTTCGGTACTCATGAGAAAGCTTAAAATTGGCCTGGCGTTAGGGGCTGGCGCCGCTCGCGGGTGGTCGCATATCGGCGTGATTAATGCCTTACGGCGGACGGGTATCGACGTCGATGTTATCGCAGGGTGCTCCATTGGCTCGCTGGTCGGAGCGGCGTACGCCTGCAATCGGCTTCCGGCCCTGGAGAAATGGGTATGCTCCTTTAGTAACTGGGATGTACTGAAGTTAATGGATCTCTCCTGGCAACGGGGTGGCCTGCTGCGGGGCGAGCGCGTGTTTAGTCAATACCGCAAACTCATGCCCGTCAGCGAGATCGAGCGCTGCGAACGTCCGTTCGCGGCGGTCACAACGAATTTAAGCACCGGTCGTGAACTGTGGTTTACGGAAGGGGATCTGCATCTGGCGATCCGTGCGTCCTGCAGTATGCCGGGTTTGATGGCGCCGGTGATGCATAATGGCTACTGGCTGGTGGATGGCGCGGTGGTTAACCCCGTGCCGGTGTCTCTGGCTCGCGCCATGGGCGCGGATATCGTCATTGCCGTTGATTTGCAGCACGATGCGCATCTGATGCAGCAGGATTTGCTGTCAATGGAGGTGCCTCGTCCGGAGAGCGAGGAAGATTTTTCGTGGCATTCGCGGCTGCGCACTCGCCTGGCGCGTATGACGTCACGTCGGGCGACGAGGGCGCCAACGGCGATGGAAATCATGTCGACGTCAATTCAGGTTCTGGAGAATCGCCTTAAGCGAAACCGTATGGCGGGCGACCCGCCTGATATCCTGATTCAGCCCTTTTGTCCACAAATCTCCACGCTTGATTTCCACCGGGCCAGCGAAGCTATCGCCGCCGGACATCTGGCAGTGGAAAAGAAAATGGATGAACTATTACCTTTAGTGCGTACCCCCGTGGAGCGCATTTGATGCATACTTAAGTAAATTCTGACAGGCGGTAGCGTGAATATCATGCCACTATTAAATTATCGTCAGTCAGGGGAGAGATCATGACGCAGCCATTGGCGGGAAAACAGATTCTGATAGTTGAAGACGAACCCGTTTTCCGCTCTCTTATGCACACCTGGTTAGCTTCGCTTGGTGCGACCATCGTACAGGCGGAAGATGGTATGGATGCACTGCAAAAAATGGCGGAGTCAAAACCCGATTTGATGATTTGCGATATCTCCATGCCGCGAATGAACGGCCTGCAGCTGGTAGAACATGTGCGTAACCAGGGCGAGCAGTTGCCGATTCTGATGATTTCAGCGACGGAAAATATGGCGGACATCGCCAAAGCGTTGCGCCTGGGCGTTCAGGATATCCTGCTCAAACCGGTTAAGGATTTCGATCGCCTGCGAGAAACCGTGTATGCCTGCCTCTATCCCAATATGTTTAATTCGCGTGTCGAAGAAGAAGAGCGCCTGTTTGAGGACTGGGATGCGCTGGTAAGCGATCCTAGCGCGGCGTCGAGGCTGCTTCAGGAGCTCCAGCCGCCGGTGCAGCAGGAGATGTCGCGTTGCCGTATTCACTATCGCCAGCTTGTCTCTGTCGATAAGCCAGGACTCGTGCTCGATATTGCGCCGCTATCAGAAAACGATCTGGCGTTTTATTGTCTGGATGTCACACGAGCAGGTGATAATGGCGTTCTGGCGGCCCTATTGCTGCGCGCGCTGTTTAATGGGTTACTGCAGGAGCAGCTCGCTCATCAGGGGCAGCGTTTGCCGGAGATGGGCAGCCTGCTAAAACAGGTTAACCAATTGCTGCGGCAGGCAAACTTACCCGGGCAATTCCCATTATTGGTAGGGTATTACCACAGCGGTTTGAAAAATTTAATTTTAGTCTCCGCGGGTTTGAATGGCACCTTGAATACGGGAGAACATCAAATTCAGATTAGTAATGGCGTTCCGTTAGGTACTTTAGGTAATGCATACCTCAACCAAATTAGTCAACGCTGCGCATCATGGCAGTGCCAAATTTGGGGGGCTGGCGGACGTTTACGCCTGATGTTGACCACGGAGTGAACAATTGTGCTTATTTTTAGGCTCGTGGGATTACCACGCGATCTTTTGTGGTGGTACTATCGCCGGGTTTAATGCGTAAAATTCCTAATTCGAAGATATCTAATCCTTTTCGGAACAGCTTTGACTGAGCAGGCTGATATACTCGATACCATATTATTAACGAGAAGTTTAAAAAACGAACAGTCCAGGAGATTTCAATGGCTGCGCTTAATTCAAAAGTAAGAAAAGCTGTCATCCCGGTTGCGGGATTAGGCACCAGGATGCTGCCCGCTACTAAGGCTATTCCGAAAGAAATGCTGCCGCTGGTAGATAAGCCATTAATTCAATATGTTGTTAACGAATGTATTGCCGCCGGGATTACCGAAATTGTTCTGGTTACGCACTCTTCGAAAAACTCGATTGAAAACCATTTCGATACCAGTTTTGAACTGGAAGCGATGCTGGAAAAACGCGTAAAACGCCAGCTGCTGGAAGAAGTCCAATCTATTTGTCCGCCGCACGTGACTATTATGCAAGTCCGTCAGGGGCTGGCTAAAGGTCTGGGCCACGCTGTGCTGTGCGCGCACCCGGTAGTGGGTGATGAGCCGGTTGCGGTTATTTTACCGGACGTTATCCTTGATGAATATGAATCCGATCTGTCTCGCGACAACCTGGCCGAAATGATCGCTCGTTTCGATGAGACCGGCGCAAGCCAGATCATGGTTGAACCGGTTGCTGACGTTACCGCATACGGCGTTGTCGATTGCAAGGGCCTGGCCCTGCAGCCGGGTGAGAGCGTACCGATGGTTGGTGTCGTCGAGAAACCGAAAGCGGACGTAGCGCCTTCTAATCTGGCGGTTGTCGGTCGTTACGTGCTGAGCGCGGATATTTGGCCACTGCTGGCGAAAACCCCTCCGGGAGCCGGCGATGAGATTCAGCTGACCGACGCCATCGATATGCTGATCGAAAAAGAAACGGTAGAAGCCTATCATATGAAAGGCAAGAGCCACGACTGCGGTAATAAGCTGGGTTATATGCAGGCTTTTGTTGAATATGGCGTACGCCACAAGTCCCTGGGCGCTGAATTTAAAGCCTGGCTGGATAAAGCCGTAGCGAAGTAATCGTACGCGGTAGAATGCGAAACCGGGAGCGAGATTCGTTTCCCGGTTTTTTTATGCCCGCCCGGAACCGGTCCCGAATAACGGATAAAAAAAATCCCGCCGCAGCGGGATTTTTAAACGGACACGATAGCTTATTACAGCAGGAAATCGTCCAGAGATTTACCTTGCTCATCCATCGCTTTCTTGATCACTGCCGGAGTACGACCCTGACCAGTCCAGGTTTTAGTTTCGCCATTTTCGTCAACGTAGCTGTATTTAGCCGGACGTGCAGCGCGCTTGGTTTTAGTTCCCGCTTTAACTGCCGCCATGGTGCTCAGCAGTTCATTAGGATCAATACCGTCAGCGATCAGCATTTCACGGTATTGCTGCAGTTTACGAGTGCGTTCTTCAATTTCCGCAGCCGCAGCGCTTTCTTCTTCACGACGTTCGTTAACGACAACTTCTAATTTTTCCAGCATTTCTTCGAGCGTTTCAAGGGTGCATTCTCTTGCCTGCGCACGAAGAGTACGGATGTTGTTCAAAATTTTAAGTGCTTCGCTCATTGTAGTAATCTCAAACTTATATTGTGGGGTGGTTTGTTGGACTAATAATAGAGCGATAAATTCAGATGTGCAATAGGGGAGAATGTAAGGAAGTCAAAATAACTTGTTATTTGTCTCGGGAATTAATTCATTTAACTTAAATTTTATGTGCGGGTTCACATCTTTTTCGCTTATAGGATGATGGAGAGGATAAGCTAAAACCCTGAGATAGTATGCTTTTTCCGATGCGCAGTGGGAAAAATTATACTTTGCATGGATAAATATCATTGTGGGTATTAGCGCAGCAGCGACGATGATGTTTAATATAAAACACTTGTCCAGCGCGGTTATAGCTATCCGAAAATGGCTGATAAGCACAAAAGGGCAATAGTGACGTCTGCGTGACCGCCTGGTCGTACGAATAGCAGGCATTACCATTCAATTAACAGGCTTAATCTTTCAGGTCTCCGCCGAGTGAACGTTCCCGGCAATACCCGCACGGCGAGGGCTGATAGCGTGTGAATATATGATACAATTTTACTGCTAAAAAACACATTGATTGGGGTTACGCGGCCGATGGCACAACTTTATTTCTACTATTCAGCAATGAACGCAGGCAAGTCCACCGCTCTGTTGCAGTCATCATACAATTACCAGGAGCGAGGGATGCGCACGGTGGTTTATACGGCAGAGATTGATGACCGCTTTGGTTCAGGGAAAGTGAGTTCGAGGATCGGTCTCTCATCGCCGGCGCGGTTGTATAATACCCAAACTGCGTTATTTGCCGACATTGCAGACGAACATAAGCGTCAACCCATCCACTGCGTATTAGTTGATGAGAGCCAGTTCTTAACCCGGGAGCAGGTGCGCGAGCTGTCCGAGGTGGTGGACCAGCTCGATATTCCCGTATTGTGCTATGGATTGCGGACGGATTTTCGCGGCGAACTATTTACGGGCAGTCAATATTTGCTCGCGTGGTCCGATAAGCTGGTTGAATTAAAAACTATCTGTTTCTGCGGCCGTAAGGCGAGTATGGTTTTGCGCCTCGATCAGGAAGGCCGGCCCTACAATGAGGGGGAACAGGTGGTGATTGGCGGTAATGAGCGCTATGTATCCGTATGCCGTAAACATTATAAAGAGGCGCTGAGCGAAGGCTCTCTGACCGCGGTGCAGAACAAACAGCGCAGCTGCTAATACCCACCCTTTAAATCGTCTCAGGCGCTTTTACAGCGCCTTTTTTCATTTACTAAGCCTTTGGCCCTTGATTATACGTTTCGGCTGTCTGAGGCGTTTTGCCGGCTGCTGAACGACAGAGACAAAAAAGCCCCATCAAAAGATGGGGCTCAGCGTTACTGACTTTACGGCTGTGGAATTAAGCGGATTTTTTCGCTTTCTTCTCAGCTTTAGCCGGCGCGACTTCTTTTTTCTCTTCCACGCTGCCTTCAACGTAATTACGTCCGTAGAACGTATCCAGCAGAATCTGTTTCAGCTCAGCGATCAGCGGGTAGCGCGGGTTAGCGCCGGTGCACTGGTCGTCAAATGCGTCTTCAGACAGCTTGTCAACGTGGGCCAGGAAATCAGCTTCCTGCACGCCAGCTTCGCGGATAGACTTAGGAATACCCAGCTCAGCTTTGATTTCGTCCAACCAGCCAAGCAGTTTTTCGATTTTCGCTGCGGTACGGTCACCCGGTGCAGTCAGACCCAGATGGTCCGCGATTTCAGCGTAGCGACGACGTGCCTGCGGGCGGTCGTACTGGCTGAATGCTGTCTGTTTAGTCGGGTTGTCGTTCGCGTTATAGCGAATAACGTTGCTGATCAGCAGGGCGTTCGCCAGACCGTGAGGAATGTGGAACTGAGAGCCCAGCTTGTGCGCCATTGAGTGACATACCCCGAGGAAGGCGTTCGCAAACGCGATACCGGCGATGGTCGCAGCACTGTGCACACGCTCACGCGCTACCGGGTTCTTAGAACCTTCGTGGTAGGACGCTGGCAGGTTTTCTTTCAGCAGTTTCAGAGCCTGCAGCGCCTGGCCGTCAGAGAACTCGGAAGCCAGTACGGAAACGTAAGCTTCCAGGGCATGAGTCACCGCATCCAGACCACCGAAAGCACACAGTGACTTCGGCATTTCCATGACCAGGTTGGCATCAACAATCGCCATATCCGGAGTCAGGGCATAGTCTGCCAGCGGGTATTTCTGACCGGTTGCATCATCGGTAACAACGGCGAACGGCGTAACTTCAGAACCGGTACCGGAAGTCGTGGTGATGGCGACCATTTTGGCTTTCACGCCCATTTTCGGGAACTTGTAGATACGTTTACGGATATCCATAAAGCGCAGCGCCAGTTCTTCGAAGTGGGTTTCCGGGTGCTCGTACATAACCCACATGATTTTCGCCGCATCCATCGGGGAACCGCCGCCCAGCGCGATAATCACGTCTGGTTTGAAGGAGTTCGCCAGCTCAGCGCCTTTACGAACGATGGTCAGCGTCGGGTCAGCTTCCACTTCAAAGAAAACTTCGGTTTCAACGCCAGCCGCTTTCAGCACAGAGGTGATCTGGTCAGCATAGCCGTTGTTGAACAGGAAGCGGTCGGTCACGATCAGCGCGCGTTTGTGACCATCAGTAATCACTTCATCCAGCGCGATTGGCAGTGAGCCACGACGGAAGTAGATAGATTTCGGAAGTTTGTGCCACAACATGTTTTCAGCTCGCTTAGCAACGGTTTTCTTGTTGATCAGGTGCTTAGGACCAACGTTTTCAGAGATGGAGTTACCACCCCATGAACCACAACCCAGAGTCAGGGAAGGTGCGAGTTTGAAGTTGTACAGGTCACCGATACCACCCTGAGAAGCAGGGGTGTTGATCAGGATACGTGCGGTTTTCATCAGCTGACCGAAGTAAGCAACGCGTTCTGGCTGGTTGTCCTGGTCGGTATACAGGCAAGAGGTATGACCGATACCGCCCATTGCCACCAGTTTTTCAGCTTTATCAACCGCGTCTTCGAAGTTCTTCGCACGGTACATTGCCAGCGTCGGAGACAGTTTTTCGTGGGCAAACGGTTCGCTTTCATCAACGTCGGTGACTTCACCAATCAGAATTTTGGTGGAAACAGGGACGGTGAAGCCGGCCAGTTCAGCGATTTTATACGCCGGTTGACCTACGATTGCAGCGTTCAGGGCGCCGTTTTTCAGGATGATATTCTGAACAGCCTTCAGCTCCTGGCCCTGCAGCAGATAGCCGCCGTGGCTGGAGAAACGTTCGCGAACGGCATCGTATACGGAATCTACAACCACAACGGATTGCTCAGAAGCACAGATAACGCCGTTATCGAAGGTTTTAGACATCAGGACGGAAGCAACGGCACGCTTGATATCAGCCGTTTCATCGATAACAACAGGCGTGTTACCTGCGCCTACGCCGATGGCAGGTTTACCGGAGCTATACGCCGCCTTAACCATGCCCGGACCGCCGGTCGCAAGGATCAGGTTGATATCCGGATGGTGCATCAGCGCATTTGACAGTTCAACGGAAGGCTGGTCAATCCAACCAATCAGATCTTTCGGCGCACCGGCTGCGATAGCTGCCTGCAGTACGATATCAGCCGCTTTGTTGGTCGCATCTTTAGCACGCGGATGCGGAGAGAAGATGATGGCGTTACGGGTCTTCAGGCTAATCAGAGATTTAAAGATAGCGGTTGAAGTTGGGTTAGTGGTCGGGACGATACCGCAGATAATACCAATCGGCTCAGCGATGGTGATGGTACCGAAGGTGTCATCTTCAGACAGGACGCCGCAGGTCTTTTCATCTTTATAGGCGTTATAAATGTATTCGGAAGCAAAGTGGTTTTTGATCACTTTATCTTCGACGATGCCCATGCCGGATTCGGCAACGGCCATCTTGGCGAGAGGGATTCGAGCATCTGCAGCGGCCAGAGCGGCGGCGCGGAAGATTTTGTCTACTTGTTCTTGAGTGAAACTGGCATATTCACGCTGGGCTTTTTTTACGCGCTCGACGAGTGCGTTAAGTTCAGCGACATTAGTAACAGCCATAATGCTCTCCTGATAATGTTAAACTTTTTTAGTGAATCAGTAGCTCGATTCGACAGTATAGACAGTGTGTTAACGGCTTGCATTTAAATGTTAACGTAAAGAATTTTGTGCTTCTGACTTCACCGATTGACTAAAAAAGCTTTTGTTTTTTCTTTCAGGTACCGCTGCTTTGCCTCCTCTTCTGTGTGTAAACAAGGTTACTCACTTCTGAGTACAATTTATGTGATCTAAATCAATAATCAGCCAAGCTGATACCTTTCAGCAGTTCATTTTTTGACCTGTTTGATCAAGCGTAATGATACGGTATGCTAATTAAAGACTTAAATAGCATTGCAGAAACAAATAACTAACATCCGAGCTTAAATTATGCACTTATGCGTCAACAGGGATGAATTATGCTTTCAAACAGCGTATCTTCTCGCGGATATTTTATGCCGGTAACTGTCAACAGCCATTTTTAATGATGCTGCGGAGCACCCTGTGATTCAATCATTGTTTGATTTTTCAGCCTACTTTAAATTTTTCATTGGGCTATTTGCGCTGGTAAACCCGGTTGGCATTATCCCGGTTTTTATCAGTATGACCAGCTACCAGACGGCGGCGGTGCGTAATAAAACCAACCTGACAGCCAACCTGTCGGTCGCCATTATCTTGCTCACGTCGCTGTTTTTAGGCGATGCGATCCTCCAGATCTTCGGTATTTCCATTGACTCCTTCCGTATTGCGGGTGGGATTCTGGTGGTCACCATCGCCATGTCGATGATCAGCGGCAAGCTCGGCGAGGATAAACAGAACAAGCAAGAAAAATCAGAAACGGCCATTCGTGAAAGTATCGGCGTCGTGCCGCTGGCGCTTCCCCTGATGGCGGGACCCGGGGCCATCAGTTCAACCATTGTCTGGGGCACGCGTTACCATAGCATCGCCCATTTTGTGGGATTTTCAGTTGCGATTGCGCTTTTCGCGCTGTGCTGCTGGGGCATTTTCCGTATGGCCCCCTGGCTGGTTCGCCTGCTTGGGCAAACCGGCATTAACGTGATTACCCGTATTATGGGGCTGTTGCTGATGGCTCTCGGCATCGAGTTCATCGTTACCGGAATAAAGGCGCTCTTTCCTGGCCTCGTGAATTAACCTGTGTTGCCGCGCGGAACAACGTGTTCCGCGTTTGCTCATTATCAGCAAAACATATCAAAAAAAGTGATTTATCGACCTGCGATACTATTTTCTAATGTTTTGATATTGTTATTTATTATCAATAAGTTATCCATTTCATTTGCCACGAGCGCGACCTTTTACCCACATTAATCACTGTTATTTTCCTCACACCATTCTCTGGTGCTTGCCGTCCGATAATTGAAATGATATTAGTAATTTCACTCATGAAGCAGATGAATGTGCTAAATAATAAGCGATTGTTAATTTTTCGTACAAAAAAGCATCTATTCGGCGATGCAGGGCACATAGTGCGAGATATTTATACTAATTGATTGATAAATAGAATATTAATCATTTCTGGCATGCGCGAGGGGTGATAAATCTTCGCCGCCAGAAGGCCACAAAAGAGAATCCGGTCACATATTTGCAAATTGCATTGGCGGACAATAAAGCGTTTTGGTACTTTCCGGCGTGATCTTTAGCGGAATATGTACGCAAATGAGAATTTTTATTATATAGCCCATCGGGACTACATCGCCCCCGGACAGGGGGGCAAGAATCGACGTCAAGGCTGCCGTTTGAGCGGTCGTAATAAATAAGTCGGTGATAGCAAGCAGTACTCTCTGACAGCAGCATAAACTCCTGCACTGTTCAGAATCCAGAAAAGAGAAAACAGGCTGGTTAAATAGCCAGTAATTATAATGATTGGAGTAACAAACACATGACCATCATCACGAAAAAAAGCCTGGTTGCCGCAGGAGTCCTCTCTGCGTTAATGACCATCAACGCCGCCGTTGCGGCAGATGTACCGGCAGGGGTACAGCTGGCGGACAAACAAACGCTGGTACGTAACAATGGCTCCGAAGTGCAGTCTCTCGATCCGCACAAAATTGAAGGCGTGCCGGAGTCCAATATTAACCGCGATTTGTTTGAAGGGCTGCTGGTGAGCGACCTCGACGGCCATCCGGTCGCGGGCGTTGCGGAAAAATGGGACAACAAGGATTTTAAAGTCTGGACCTTCCATCTGCGTAAAGATGCAAAGTGGTCCGACGGCACGCCGGTCACGGCACAAGATTTCGTTTATAGCTGGCAGCGTCTGGCGGATCCGAAAACCGCGTCTCCTTATGCAAGCTATCTGCAGTATGGCCATTTAGCCAACGTTGATGACATTATCGCCGGGAAAAAACCCGCGACCGATCTGGGCGTAAAAGCGCTGGACGATCATACCTTTGAAGTGACCCTCAGCGAGCCGGTGCCGTATTTCTACAAACTGCTCGTTCACCCATCCGTTTCACCCGTACCTAAATCCGCTATTGAGAAATTTGGTGACAAATGGACCCAGCCGGCCAATATCGTCAGCAATGGTGCGTATAAATTAAAAGATTGGGTTGTTAACGAACGCATTGTTCTGGAGCGTAATACCAACTACTGGGATAACGCCAAAACCGTGATTAATCAGGTCACCTTCCTGCCGATTTCTTCTGAAGTCACCGACGTCAACCGCTACCGCAGCGGCGAAATCGATATGACCTATAACAACATGCCGATCGAACTGTTCCAGAAACTGAAAAAAGAGATCCCGAAAGAAGTTCACGTCGATCCGTATCTGTGCACTTATTATTACGAAATCAATAACCAGAAAGCGCCGTTTACCGACGTTCGCGTGCGTACTGCGCTGAAGATGGCGCTGGATCGCGACATTATTGTCAATAAGGTGAAGAATCAGGGCGACCTGCCAGCCTACAGCTATACGCCGCCGTACACCGATGGCATGAAGCTGATTGAGCCTGAATGGTTCAAGTGGTCGCAGGAAAAACGTAATGAAGAAGCGAAAAAATTGCTGGCCGAAGCTGGCTATAGCGCTGATAAGCCGCTGACTTTCAATCTGCTCTATAACACGTCCGATCTGCACAAAAAACTGGCTATCGCGGTGGCGTCTATCTGGAAGAAAAACCTCGGCGTAAACGTGAAGCTGGAAAATCAGGAATGGAAAACCTTCCTCGATAATCGCCATCAGGGCACCTTTGATGTTGCGCGCGCCGGCTGGTGTGCGGACTACAACGAACCGACCTCCTTCCTTAATACGATGCTGAGCGACAGCTCAAACAATACCTCGCATTATAAGAGCCCGGCTTTCGACAAGATTATCGCCGAAACGCTGAAAACCAGCGATGACGCGAAACGCGCGGACCTTTACGCGCAATCTGAGCAGCAGCTGGATAAAGACTCCGTCATCGTACCGGTCTTCTATTATGTCAACGCCCGTTTGGTTAAACCGTGGGTCGGTGGCTATACCGGCAAAGATCCGCTGGATAATACGTATACAAGAAATATGTACATTGTGAAGCACTAATGGCAATACGTGAGGCAGGCGTTACCGCTTGCCTCACGGTGTCTTATTTCATCGCACTATTGAAGGCACACGCCAGAAGGTACGGGCAATGTTAAAATTTATCTTACGTCGCTGTCTGGAAGCGATTCCGACGCTATTTATTCTTATTACTATCTCTTTCTTCATGATGCGTCTTGCGCCGGGAAGCCCCTTTACCGGTGAACGCACGCTGCCGCCAGAAGTCATGGCGAATATTGAAGCAAAATACCATTTAAATGACCCCATCATGACCCAGTACTTCAATTATCTGAAGCAGCTG
The DNA here is from genome assembly GCF_007910085.1 of Klebsiella sp. ME-303. Lineage (NCBI taxonomy): Bacteria > Pseudomonadati > Pseudomonadota > Gammaproteobacteria > Enterobacterales > Enterobacteriaceae > Klebsiella > Klebsiella sp. ME-303. Next base: position 102,892 of record NZ_VOJB01000057.1, on the reverse strand, counting down.
GCGCACGGTGATTTCGGTCCTTCCTTTAAATATAAAGATTACTCGGTCAACGATCTGGTGGCGTCCAGCTTCCCGGTGTCCGCCAAATTAGGCTTCGCCGCGTTTTTTCTCGCGGTGGTGCTTGGCGTGAGTGCCGGAGTGATTGCGGCATTGAAGCAAAATACGAAATGGGACTTTGCCGTAATGGGGGTGGCAATGACCGGGGTTGTGATACCGAGTTTCGTGGTCGCGCCCTTACTGGTCATGATATTTGCCATTACGCTGCACTGGCTGCCGGGCGGCGGATGGAACGGCGGGGCGCTGCAATATATGATTTTGCCCATGGTGGCTCTATCCCTGGCCTATATCGCCAGTATCGCGCGTATTACCCGCGGTTCGATGATCGAAGTGCTGCACTCTAACTTCATTCGCACCGCCCGGGCAAAAGGCTTACCGATGCGCCGCATTATTCTGCGTCACGCGTTAAAGCCCGCGCTGCTGCCGGTGCTCTCCTATATGGGGCCCGCGTTTGTCGGCATTATTACCGGCTCGATGGTCATTGAAACCATTTATGGCCTGCCGGGAATTGGTCAACTGTTCGTCAACGGCGCGCTGAACCGCGACTACTCGCTGGTACTCAGTCTGACCATTCTGGTTGGCGCATTGACTATTCTGTTTAATGCGATTGTTGACGTGCTGTATGCCGTTATCGATCCGAAGATCCGTTACTAACGCTGGGGTTCGCCATGATGTTAAGTAAGAAAAACAACGAGGCGCTGGAAAACTTCAGTGAAAAGCTGGAAGTCGAGGGGCGCAGCCTCTGGCAGGACGCCCGCCGCCGCTTTATGCATAACCGTGCTGCGGTTGCCAGCCTGATTGTGCTGGTGATCATTGCGCTCTTTGTCACCATCGCGCCGATGGTATCGCAGTTTTCCTATTACGATACTGACTGGGGCATGATGTCCAGCGCCCCCGATATGGAGTCCGGACACTACTTTGGGACCGACTCTTCGGGCCGCGACCTGCTGGTGCGGGTGGCGATCGGCGGACGTATCTCGCTGATGGTCGGCGTGGCTGCAGCGCTGGTGGCGGTGATTCTGGGGACGCTTTACGGGTCGCTTTCCGGCTATCTGGGCGGCAAGGTGGATTCAGTGATGATGCGCCTGCTGGAAATCCTCAACTCCTTTCCGTTTATGTTCTTCGTCATCCTGCTGGTGACCTTCTTTGGCCAGAATATCCTGCTGATTTTTGTTGCCATTGGGATGGTCTCCTGGCTGGATATGGCGCGTATCGTTCGCGGTCAGACCCTAAGCCTGAAGCGAAAAGAGTTTATTGAAGCCGCGCAGGTCGGCGGCGTTTCAACCGGCAATATCGTTATCCGCCATATCGTGCCTAACGTGCTTGGCGTGGTCGTGGTGTACGCCTCCCTGCTGGTCCCGAGCATGATTCTGTTTGAATCCTTCTTAAGCTTCCTCGGCCTGGGTACCCAGGAGCCGTTAAGTAGCTGGGGCGCGCTGCTCAGCGATGGCGCGAACTCAATGGAAGTATCGCCGTGGCTGCTGCTGTTTCCTGCCGGTTTTCTGGTGGTAACGCTGTTTTGTTTTAACTTTATCGGCGATGGCCTGCGTGATGCCCTCGACCCGAAAGACCGCTAAGGAGCGCCGACATGAGTACGATGGAAACGGCGAAAGCGCCGCAGGCAGCACAACAATCCGGATTGCTTCTGGATGTGAAAGATCTCCGCGTCACCTTTGCGACTCCCGATGGTGATGTGACTGCGGTCAACGATCTCAATTTTAATCTACGGGCGGGGGAAACCTTAGGCATCGTAGGCGAGTCCGGTTCCGGTAAGTCGCAAACCGCTTTTGCGCTGATGGGCCTGCTGGCCGCCAACGGCCGTATCGGGGGGTCAGCGACCTTTAACGGGAAGCAGATCCTTAACCTCCCGGAGCGCGAGCTGAATAAGCTGCGCGCCGAGCAGATCTCAATGATTTTTCAGGACCCGATGACGTCGCTTAATCCGTATATGCGGGTAGGCGAACAGCTGATGGAAGTCCTGATGCTGCATAAAGCGCTGAGCAAAGCCGAAGCCTTTGAAGAGTCGGTGAAAATGCTGGATGCGGTCAAAATGCCCGAGGCGCGCAAACGGATGAAAATGTATCCGCACGAGTTTTCCGGCGGGATGCGCCAGCGCGTCATGATTGCGATGGCGCTGCTGTGCCGGCCTAAGCTGCTGATTGCCGATGAGCCGACAACGGCGCTGGACGTGACCGTGCAGGCGCAAATAATGACATTGCTTAATGAGCTCAAGCGCGAGTTCAATACGGCGATCATTATGATTACCCACGATCTCGGCGTCGTCGCCGGGATCTGCGATAAGGTGCTGGTGATGTACGCCGGACGCACGATGGAATATGGTCAGGCGCGCGACGTCTTCTACCATCCCTCTCATCCTTATTCTATTGGCCTGCTCAATGCGGTCCCGCGCCTGGACGCAGAAGGCGATGCCCTGTTAACGATTCCGGGCAACCCGCCGAACCTGCTGCGTCTGCCGAAAGGCTGTCCATTCCAGCCGCGTTGCCCGCACGCGATGGAGATTTGCAATAGCGCTCCGCCTCTGGAGGAGTTTGCGCCGGGCCGCCTGCGCGCCTGCTTTCAACCGGTGGGGGATTTGCTATGAACGCCGTAACGGAACAAAGAAAAGTCCTGCTCGAAATCGCCGATCTGAAAGTGCACTTTGATATTAAAGACGGCAAACAGTGGTTCTGGCAGCCGTCGAAAACGCTGAAAGCGGTAGATGGCGTAACGCTGCGTCTGTATGAAGGGGAAACGCTGGGCGTGGTCGGGGAGTCCGGATGCGGAAAATCGACCTTCGCGCGCGCCATCATCGGTCTGGTGAAGGCTACCGACGGTAAAGTCGCCTGGTTAGGTAGAGATTTGCTGGGGATGAAGGCCGACGAGTGGCGCGACGTGCGCAGCGATATTCAGATGATCTTTCAGGATCCGCTGGCGTCGCTAAACCCGCGCATGACTATCGGGGAAATCATCGCCGAGCCGCTGCGCACCTATCATCCCAAAATGCCGCGTCAGGAAGTTCGCGATCGCGTTAAGGCGATGATGATGAAAGTGGGGCTGCTGCCGAACCTGATTAACCGCTATCCGCATGAATTCTCCGGCGGTCAGTGCCAGCGTATCGGTATTGCCCGTGCGCTAATTCTTGAACCGAAGCTCATTATTTGCGATGAGCCGGTGTCAGCGCTGGACGTGTCGATTCAGGCGCAGGTAGTGAATCTGCTGCAGCAGCTGCAGCGGGAAATGGGACTGTCGCTGATTTTTATCGCCCACGATCTGGCGGTCGTGAAGCATATCTCCGATCGCGTGCTGGTAATGTATCTTGGCCATGCCGTGGAGCTCGGCACCTATGATGAGGTGTATCATAATCCGCTGCATCCCTATACCAAAGCGCTGATGTCGGCGGTGCCGGTTCCGGACCCTGATAAGGAAAAGAATAAAACGATCCAGCTTCTGGAGGGGGAATTGCCATCGCCGATTAACCCGCCGTCGGGATGCGTATTCCGCACCAGATGCCCGATTGCCGGGCCGGAGTGCGCTAAGACGCGACCGGTGCTGGAGGGCAGTTTCCGCCATGCGGTTTCCTGCCTGAAGGTGGACCCGTTATAATCTCAGGGGCTGACGTTAGTCAGCCCTTTTTTTAGCGAGGTTAACGTGGCTTTTCATATTCATGCCGCTCGTCTGCGGCTGTATCATTTACTCTTCGATCAAAACCGACGATCCGGTCGGCATTTCGAGGGACTTTGCGGCGTATTTGCCCTGCTTAGCGTGCTGGTGATATTTATCGAGTCCGGGCTCGGAACGCAATATCATCTGACCTTAGACGAATGGCATATTTTCGTCTGGCTCGAACTTGTCGTGACGGCGGTTTTTACCTTTGAGTATTTTCTGCGCATTATCAGCTGGCCGAATCCGCTAAAGTATATTTTCAGCTTCTGGGGCATTATTGACCTGGCCACCATTTTACCGCTTTACGTTATGTGGCTGTGGCCCGAGATCAGTATTGAGTACGTGTTTGCCTGGCGAGCCATGCGCGCTATTCGCGCGTTGCGTATCCTTAAGCTGCTGCGCTTTATGCCGTCGTTGAATATTTTCTGGGCCGCTATCGTCAGCGCTCGCCACCAGCTGATCCTGTTCTATTCTTTTGTTGCCATCGTCATGGTGATCTTTGGCTCCCTGATGTATCTGGTTGAGGGGCCGCGATACGGTTTTACTACGCTGAACGCGTCGGTTTACTGGGCGATAGTGACGATAACCACGGTAGGGTATGGCGATATTACGCCGCATACGCCGCTGGGGCGAATTTTGGCCTCCATTCTTATCTTAATTGGCTACTCGATTATTGCGATCCCCACCGGCTTAATTACCAGCCATATGACCACCGCATTTCAGAGTCGCCGGACTCAGCGCCAGTGTCCGCATTGCCAGCATAACGTTCATGAAAAAGACGCTCGCTACTGCAACGTCTGCGGCAGCGAACTGCCTGAATAACCAAAAAAGCCTGCCCTGGTTAACTCAGGCAGGCTTCTTCTTTTATATATAAGCTATTTACTTAAGAAAGAGCTTATTCGCGCCACAGAATATGACAGAGCTTGTGGTCTTTTTCACGGCACAGCAGCACGCGCGCAAAAATATCGTTAATTTCGCCGCCATCTTCATCGGCCAGACCAATGACCACTTCAGCGAAGAAGTCAGGGTTGAGGTCAAAATCGACGTGCTCTTCCCAGTCAGGCGCCGGATCGAAGAGCTCGGCGCCGCCGCGTTCTTCAAACTGCAGGTTGAACAGAATGACATCCGCCGGATCGAGGTTGTCGACGGCCAGTTCGAGGAAAATGTCGTAAGCCTGTTCAAGCGTTTCGTCTTCGGTCAGGCGATTGTTTAAATCCATATCCATGATTGCTACCCATTAAACATCTGATTGGCACGTTTTACAGCAACGGACTGAAGAAGTAAAACAGTCGCTCGGCGATCCGCTGCCACAGCGGACGTTTTAACCACAGCCTGGCGTCCAGCAGGCGCGAGCGGGAGATGTAATCGTCCTGCACCGCGGCCAGATCGCTGCCAAATCCGGCATCGTCAATCACCAGCGTAATCTCGAAGTTGAGCCACAGGCTGCGCATATCGAGGTTAACGGTACCCACAAGGCTAAGTTCGCCGTCAACCAGCACGCTCTTAGTATGCAGCAGACCGCCTTCAAACTGGTAAATCTTCACCCCGGCAGCCAGCAGTTCGGTAAAGAAGGCGCGACTGGCCCAGCCCACCAGCAGCGAATCGTTCTTGCGCGGCAGGATGATGCTGACATCGACGCCGCGCTGGGCGGCGGTACAGATGGCATGCAAAAGGTCGTCGCTGGGCACAAAGTAGGGGGTCGTCATGATCAAATGCTCTTTGGCCGCGTAGGCGGCAGTCAACAGAGCCTGATGGATCAAATCTTCCGGAAAACCCGGACCCGAGGCGATAGTGTGAATTGTGTGCCCGCTGGCCTCTTCGAACGGCATAATGTTCGCGTCCGGCGGCGGCGGTAAAATACGTTTGCCGGTTTCAATCTCCCAGTCGCAGGAGTAGACAATGCCCATCGCTGTCGCTACCGGACCTTCCATTCGCGCCATCAGATCGATCCACTGGCCAACGCCGGAGTCCTGCTTAAAGAAACGCGGGTCGACCAGATTCATACTGCCGGTATAGGCAATATAGTTATCGATCATGACCATTTTACGATGCTGACGCAGGTCCATACGGCGCAGAAAGACGCGCATCAGGTTGACCTTCAGAGCTTCGACGACTTCAATGCCGGCATTACGCATCATGGCGGCCCAGGGACTACGGAAAAACGCCACGCTCCCCGCGGAGTCGAGCATCAGCCGGCAGTGTACGCCGCGCCTTGCCGCCGCCATCAATGACTCGGCGACCTGATCGGCCATGCCGCCGGGCTGCCAGATATAGAACACCATCTCAATATTGTGACGAGCGAGCTGGATATCGCGGATGAGCGCCTGCATGACGTCGTCGGATTCGGTGAGCAGCTGGAGCTGATTGCCTTTGACGCCGCCAATGCCCTGCCGACGTTCGCAGAGCTTGAACAAGGATTCCGCGACCGGACTATTCTCCTCGGCAAAGATATGCTTGCAGGCTTTGAGGTCCTTTAACCACTTGGCCGTTGAGGGCCACATGGCCCGCGCGCGTTCGGCGCGGCGTTTACCCAGATGCAGTTCGCCAAACGAGAGATAGGCGATAATGCCCACCAGGGGAAGAATATAAATGACAAGCAGCCATGCCATCGCTGACGGGACCGCGCGCCTTTTCATTAATATCCGTAATGTTACACCGGCGATAAGTAGCCAGTAACCGAGTATAACCAGCCAGTTCACCACCGTGTAAAAGGTTGTCATAGATGAAAAATCCTTTTGAATGACTTGATGACATGAGTTTACGCATCATCATCTATCTGGCAAATAAAAACGCAGCGAAAGCGTTGGTTAGCCAGATTCATCGGTCTATAATGCAGGCTGTTTTTACTTGTAGAGTAGTTGCAATGAAGCGTAGTAGAACGGAAGTAGGGCGCTGGCGCATGCTTCGGCAGGTGAGTCGCCGTAAAGCACGCTGGCTGGAAGGCCAGTCGCGTCGTAATATGCGCATCCTCTCCATCAGAAAGGAGCTGGTTAAACGGCAACGTCACTCTCTGCTGTTCACCTTCTCTGAATGTTGAGAGTCGAAACAAAAGGCACCGCTCGCGGTGCCTCTGTTTTATCAGCGTTTCGTTCTTAGCATACATCCTTATACTGTCATCTCTCTTCCTTCTGCCGGCGAAACCCGGTTTCTCGCGGGCTCCTGCGTTATTGTTTGCATCAGCAGCGGCGGGCAGGAAGTCGCATCGCGCCATACCTCATAAGACTGGCCCAACGCGTATAAACGCAAAAAACGGGAAGTGCCATGCATCAGCACATGCTACTTATAATGTCCGTAAGGCTTCTATTATTGAGAGGTATCTATGAGTCAACTTTTTAGTCCGGTGCGAATCGGTAAGCTGGAACTTGAGAACCGTATTGTCATTGCGCCAATGTGCCAGTACTCCGCCGACAATGGCAAGGCGACGGCATGGCATCGTATCCATCTCGGACAGCTGGCCTTTTCCGGCGCGGGCTTACTGATTATCGAAGCCAGCGCTGTAGAGCCCGCCGGACGCATTACCCCGGCTGATTTGGGCTTATGGAATGACGAAACGGAAGCCGCATTACGCACCGTGCTGAACGATATCCGCCAGTACGCTTCAATCCCCATCGGTATCCAGCTGGGCCATGCCGGACGAAAAGCCTCTTCCGCAGCCCCCTGGCTGGGGGGACACCAGCTGGCGCATGATTCTGGCGGATGGGACACGGTTGCGCCATCAGCGCTGGCCTATGGTGAAGGTGAACGACCGCCGGTTGAACTTACTCAGGACCACATGAAACGCATCAAGCAGTCATTCGTAGACAGCGCCAGACGCGCTGAGCGGATGGGTATTGAATTGATTGAACTGCATGCCGCGCATGGTTACCTGTTGCACCAGTTCCTTTCACCGCTCAGTAACCAGCGTACCGACGAATACGGCGGCTCGCTGGAGAACCGTTTGCGTTTTCCGCTCGAGATATTCCGGGCCATCCGTGAGGCCGTCAGTCAGGACATCGCGGTGGGCGTCCGACTTTCAGCAACAGACTGGGTGGATGGCGGCTGGGATAACGCACAATCGATTATCTTCAGCCAGCAGCTTGAGGCGCTTGGCTGCGACTATATTCATGTTTCCAGCGGCGGGCTGTCGCCTCATCAGGCGATTCAGGTGGGGCCCGGCTATCAGCTGCCGTTCGCGCGTGAAATCCGCGAGAAGGTGAATATCCCGGTGATCGGTGTGGGTCTGGTGACGGAAGCGCAGCAGGCGGAAGAGGCGCTACAAAATGGCGACGTCGACCTCATCGCCATTGCCCGCGCCGTGCTCTACAATCCGCACTGGCCATGGCATGCCGCGGCAGCCCTGGGCGCTCAGGTGAGCGTTCCGCCGCAGTATCTTCGCTCAGAACCGCATGGTCTTAAGGGAACGCTGAAGTCCAACAGGTAATTAACCATAGAAAGTCGGCGGTGCTGATGCACTGTCGGCAAACGGCTATCATCAGGGCGCGTCCTAAAGAGAACGGAATGCAGAACCGGGGAAGTGGAGAGACATAAGGATGGCGACCATTCCGTACTCGCGTACTTAGAAACGTCCTCTAATGAACGATCGCCATAGATTAAATTTTAACCGCATTCTTATTGCTTAAGCATTTTATAGGCTAAAACACTTTTTTATACGGTTTCACCGAGACTTTCTGATAAACCCCTGCGGCGATATAGGGATCGTCATTGGCCCATGATTGCGCCGCTTCCAGCGATTCAAATTCCGCAATGACCGTTGAGCCGGTGAAGCCCGCCGCGCCGGGTTCATTACTGTCTACGGCAGGCATTGGGCCGGCGGTCAGTAAACGACCTTCATCATGTAATAATTGCAAACGCGCCAGATGGGCGGGACGTACCGATGTCCGTTTTTCCAGAGAGTCGGCGATATCTTCAGCGTAGATAACGTAAAGCACGGCATGGCTCCTTATCAATAAATTGGCGAATCACGTTAAGTGAAACCGTCGTTGACTGCAATGCAAAGATGATCACGATCCCCAGAATGCCACGTCCCGGGAGCTTTTTGTCAGAAAACAGGGCAAATTTTGATACAAGCCAACAACCCTAGTTGAATATGATTGCTATTTGCATTTAAAATCGGGGCATCATTTTTCAACAGAAACGACTATGAGCGCAATGACCTTTGATTTACCTCGCCGCTTTCCGTGGCCTACGCTACTGTCTGTGGTTATCCACGGCAGTGTTATCGCGGGGTTGCTCTATACTTCGGTACATCAGGTTATTGAACGGCCGGCACCCTCACAGCCCATTGAAATCACTATGGTGACCCCGGCAGATCTGGAACCGCCTCAGGCGGCTCAGCCGGTCGTTGAGCCCGTTGTTGAACCGGAGCCAGAACCGGAACCGGAAGTGATGCCTGAACCGCCAAAAGAGGCGCCGGTTGTTATCCATAAACCAAAGCCAAAACCGAAGCCAAAGCCTAAACCGAAGCCGGAAAAAAAGGTCGAACAACCGAAGCGTGATGTAAAACCGGCGGAAACGCGCCCGGCCTCGCCGTTTGAAAATACAAATACGGCGCCGGCGCGCACCGCGCCGAGCACCTCAGCCGCGACCGCTAAACCCACCGTGACGGTGCCTTCCGGGCCGCGGGCGCTAAGCCGCGGAGAGCCGATCTATCCGAATCGTGCCCAGGCGCTGCGCCTTGAAGGAACCGTGCGGGTTAAGTTTGACGTCACGCCGGACGGGCGCGTGGACAACGTACAGATCCTCTCCGCCCAGCCTGCCAATATGTTTGAGCGTGAAGTGAAAAACGCTTTACGTAAATGGCGCTATGAACCGGGCAAACCGGGAACCGGCATTACCATGACCATTCAGTTCCGTCTGAAAGGCGTACAAATTAGCTAACCCTCAAAAACAAGGCCCCTTACGGGGCCTTATCCATGAACACCTCATCAAGCGCTTTCTGCGCCGTCACCAGATGCTGTCCGCCAAACAGAATTGCCCGATTCAGCAGCGTATAGAGCTGGTAGATGGGCTGCCGCTCGAGAAAGCCGGACGGCAGCGGCGATACGGACTGATAGCCGTCATAGATTTGCGGCGGCTGTTCCGGATGCAGCGGGAGCATCGCCAAATCGCATTCGCGATCGCCCCAGTAGCAGGCAGGGTCGAAAATATAGGGCCCGTTTGGCCCGAGCGCGCAGTTACCGGACCATAAGTCACCGTGAAGCAGCGACGGCTGCGGCTGATGACTGCTCAGCCGTTGCTGAACAATATCAACAAGATGATCGATATCACCAAAATGCAGGCCTTTCTCGGCGGCGAGTTCCAGCTGCCAGCCGATGCGCTGTTCGGCAAAGAACGTGGACCAGCGACGCTGCCAGGCGTTCGGCTGGGGGGTGGTGGAGAGGTCGTTGTCAAAATCCAGACCAAACTGAGGTTGGTCGCTCCACTGATGTAAATGGGCAATTTGCTGGCCTAACAGGAAAGCGTTGTGCGCATCCAGCGGGCGAGGAGGGAGGTATTCCATCACCAGAAAGCTGTAATCTCGATCGCTGCCCACGGCAAAAACCTGCGGTACGTTCACCGTTTTACTGCGCGACAGTAGTTCAAGCTGGTCTGCCTCGGCCGTGAAGATGGGTAAAAGCTCGCGTTCGTCGCATTTTACGAAGTAATCTCGCCCGCCATAGCGTAAATGCCAGGCCGCGTGTATCTCTCCACCGGGTAGTTCGTTTCGCAGTTCGATTTCAGCTGCTTCGGTATGCAAATCGCGTAACAAATTGCTGATAGCTTGCCACATGCCGTCTCTCCCCATGTTTTCCAACATTTCATAAGGTTAGCGCATAAACCCGGCGTAAAACTCGAACTGACGCACAACTGGACGTTTTCCGTTGCGTCAATCGCACTTATTGAGCTTTTAACCACTCGCTGAATGTGACCACGGTGACGTCGACGGGTCTTCCCAGCGCGGTTTCGGCTAAACCTGCGCTTAAGGCGTTGACTTCCTCGGCATTCTGCATAGAAAGCAGGCCGAAGGTGTTGGTGCCGAGCTCGTGGACGTTCCCTTCATCATCGTTTAAGACGAGGGTAAATCCGGCGCGGGTGAGGTGATTACTGAGTTCGTTAATTTCCGTTAACGTCTCTTCGTGAAAACGAACCGTGACGACCCAGGCAATAATTTCGCTACTCATTTTTCACCCCGTTGTTATCCATGGCATTTTTAGCATAGACCATCATGCTGATTTGGCGACTCCCTCTGTCTTCCCAGAGGGAGCGAAGGCGTTATCAACCGCGCAGATAGTTGTAGATTTTTTGCGTATTATCCAGCGAGCAAAGGCGGGTGCCCTGATTGATGGTTGCCGCACTACCCGCCGCAACGCCAAAGCGAACCATATCTTCAAGCGAGGCGTTTTCCGCCAGCCTTAAGGTCATTGCGCCGACCATACTGTCACCGGCGCCGACGGTGCTCTGGCTTTTCATCGGCGGCGGTACCACCTGAACGCTACCCTGGGCATCAACGCCGAGCGCACCCTGGGCACCGAGGGAGACGACGACGCGCTGGACTTTGCCCGACCGAATGAGCTCCTGCGCCGCAAGACGCACATCATCCGGCTGGCTCAGATCGCGCTGTACCAGCGCGCTAAGCTCTTTCTGGTTCGGCTTAACCAGCTCGATATTGCCGACATCAAGCGCTGCGGCGAGCGCGTCACCGGAACTATCAACAATACAGCGCAATCCATGCTGCTGAGCGTTTTTGACCAGCTGCGTCAGGTTATCGACGCTGATGCCGGGCGGGAGACTTCCGCTAATCACCAGCAGGGAACCCGGGGCGATGGCGAGGACCTTTTCCTCAAGGAGCCGGAGCTCCTCCTTAGTTAACGCTGCGCCCGGCATCACGAAACGATATTGCTCGCCGCTGGCGTTCACATGCACGTGAAGATTCTGCCGCGTCCAGTCATGGGTCTCTACCGTATCGACGGGAACATGTTCATCCGTCAGCAGCGCCGTCAGGTGTTCGCCTGTCGCCCCGCCGACGGGAAAGATGGCTGTGGCGCTGCCGCCAAGAAAAGTGATGGCTCGCGCAACGTTAATTCCGCCGCCGCCGGGTTCAAACACGGGAGCGCTACAGCGCAGTTTGCCTTCCGGGTAAATTTGCGGGGTCTGGGTTGCGCTATCGAGCGAGGGGGCTAACGTGAGCGTATAGATTTTGGTCATCCAGTTTCCTCCATAATACGAATTTAGCTGCTCTGGTTTTAAGCATGGCACTTAAAGGAGGGAAGGGGAAGCGACGGGCCACTTATACAACGCAACCTCTTTTTATCTTTATGAAATAAAAATTGTTTTGAGAAGCGTCTTATACAAAAAATGAAAGAGTAATTGATTGCTAAGTTAATCGTGCTTTTTTATAATTTACTCCCTTTCTTAGGACCGGCTATCCGCGATCCTCGCGAAAGCTCCCGGGACCCTCCAGGTCTCCTTATAGGTTGTACGGACTTAAAATTAAATGAAGCTTTTGAAGACAGTACCCGCAGCGGCGTTGCTCGCGGGAGGGCTTTTTGCGTCTGCGTGCGCAATGGCCGATGATTCCGTTTTTACTGTCATGGATGACCCATCTTCTGCTAAAAAACCTTTCGAAGGTACTGTTAACGCCGGTTATCTGGCGCAGTCCGGCAATACGAAAAGTTCCTCAATGACCGCCGACTCCACGTTGACCTGGTATGGCAATACCACCGCATGGTCGCTGTGGGGGAATGCCAGCAATACGTCGTCAAACGATCAGCGCTCTTCGGAAAGGTACGCGGTGGGGGGACGTAGTCGTTACAACCTGACTGACCAGAACTATATATTTGGCCAGGCCAGCTGGCTGACGGATCGTTACAATGGTTATCAGCAGCGGGATGTGTTTACCGCAGGTTATGGTCGACAGATTATGAACGGACCGGTGCACAGTCTGCGTTTTGAATTTGGTCCTGGCGTACGCTACGACGAGTATACCGACGGTGATACTGATACTCAGCCGTTGGGCTATGCTTCCGGCACTTACGCCTGGCAGATGACCGATAACGCCAAATTTACGCAAGGTGTTTCGGTATTCGGCGCTGAAGATACGACGCTGAACTCCGAAAGCGCGCTGAACGTTGCCATTAATGCTCACTTTGCCCTCAAGGTCGCCTATAACCTGACGTGGAACTCTGAGCCGCCGTCATCGGCGCCGGAACACACCGATCGCCGTACCACGCTATCGCTCGGTTATAAAATGTAATATTTCAGGCCAGATATTCTGGCCTGATTGTTTTAAATTTGGCAATAAGTGACATTATTATTTTTGGTCTCTCGTTTTGTTTTTTATAAAAAGAAATCGTCTTCATAATTTCCCCACAATTGCTATTTTGCTGACAAATATGCAGTTAATTTGACACGAAAAGATAAATATTGGGTCGGACAAAAATGTGATCTGGATCTATACTGTTGCACACAGGCGGCGATAACGACGCCGTTCTATTTATCTGAAACAAATAAGAGAATGACTATCATGAGAAATAGCAAAATCGCACTCGCGGCCGTGATGCTGTGCACGCTGTCTTTTGGCGCATTTGCCGCCGCTCCCGCACCGCAGCCGGGTAATAACGAGCATACCCAAGTTGGTATCGCCAAAGCTACCGATGTCGAAGCAGGCTCCAACATAGCGCCGGGCTCACAGTCTACCGGGCAGTCAATGAATGATGCTTTTGATGTTCATAAACTTGTCGCCGGCGAATGGTCCTGATATTTCATTGTTCTTGAACATCATCCTTTAATTATTTCGTGAAGCAGCAAACCGGGTAATGCCGTACCGGTTTTGCTTTCCGCACTTTGTGTTAAACATGCATAATTGATGTGAAAGCATAAATATTCTTTATGCGTCATATCGTCCTGCCGCGCTCTTTTGCCGCACGGTTCCGCAGCAATTACGCTGGGTTTGTTGCGCCGCGACCTTTTTTTTCCATCAGCAATAACCATTTAGTCTCATGTGACTTTTATCACGCACTAATGATGTGTAAACTAACCGTCGGTGTTATCAACAGGCGGCTGCAGGTGGGTACGCGTCGGTGAACGAGCGTGCACATATTTTCGCAGAGTGAAGCGGGAACTGGGCCTGAACGTGTTGATAATTATGATTATATTGTTTTGTATGTGCTCTTTCGTGCGGGGCACCACTGCAAATAAGGACATGAAATGCCTGTAATTACGCTTCCTGATGGCAGCCAACGCCATTTTGATCACGCTGTGAGCCCGATGGACGTCGCTCTGGATATTGGCCCCGGTCTGGCGAAAGCCACCATCGCCGGCCGCGTCAACGGCGAACTGGTTGACGCCTGCGACTTAATTGAAAACGACGCGACGCTCTCTATCATCACCGCGAAAGATGAAGATGGACTTGAGATTATTCGTCACTCCTGTGCGCACCTTTTGGGGCACGCGATTAAACAGCTGTGGCCAAATACCAAGATGGCGATCGGCCCGGTTGTCGACAACGGTTTCTACTATGATGTCGATCTGGACCATACCCTGACCCAGGAAGATATCGACGCGCTCGAAAAACGTATGCACGAGCTCGCCGAGAAAAACTACGACGTCATTAAGAAAAAAGTCAGCTGGCACGAAGCGCGTGAAACCTTCGTGAAGCGCGGCGAGAGCTATAAAGTCTCCATTCTTGATGAAAACATTGCGCATGATGACAAACCCGGTTTGTATCATCATGAAGAGTATGTCGACATGTGCCGTGGGCCGCACGTGCCGAATATGCGTTTCTGTCATCATTTCAAACTGATGAAGACCGCTGGCGCCTACTGGCGCGGCGATAGCAACAATAAAATGCTGCAGCGCATCTACGGAACCGCATGGGCAGATAAAAAAGCCTTAAATGCCTATCTGCAGCGTCTGGAAGAAGCCGCTAAGCGCGATCACCGTAAAATCGGTAAGCAGCTCGACCTGTATCATATGCAGGAAGAGGCGCCGGGCATGGTGTTCTGGCATAACGACGGCTGGACTATCTTCCGCGAACTGGAAACTTTTGTGCGTTCTAAGCTGAAAGAGTACCAGTATCAGGAAGTTAAAGGCCCGTTTATGATGGACCGCGTGCTGTGGGAAAAAACCGGCCACTGGGACAACTATAAAGATGCGATGTTCACCACTTCTTCCGAGAACCGTGAATACTGCATCAAGCCGATGAACTGCCCGGGCCACGTGCAGATCTTCAACCAGGGGCTGAAATCCTATCGCGATCTGCCGCTGCGTATGGCTGAATTCGGTAGCTGCCATCGTAATGAGCCGTCAGGCGCGCTGCATGGCCTGATGCGCGTACGTGGCTTTACTCAGGATGACGCCCATATCTTCTGTACTGAAGATCAGGTTCGCGATGAAGTGAACGCCTGTATTCGCATGGTCTACGATATGTACAGCACCTTTGGCTTCGAGAAAATCGTCGTCAAGCTGTCGACTCGCCCGGAAAAACGCATCGGTAGCGATGAGACATGGGATCGTGCTGAAGCGGATCTGGCCGTGGCGCTGGAAGAGAACAACATCCCGTTTGAGTATCAGCTGGGTGAAGGCGCGTTCTACGGTCCGAAAATTGAATTTACCCTGTATGACTGCCTCGATCGTGCATGGCAGTGCGGTACTGTACAGCTGGACTTCTCCCTGCCGCAGCGTTTAAGCGCCTCTTATGTGGGTGAAAATAACGAACGACAGGTACCGGTAATGATTCACCGCGCGATTCTTGGTTCGCTGGAGCGCTTTATTGGCATCCTGACCGAAGAGTTTGCGGGCTTCTTCCCCAGCTGGCTGGCGCCGGTGCAGGTTGTGGTCATGAATATTACCGATTCTCAGGCTGAATACGTTAACGAATTGACGCGTAAACTACAAAATGCGGGCATTCGCGTAAAAGCAGACTTGAGAAATGAGAAGATAGGCTTTAAAATCCGCGAGCACACTTTACGTCGTGTCCCTTACATGTTGGTCTGTGGCGACAAAGAGGTAGAAGCCGGCAAAGTTGCCGTGCGTACCCGTCGTGGCAAAGACTTGGGCAGCCTGGACGTAAATGAAGTTATCGAGAAGCTGCAACAAGAGATTCGCAGCCGCAGTCTAAAACAACTGGAGGAATAAGGTATTAAAGGCGGAAAACGAGTTCAAACGGCACGTCCGAATCGTATTAATGGCGAGATTCGCGCCCTGGAAGTTCGCTTAACTGGTCTGGAAGGCGAAGCTTTGGGTATTGTGAGTCTGAGAGAAGCGATCGAAAAAGCTGAAGAAGCTGGAGTAGATTTAGTTGAAATCAGCCCTAACGCCGAACCGCCAGTTTGTCGTATCATGGACTACGGCAAGTTCCTTTATGAAAAGAGCAAGTCTTCTAAGGAACAGAAGAAAAAGCAAAAAGTTATCCAGGTTAAGGAAATTAAGTTCCGTCCTGGCACCGACGATGGCGATTATCAGGTAAAACTCCGCAGCCTGATTCGCTTTCTGGAAGATGGCGATAAGGCCAAGATCACGCTGCGTTTTCGCGGCCGTGAGATGGCCCACCAACAGATCGGTATGGAAGTGCTTACCCGCGTCCGTGACGATCTGAGTGAACTGGCAGTAGTCGAATCCTTCCCAACGAAGATCGAAGGCCGCCAGATGATCATGGTGCTCGCTCCTAAGAAGAAACAGTAAGGCCTTCAAGTAGCAATGTCTGTGGAGCCTGCGGGTTCCGCAGCCGTTGTTCGCCTATGTTTCGTTTATTAA
>NZ_VOJB01000057.1:85623-86409 GCF_007910085.1 Klebsiella sp. ME-303 | reverse complement strand
CAATGCGAAGTGGAAGTTATTAAAATGCCAAAAATTAAGACCGTACGCGGTGCTGCTAAGCGCTTCAAAAAAACCGGTAAAGGTGGTTTTAAGCACAAGCACGCTAACCTGCGTCACATTCTGACTAAAAAAGCTACCAAGCGTAAACGTCACCTGCGTCCGAAAGCCATGGTTTCCAAAGGCGATCTGGGCCTGGTTATCGCGTGCCTGCCGTACGCATAAGTCGTTAACGTTTAACTTTTTTAACTTAGAATAGATACAGGAGAGCACACATGGCTCGCGTAAAACGTGGTGTAATTGCACGTGCACGTCACAAGAAAATTTTGAAACAAGCTAAAGGCTACTACGGTGCGCGTTCTCGCGTATACCGCGTTGCCTTCCAGGCTGTTATCAAAGCTGGTCAGTACGCTTACCGTGACCGTCGTCAACGTAAACGTCAGTTCCGTCAACTGTGGATTGCACGTATCAACGCAGCAGCACGTCAGAACGGTATTTCTTACAGCAAATTCATCAATGGCCTGAAAAAAGCCTCTGTTGAAATCGACCGTAAGATCCTGGCTGACATCGCTGTATTCGACAAAGTAGCGTTCACCGCTCTGGTCGAAAAAGCGAAAGCAGCTCTGGCATAAGCCAGTTGAAAGAGGGAGCTTGTCTCCCTCTTTTCGTTTCAACACCATCAATACATTGACTTTTATCGGCGCAGGCTTTTCAATACAGCTCTGACGTTTCTTACCAGACAAGGTAATGCAAGCATGAATGCTGCTATTTTCCGCTTCTTTTTTTACT
>NZ_VOJB01000057.1:63995-85598 GCF_007910085.1 Klebsiella sp. ME-303 | reverse complement strand
AAACAGCGCCAGAAAGCCTCCCCTGTGGAGGCTTTTTTCGTATATGGATTCGGAATATTAATTTCACTATAACCGGTGTCTGCACCGACATAATGAGGAAAACCATGTCACATCTCGCAGAGCTGGTTGCCAGTGCCAAGGCAGCCATTAACGAGGCATCAGATGTTGCTGCGCTGGACAACGTCCGCGTGGAATACCTGGGTAAAAAAGGGCATCTGACCCTGCAAATGACCACCCTGCGTGAGCTGCCGCCGGAAGAGCGTCCGGCAGCCGGTGCGGTCATCAACGAGGCGAAAGAGCAGGTGCAGCAGGCGCTGAACGCGCGTAAAGCTGAACTGGAAGGCGCAGCGCTGAATGCGCGTCTGGCCGCAGAGACCATTGACGTCTCGCTGCCGGGTCGCCGCATTGAAAACGGCGGCCTGCATCCGGTTACTCGCACCATCGACCGTATTGAAAGTTTCTTCGGTGAGCTCGGCTTTACCGTGGCGACGGGCCCGGAAATCGAAGACGATTACCACAACTTCGATGCGCTGAATATTCCGGGTCACCATCCGGCGCGCGCTGACCACGACACTTTCTGGTTCGATGCCACTCGCCTGCTGCGTACGCAGACCTCCGGCGTGCAGATCCGCACCATGGAAAACCAGCAGCCGCCTATCCGTATTATCGCGCCGGGCCGCGTCTATCGTAACGACTACGATCAGACCCACACCCCGATGTTCCATCAGATGGAAGGTCTGATCGTTGATAAAAATNCAATGCGAAGTGGAAGTTATTAAAATGCCAAAAATTAAGACCGTACGCGGTGCTGCTAAGCGCTTCAAAAAAACCGGTAAAGGTGGTTTTAAGCACAAGCACGCTAACCTGCGTCACATTCTGACCAAAAAAGCTACCAAGCGTAAACGTCACCTGCGTCCGAAAGCCATGGTTTCTAAAGGCGATCTGGGCCTGGTCATCGCGTGCCTGCCGTACGCATAAGTCGTTAACCCTTTTAACTTTTTAATTAGAATAGATACAGGAGAGCACATATGGCTCGCGTAAAACGTGGTGTAGTTGCCCGTGCACGTCACAAGAAAATTTTGAAACAAGCTAAAGGCTACTACGGTGCGCGTTCTCGCGTATACCGCGTTGCCTTCCAGGCTGTTATCAAAGCTGGTCAGTACGCTTATCGTGACCGTCGTCAGAAAAAGCGTCAGTTCCGTCAACTGTGGATTGCGCGTATCAACGCAGCAGCACGTCAGAACGGTATTTCTTACAGCAAATTCATCAACGGCCTGAAAAAAGCCTCTGTTGAAATCGACCGTAAGATCCTGGCTGACATCGCCGTATTCGACAAATTAGCGTTCACCGCGCTGGTCGAAAAAGCGAAAGCAGCTCTGGCATAAGCCAGTTGAAAGAGGGAGCTTGTCTCCCTCTTTTCGTTTCAAGACTATCAATACATTGACTTTTATCCGCGTAAGCTTTTCAATATCGATCTTACGTTTTTTAGCAGACAAGGTAATGCAAGCATGAATGCTGCTATTTTCCGCTTCTTTTTTTACTTTAGCACCTGAACTCAGGAGGCTAGCGCGTGAAAGAAGAAACGGAAAACAGCGCCAAAAAGCCTCCCACTGTGGAGGCTTTTTTTGTATCTGAACTGGCTTGTTCTATTTCAAGCTCCAGACGTGTGGATTGACCGGGTCATTCGGTCAAATGGCGAATGACCCGCCGTCTGCGGCTCGAAATAGTGAAAGCAAAATAATAACCATAACCGGTGTCTGCACCGACATAATGAGGAAAACCATGTCACATCTCGCAGAGCTGGTTGCCAGTGCGAAGGCAGCCATTAACGAGGCATCAGATGTTGCTGCGCTGGACAACGTCCGCGTGGAATACCTGGGTAAAAAAGGGCTCCTGACCCTTCAGATGACGACCCTGCGTGAGCTGCCTGCTGAAGAGCGCCCGGCAGCCGGCGCGGTTATCAACGAAGCGAAAGAGCAGGTCCAGCAGGCGCTTAACGCGCGTAAGTCAGATCTTGAAAGCGCCGCTCTTAACGCGCGCCTGGCCTCGGAGACCATCGATGTCTCTCTGCCGGGGCGTCGTATTGAGAACGGTGGCCTGCATCCGGTGACCCGTACCATCGATCGTATTGAAAGTTTCTTCGGTGAGCTCGGCTTTACCGTCGCGACTGGCCCGGAAATCGAAGATGACTACCACAACTTCGATGCGCTGAATATTCCTGGCCACCATCCGGCACGCGCTGACCACGACACTTTCTGGTTTGATGCCACGCGCCTGCTGCGTACGCAAACCTCAGGCGTGCAGATCCGCACCATGGCTAACCAGCAGCCGCCGATCCGCATTATTGCGCCAGGCCGCGTCTATCGTAACGACTACGATCAGACCCATACCCCAATGTTCCATCAGATGGAAGGCCTGATCGTTGATACCAACATCAGCTTTACCAACCTGAAGGGAACGCTGCACGATTTCCTGCGTAACTTCTTTGAAGAAGATCTGCAGATTCGTTTTCGTCCGTCCTATTTCCCGTTCACCGAGCCATCGGCCGAAGTCGACGTTATGGGGAAAAACGGGAAATGGCTGGAAGTGCTCGGCTGCGGGATGGTGCATCCAAACGTACTGCGCAACGTGGGTATCGATCCGGAAATCTATTCCGGCTTTGCCTTCGGCATGGGTATGGAGCGTCTGACCATGCTGCGCTACGGCGTGACCGACTTACGCGCGTTCTTCGAAAACGATCTGCGTTTCCTCAAACAGTTTAAATAAGGGCAGGACAGAACAATGAAATTCAGTGAACTGTGGTTACGCGAGTGGGTTAACCCAGCTATCGATAGCGAAGCGCTGTCGGACCAGATAACGATGGCCGGCCTTGAGGTTGACGGCGTTGAGCCGGTTGCGGGCAGCTTCAACGGCGTTGTCGTTGGGGAAGTGGTTGAGTGCGCTCAACACCCTAATGCTGACAAACTGCGCGTCACAAAAATTAACGTCGGCGGCGAACGCCTGCTGGACATCGTCTGCGGCGCGCCAAACTGCCGTCAGGGCCTGAAGGTTGCCGTTGCAACCATCGGTGCCGTACTGCCGGGCGATTTTAAAATTAAAGCGGCAAAGCTGCGCGGCGAGCCGTCGGAAGGCATGCTGTGCTCCTTCTCCGAGCTGGGGATCTCCGACGATCACAGCGGTATTATTGAACTGCCCGCCGACGCGCCGCTGGGTACCGATATCCGCGAATACCTGAAGCTCGACGATAACACTATCGAAATCAGCGTCACGCCGAACCGTGCCGACTGCCTGGGTATTATCGGCATTGCCCGCGATGTCGCCGTGCTCAACAAGGCGCCATTGAATGTCCCGGAAATGGCCCCGGTTGCCGCGACCATCGACGACGTTCTGCCAATTCAGGTCGATGCGCCGGAAGCATGCCCGCGCTACCTGGGCCGTGTGGTAAAAGGCATTAATGTCAAAGCGCCGACGCCGTTATGGATGAAAGAGAAGCTGCGCCGCTGCGGCATTCGCTCCATCGATGCCGTGGTTGACGTGACCAACTACGTTCTGCTCGAGCTCGGCCAGCCGATGCACGCCTTCGATAAAGACCGCATTGAAGGCGGAATTATCGTGCGTATGGCGCATGAAGGCGAAACCCTGGTCCTGCTCGACGGCTCCGAGGCTAAGCTGGATACCGATACTCTGGTTATTGCTGACCACCAGAAAGCCCTGGCTATGGGCGGAATTTTCGGCGGCGAGCACTCCGGCGTAAACGATGAAACGCAAAACGTTCTGCTGGAATGCGCGTTCTTCAGCCCGCTGTCCATTACCGGTCGCGCCCGTCGCCATGGTCTGCATACCGATGCTTCCCACCGCTACGAGCGCGGCGTGGACTCCGCGCTGCAGTATCAGGCAATGGAGCGCGCAACCCGCCTGCTGATGGATATTTGCGGCGGTGAAGCGGGCCCGATTATTGACGTGACCAATGAAGCGACTCTGCCGAAGCCTGCGACCATCCGCCTTCGCCGCAGCAAACTGGATCGTTTGATTGGCCATCACATTGAAGATGCGCAGGTTAGCGACATTCTGCGTCGTCTGGGCTGTGAAGTTACCGAAGGCCAGGATGAGTGGCATGCCGTGGCGCCGAGCTGGCGTTTCGACATGGAGATCGAAGAAGACCTGGTCGAAGAGGTTGCCCGCGTCTATGGCTATAACAATATTCCTGATGAACCGGTACAAGCGGGCCTGATTATGGGCACTCACCGCGAAGCGGATCTGTCGCTTAAGCGCGTGAAAACGCTGCTCAACGACAAAGGCTATCAGGAAGTGATTACCTACAGCTTTGTTGATCCGAAAGTACAGCAGTGGATCCACGCCGGCGAGGAAGCGCTGATTCTGCCGAGCCCGATCTCCAGCGAAATGTCGGCGATGCGTCTGTCATTGTGGACCGGTCTGCTCGGGACGGTGGTCTACAACCAGAATCGCCAGCAGAGTCGCGTCCGCATCTTTGAGAGCGGCCTACGATTTGTTCCCGATACGCAGGCCCCGCTGGGTATTCGCCAGGACGTGATGCTGGCTGGCGTAATCTGCGGTAACCGCTATGAAGAACACTGGAACCTGGCAAAAGAAACCGTCGATTTCTATGATTTAAAAGGCGATCTGGAGTCCGTTCTCGACCTCACGGGTAAACTGTCCGACATCGAATTCCGCATCGAAGCCAATAATGCGCTTCATCCGGGCCAGTCGGCGGCGATTTATCTGAAAGGTGAACGTATTGGTTTTATTGGGGTTGTTCATCCCGAGCTGGAACGTAAACTGGATCTGAACGGCCGCACGTTGGTGTTCGAGCTGGAGTGGAACAAGCTTGCAGACCGCGTGGTGCCTCAGGCGCGTGAAGTTTCTCGCTTCCCGGCGAACCGTCGCGACATCGCTGTCGTTGTGGCAGAAAACGTTCCCGCAGCCGATGTTTTAGCCGAGTGTAAGAAAGTTGGCGTAAATCAGGTAGTTGGCGTAAACTTATTTGACGTGTACCGCGGCAAGGGCGTAGCGGAAGGTTTCAAAAGCCTCGCTATCAGCCTTATCCTCCAGGATACCAGCCGTACACTCGAAGAAGAGGAGATTGCCGCTACCGTCGCCAAATGTGTAGAGGCATTGAAAGAGCGATTCCAGGCATCATTGAGGGATTGAACCTATGGCGCTTACAAAAGCTGAAATGTCAGAATATCTGTTTGATAAGCTTGGGCTTAGCAAGCGGGATGCCAAAGAGCTGGTAGAGTTGTTTTTCGAAGAAGTCCGTCGCGCTCTGGAAAACGGAGAGCAGGTAAAACTCTCCGGGTTCGGCAACTTCGATTTGCGAGATAAAAACCAACGCCCGGGCCGTAACCCGAAAACGGGAGAGGATATTCCTATTACAGCCCGGCGTGTGGTGACCTTCAGACCCGGACAGAAGTTAAAAAGCCGTGTCGAAAACGCTTCACCCAGAGAGAAATGATCTGGACTGACTAATCAAAAAGGCCGCTATGCGGCCTTTTTTCTTTTCCTGGCCGAATACCGTAAAATCAATCACATCCTTTTTCTCAACTCAGAAATCTATGCTGACCTTTGCTCAAACTCAACGGCGCCGCAACCGGCGCTGGCTTGCGGTATTAACGTTGCTGCTGCTGGTCACATCGACCATCAGCCTGTGCGCGGGCGACCAGTGGATTGGCCCCGGTGAATGGTTTAGCGCCAAAGGCGAGCTGTTTATCTGGCAGATTCGTTTGCCGCGCACCCTGGCCGTCCTGCTGGTGGGCGCGGCGCTGGCGCTGTCCGGCGCGATTATGCAGGCGCTGTTTGAAAACCCGCTGGCGGAGCCCGGGCTGCTGGGGGTATCAAACGGCGCTGGGGTTGGCCTGATAGCCGCCGTGTTGCTGGGAAAAGGGCTGCTTCCGGGCTGGGCGCTGGGGCTGTGCGCCATCGCTGGCGCGCTGGTCATTACCTTTATTTTACTGCGTTTTGCCAGGCGGCATCTCTCGACCAGCCGCCTGCTGCTGGCGGGCGTGGCGCTCGGTATCATATGCAGCGCGCTGATGACCTGGGCGGTCTACTTCTCAACCTCTTTCGATCTCCGCCAGCTGATGTACTGGATGATGGGCGGCTTTGGCGGCGTGGACTGGCAGCAGCTGTGGCTGATGCTGGCCCTGCTGCCTGTGCTGGCCTGGGTGTGCCTGCAATCGCAGCCTCTTAATCTGTTAGCGCTGGGGGAGGTTTCCGCACGCCAGCTGGGGCTACCGCTGTGGCTATGGCGTAAAGTGCTGGTGGTGGCGACCGGCTGGCTGGTGGGCGTCAGCGTGGCGCTGGCCGGCGCGATCGGCTTTATTGGTCTGGTTATCCCGCATATTCTGCGCTTATGTGGCTTAAGCGATCACCGCGCGCTGCTTCCGGCCTGTTTGTTAGCGGGGGCCAGCGCGCTGCTGGGCGCGGATATTATCGCGCGTCTGGCGCTTTCGGCGGCGGAATTGCCGATTGGCGTGGTCACCGCCACCCTGGGAGCGCCGGTGTTTATCTGGTTATTGCTGAAATCAGGCCGCCCGCAGTGAGGGGCGGCCGTAAGTGGTTGATAGTATTACCAGCCCTTAATCGCATCGCCTTTGTAGACTTCCGCTGCCTTGTCGGCAACCTGCTGAGTCTGGAAGGCCTCTTTCAGCTCCTGGACTTTTTTGCTGTCTTTATTATCTTCGCGCGCAACAATGGCGTTGACGTACGGCGAGTCCGGGCCTTCCATAAATAGCCCATCGCGGGCAGCCGAGAGACCGGCCTGAGCGGAGAAGTTGGTGTTGATGATCGACAGGGCGACGTTCGGGTCATCAAGCGTACGGGTCAGCTGCGGCGTGTCGACTTCCACGATTTTCAACTGCTTAGGATTGTCGATAATGTCCAGCGTCGTCGGCAGGTAGCCTGTACCCTCTTTCAGCTTGATTAAACCTTGCGCCTGCAGCAGCAGCAGGCTGCGGCCCAGGGTTGTGGTTTCGTTAGAGATGGAAATCGTCGCGCCGTCAGGCAGTTCGCTGATATTTTTGATTTTCTTCGAGTAGGCGGCGATCGGGAAGACGAAGGTTTTACCGACAATGGCAAACTTATAGCCGCGCTCTTTTGATTGTGCCTCAAGGTAAGGCAGCGTCTGGAAGGCGTTAGCATCGACGTCTTTATTGTTCAGGGCTTCGTTCGGCAGAACGTAATCATTAAATGAGATTACCTCGACGTCGAGGTTGTATTTCTCTTTGGCCACCTGTTCTACGACTTTCCAGATAGCCTCATCCGGCCCGGTATTAATGGCGACTTTAATCTTATTATCTTCATCCGGCGAGCAGGCCGAAAGCAGCGTAACGGAGGCCGCGATTAACACCGCGCTAAACATCTTCTTCATCAATAAAACTCTCTTAAATTAACAATTAACGAAATGCTATTACATCAATCCACCACTGTACACTGAATTGCGCGCTCCCGGTGTTGAGATGAATTCATGTTGTGCTGCCTGTTACATCAAGAGACACTCCCGGGGGATTCAAAGTAGAATGACCCAGTCTGAATCCGCTACAGTAGATAGGGATCACCTGAAGCAGTAACCGGTATATTCACAGAGGGAAGGCTATGCAACACGATATTCTCAATACTGAAGTCACCACCATCGATGGTGAGAAAACAACGCTCACCCCGTGGGCAGGCAACGTCCTGTTGATTGTCAACGTCGCGTCAAAGTGCGGCCTGACGCCGCAGTATGAGCAGCTGGAGGCGCTGCAAAAAGATTTAGAAAGCGAAGGTTTTAGCGTACTGGGCTTTCCGTGCAACCAGTTTCTGGGTCAGGAGCCGGGTAGCGAAGAAGAGATTAAAACGTTCTGTAGCACGACTTACGGCGTGACATTCCCGATGTTCAGCAAAATTGACGTCAACGGCGAACATCGCGCGCCTCTGTACCAGAAGCTGGTTGAGGCCGCCCCGCAGGCTATCGCCCCGGAAGGCAGCGGTTTTTATGAGCGCATGGCCAGCAAAGGCAGAGCGCCGCTGTACGTGGATGATATTCTGTGGAATTTTGAAAAATTCCTCATCGGCCGCGATGGTCAGGTCATCGGCCGTTTCTCACCGGATATGACGCCGGATGATCCGCAGCTGGTGGCCGCTATTAAAGGAGCTTTAGCCAAATAATGCCGTTTTTGATGCAGCTACAGGATGTAGAAGAGGCGGGGCGGCTGGCGCCGTTTTCAGCCGATATCCGGCCGGGAGAGATCGTTCATCTGGTGGGGCCAAACGGGGCGGGGAAAAGCACGTTGCTGGCGCGTATGGCGGGGCTCTCTACCGGCCCGGGCCAGGTAAAACTGAATGGACGCCCGCTGAATGACTGGCTGGCGCAGGAGCTGGCGCGTCATCGGGCCTATTTAAGCCAGCACCAGATGCCGCCTTTCGCCATGCCGGTCTGGCATTATCTGTCGCTGCATCTCCAGGACGACGCGCACAACGGGCTACTGACGACCATCGCGGAGAAGCTGGGCTTAGGCGACAAGCTGGGGCGCCAGGTGAATCACATCTCCGGCGGGGAGTGGCAGCGCGTGCGCCTGGCGGCGGTAATACTGCAGATTCATCGTCAGGCTAACGCGTCCGGACAGTTGCTATTGCTGGATGAACCGATGAACAGCCTGGACGTGGCGCAGCAGGCCGCACTGGACCGATTGTTAAGCGAACTCTGCGCCTCGGGGATTGCCGTCGTGATGAGCAGCCACGACCTGAATCATACCCTCCGACACGCCCATCGCTCCTGGCTTATCTGCCGGGGGGAGACGATCGCCTGCGGCAGCACCGCCGAGGTATTAAGCGAAGAGAATTTAACCGCCGCCTATGCCATGGACTTCCAGCGGGTCGAGGTGGCGGGTCATCTTATGCTCGTTGCGTCACAGTAGCACGCAGTCAGCTTGCCAGCGAATTAATAAACAAGGTAAATTATCCTGCTATCAGGATAGGGAACAGAGGATTCGTCTGAGATGCGTTTTTGGCTCGTTTTGTGTGTTGCGTTATTTCTGGCGGGTTGTAGCAGCCACCGGGCGCCGCCGCCCAATCCACGGCTTGCTGATTCGATTACCGTTGTTGCTAACCTGAATGAGCAGCTAAGGAGCTGGCGGGGAGCGCCGTATCGCTACGGCGGCATGTCGCCGCGCGGCGTTGATTGCTCCGGGTTTGTGCTGATGACCTTCCGCGATAAGTTCGCGCTGCAGCTGCCGCGCGAAACGCGTGAGCAGGCGGAGATCGGCACGAAAATCGATAAGAGCGAACTGCTGCCCGGCGATCTGGTCTTCTTCAAGACCGGTTCCGGAGAGAGCGGTCTGCACGTCGGTATTTACGACACGGATAACCAGTTTATCCACGCCTCCACCAGCCAGGGCGTGACGCGATCGTCGCTGGATAATGTCTACTGGCATAAAAAATTCTGGCAGGCGCGAAGGATCTAGCCTCGATACGTCAAAGCGTAGCGTGGCGTTTTCTTGCCCGGCGGCGGTAACGCCTTACCGGGCAGCGCCACAACGCCCGTCTTGTCTTTTATCGCAATAACCCATCCATTCCTCCGTGTTAATAATTTGTTGAAAGCACTACACTGAAGGCAGGAGGAACCATGACCCTGTCTTTTACTACCCACTGGCGTGATGAACTGCCGGATTTTTACACCGCTTTAACCCCTACGCCGCTGGAGAATGCGCGGCTTGTCTGGCACAACGCTCCGCTGGCGCGAACGCTGGGCGTTGACGCGTCGTTATTCAGCCCGCAGAAGGGCGCTGGCGTATGGGGCGGCGAAACGCTGCTGCCGGGAATGTCGCCGCTGGCGCAGGTTTACAGCGGCCACCAGTTCGGCGCCTGGGCCGGGCAGCTCGGCGACGGGCGCGGTATTCTGCTCGGCGAACAGCAGCTCGCTGATGGTCGTCGCTTTGACTGGCACCTTAAAGGCGCCGGGCTCACTCCCTATTCGCGAATGGGCGACGGGCGGGCGGTGCTGCGCTCGACGATCCGCGAGGCGCTGGCCTCGGAAGCGATGCATGCGTTGGGCATTCCCACCACCCGCGCGCTGGCGATAGTGGCCAGCGATACGCCGGTATACCGCGAAACCGTCGAGCGCGGGGCAATGCTGATGCGGCTGGCGGAAAGCCACGTTCGTTTCGGCCATTTTGAGCATTTTTACTACCGTCGCGAGCCTCTGAAAGTGCAGCAGCTGGCGGATTACGTGATTCGTCACCACTGGCCGCATCTGCAAAATGAAGCGGATAAGTACCTTCTGTGGTTCAGTGACGTTGTCACCCGAACCGCGGAGATGATTGCCTGCTGGCAAACGGTGGGCTTTGCCCACGGGGTGATGAATACCGACAATATGTCGATTCTCGGCCTGACGATGGACTACGGTCCGTACGGTTTCCTTGATGATTTCCAGCCTGGCTTTATCTGTAACCACTCCGATTATCAGGGGCGCTACAGCTTTGATAATCAGCCGGCGGTAGGGCTATGGAACCTGCAACGGCTGGCGCAGACGCTCTCGCCGTTTATCAGCGCTGAGGCGCTGAACGACGCGCTGGATAGTTACCAGCATGCCCTGCTGACGGCGTATGGCCGCCGCATGCGCGACAAGCTCGGATTGTTTACCCAGCAAAAAGGGGATAACGAGCTGCTGGACGGCCTGTTTGCGCTGATGGAACGCGAGGGCAGCGACTATACGCGGACCTTCCGGATGCTCAGCGCCAGCGAGCAGGAGAGCGCCGCCTCGCCGCTACGCGATGAGTTTATCGACCGCGAGACGTTCGATAGCTGGTTTACCGCTTACCGCGCGCGCCTGCGCGATGAACAGGTTGACGATGCGCAAAGGCAGGCGCGGATGCGCAGCGTCAACCCGGCGATCGTGCTGCGTAACTGGCTGGCTCAGCGGGCCATTGAACAGGCGGAGCAGGGGGATATGAGCGAACTGGAGCGCCTGCATAGCGCACTCTCTCACCCCTTTGCCGATCGGACGGATGAGTATATTCAGCGTCCACCGGACTGGGGAAGGCGTCTTGAAGTAAGCTGTTCCAGCTAACGTTCGTTATCCCTGCCTTTATCGGCGGGGATAATTATTTGGTCAGGATCAGCTTACCCGAATGGGTCTGACGCAGCAGGTAGCGCTGACCGCGATGTTCAATCACCACCCGTCCCTCGCTGCCTAATAATGTCCGGCTGCTTATCTCTTTGTCCGTCGGAACCGGATACGGGGCATTGTCTGTTGTTTTTTCTGCTGTGGCAGTGTTATCCATACGCGTCATAGCACTAAAAATAAAAATCAAGGCAACAATGATAATCATTATCAATAATGTTGTTTTTCACGCAAGCTTTATTTAGCGGAATACCAGATTTAGCAGGTGTCGGGCCGGTCGATGGCGGAAAATCGCTCCCCACCGCGCGTACGGTGGGGAGGGGAACTACAGGCGGGTGGCGGTGGCGGCGGCTAATTCATCCAGCAGCCGTTCGCTATCGTCCCAGCTCAGGCAGGGATCGGTAATCGATTGTCCCCAGGCCAGCGGCTGGCCCGCGACGACCTTCTGCGTGCCTTCCTGAAGGAAACTCTCGGCCATGATCCCGGCGATGGCGGTCGAGCCGGCGCGGATCTGCTGGCAGATGTCGGCGCAAACGTCCAGCTGACGGCGGTGCTGTTTCTGGCAATTGCCGTGGCTAAAATCCACCACCAGCTGTTCCGGCAGGTCGAACTCCGCCAGCGCTTCCCCGGCGGCGGCGATATCGGCGGCGTGGTAATTCGGCTTTTTACCGCCGCGCATAATGATATGGCCGTACGGATTGCCGCTGGTCTGGTAGATGGTCATCTGTCCCTGCTTATCCGGCGACAGGAACATATGGCTGGCGCGGGAAGCGCGGATCGCATCAACGGCGATACGGGTATTGCCATCGGTACCGTTCTTAAAGCCTACCGGGCACGAGAGTGCCGAGGCCATTTCGCGGTGGATCTGGCTCTCGGTCGTACGCGCGCCGATAGCGCCCCAGCTTATCAGGTCGGCAATAAACTGCCCGGTCACCATATCGAGAAACTCGGTGGCGGTCGGTACGCCCAGTTCATTGACCTGCAGCAGCAGGCTACGCGCCAGCTCAAGGCCGTGATTCACCCGATAGCTGCCGTTCAGGTCGGGGTCGGAGATCAGCCCCTTCCAGCCAACCACCGTGCGCGGCTTCTCAAAATAGGTACGCATCACGATTTCCAACTGCGGCTGGTAACGTTCGCGCATACCCTGCAGGCGGCGCGCATACTCCATCGCCGCATCAATATCGTGAATGGAACAGGGACCGATCACCACCAGCAGGCGGCGATCTTCACCGTTGAGGATTTTCTCGATTCGGCGGCGTGAGGCGGAAACGTGTGCGGCAACGTCGGCAGACACTGGATGCCGCTGAGCCAGTTCCGCAGGCGTTACCAGGCTTTCAATGCGCGCGGTACGCAATTCGTCTGTTTTATTCATTGGGGTCTCAAAATCTGTTTCTTCCGCGGCGAAAATGCCGGGAAGTGATGCGCATCACGATAAACCAATCCCCGCTTATTGCAAGAGCAGGGCATGATCCTGTATAGGGCTCAGGTGATAGCATAAACAAATTTTTAATAATGTACTAGTGTGTTAGTACATTCTGCGGCTTAACCCCATAATATCCATGATTTTGGTGGCGATCTCTTCCACGGAATAGTTGGTGCTGTTCAGGCAAGGTATCTTGTTTTTGCGGTAAAGCGCCTCGACTTCGGTCACTTCCATCCGGCACTGGCGCATGGAAGCATAGCGGCTGTTTTCCCGCCGCTCTTCGCGGATGGCCGCCAGGCGCTCCGGATTGATCGTTAAGCCGAAGAGTTTGTGCTGTAGCGGCTTAAGCGAAGCCGGAAGAATCAGATTATCCATATCATCGGCGATAAACGGGTAGTTGGCGGCGCGGATACCGTACTGCATCGCCAGATACAGGCTGGTGGGGGTTTTCCCGCAGCGCGAAACGCCGAGGAGGATCACCTGGGCCTGATCGAGATTACGCAGAGAAATTCCGTCATCGTGGGCAAGGGTGTAGTCGATAGCGGCGATACGCGCGTCGTATTTGTTCAGGTTACCGGGCGTCAGGCCGTGGGTGCGGTGAGCGATTGGCGTCGGATCGAGGCGCAGCTCCTGCTGCAGGGGGGCCACCAGCGCCTGGACGATATCCTGACAAAAGCCTTCGCTTTGTAGGATGATGTCGCGAATTTCCGGCAGCACGATGGAGTAGAACACCAGCGGTCGAATGCCGGTCTGCTGGAAAATCGCGTCAATTTGCTCCTTCACGGCGCGCGCGCGGCTAATATTTTCGACAAACGGCAGGGTTACGCTGCTGGTGGCGACCGGGAATTGCGACATGACCGCATGACCCAGAACTTCCGCTGTAATAGCGGTACCGTCGGAAATATAAAATACGTGGCGATCTACAGCACTTTCCATTTTGACCATCCGGTATAATGAGTTTAATTGTCTGAAAGCTGATATTAAATTTAAGCATAACGCTCCAGGCTTTGTCTCATATTTAAAAAATGAAACGCTATTTTTATTTTTAATGAAAAGGTGAGTTCATTTTTCGCAACTGCGTATCTTTTGTATCAAATTTCATCAGATTTCTGAAGAATCATTAGCTTAGCTATATCTGGCAAAGAATCCTAAAAACGAAAAAATAATTTGCTTGAACGATTCACCGTTTCTTTCAGCTGGATAAATATGTCAGGATAAATCTCGTAGTCGATCGTGAATTATTTATCACTGGTATTAAATCACAAAAGGATTGTCTCGATGTCCAACAATGGCTCGTCACCGCTGGTGCTTTGGTATAACCAACTCGGCATGAATGATGTAGACAGGGTTGGGGGCAAAAATGCCTCCCTTGGTGAAATGATTACAAATCTGTCGGGTATGGGCGTGTCCGTACCGAACGGGTTTGCCACCACCGCTGATGCCTTTAATCAGTTTTTGGACCAAAGCGGTGTTAACCAGCGCATTTATGAACTGCTGGATGAAACCGACATTGACGACGTTTCCGCATTAGCGAAAGCGGGCGCACAGATCCGTCAGTGGATCATTGATACGCCGTTCCAGAGCGAACTGGAAAATGCGATTCGCGATGCCTATACCCAGCTGTCCGCCGATGACGCTGAGGCCTCCTTTGCCGTGCGCTCCTCCGCGACGGCGGAAGATATGCCGGACGCCTCCTTCGCCGGTCAGCAGGAGACATTCCTTAACGTGCAGGGCTTTGACGCCGTGCTCGTCGCGGTGAAGCACGTGTTTGCTTCGCTGTTTAACGATCGCGCCATTTCCTACCGCGTGCATCAAGGGTACGATCACCGCGGGGTGGCGCTCTCCGCCGGGGTGCAGAGGATGGTGCGCTCCGATCTGGCCTCGTCCGGCGTGATGTTCTCCATCGATACCGAATCCGGTTTTGATCAGGTGGTGTTTATCACCTCCGCCTGGGGGCTCGGCGAGATGGTGGTGCAGGGGGCGGTGAACCCCGATGAGTTCTACGTCCATAAACCCACGCTGGAAGCGGGCCGGCCGGCAATCGTACGCCGCACCATGGGGTCGAAAAAGATCCGCATGGTTTACGCCCCTACCCAGGAGCACGGCAAGCAGGTGCGTATCGAAGACGTGCCGCAGGCGCAGCGCGACGTCTTCTCGTTAACCGACGCGGAAGTGCAGGAGCTGGCGCAGCAAGCGGTTCAAATCGAGAAGCACTACAACCGTCCGATGGATATCGAATGGGCGAAAGACGGCCATACCGGTAAGCTGTTTATCGTGCAGGCGCGTCCGGAGACCGTCCGTTCCCGCGGCCAGGTGATGGAGCGCTATACCCTCCATGCGCAAGGACAGATTATTTCGGAAGGGCGTGCGATCGGCCATCGTATCGGCGCGGGTCCGGTGAAAGTCATTCACGATATCAGCGAAATGAACCGCATCGAGCCCGGCGACGTGCTGGTGACCGACATGACCGACCCGGACTGGGAGCCGATCATGAAAAAGGCGGCGGCGATCGTCACCAACCGCGGCGGGCGTACCTGTCATGCGGCGATTATCGCGCGTGAGCTGGGGATCCCGGCGGTAGTGGGCTGCGGTAACGCCACCGATCGCATCCAGGAAAACCAGAATGTGACCGTCTCCTGTGCCGAGGGCGATACCGGCTACGTGTATGCCGAAATCCTCGACTTCAGCGTCAAGAGCTCCACCGTTGGCGATATGCCGGATCTGCCGCTGAAGATCATGATGAACGTCGGTAACCCGGACCGCGCCTTCGACTTTGCCTGCCTGCCGAACGAAGGCGTGGGCCTGGCGCGTCTGGAGTTCATTATCAACCGTATGATTGGCGTCCACCCGCGCGCGCTGCTGGAGTTCGACGATCAGGAGCCGGGGCTGCAGAATGAAATCCGCGAGCTGATGAAAGGCTACGACTCGCCGAAAGAGTTCTACGTCGGTCGCCTGACCGAAGGGATCTCCACCCTTGGCGCGGCATTTTTCCCGAAACGGGTGATTGTGCGTCTTTCTGACTTTAAGTCTAACGAATACGCCAACCTGGTCGGCGGCGAACGTTATGAGCCGGAAGAAGAGAACCCGATGCTGGGCTTCCGCGGGGCCGGCCGCTATGTGTCAGAAAGCTTCCGCGACTGCTTCGCGCTGGAGTGTGAAGCGGTTAAGCGGGTGCGTAACGACATGGGCCTGACCAACGTCGAAATCATGGTGCCGTTTGTCCGGACCGTCGCGCAGGCAAAAGCGGTGGTTGAAGAGCTGGAACGCCAGGGCCTCAAGCGCGGCGAAAACGGCCTGAAGCTGATTATGATGTGTGAAATCCCATCGAATGCGCTGCTGGCTGAACAGTTCCTCGAATACTTCGACGGCTTCTCTATTGGTTCTAACGACATGACGCAGCTGGCGCTGGGGCTGGATCGCGACTCCGGCGTGGTCTCCGAGCTGTTCGATGAGCGTAACGACGCGGTGAAAGCGCTGCTGTCGATGGCCATCCGCGCGGCGAAGAAGCAGGGCAAGTACGTCGGTATCTGCGGACAGGGTCCGTCTGACCACGAAGATTTTGCCGCCTGGCTGATGGAAGAGGGGATCGATAGCCTTTCCCTGAACCCGGACACGGTCGTGCAAACCTGGCTCGGCCTGGCGGAGCTGAATAAGTAAGTTCTTGCTAAAACAGGCAACTGGATACTCCCCGTCAGCTCAGCAGTGGCGGGGATTTTTTGTTTTTGGGGAACAGAAAACGGACAAAAAAAAGCCCATCGTGGGAGATGGGCAAAGACTACACACAGCAATTCGTTGTTTCACTCAGGGGATTTCCATGCTTATAAATCAATGCGTTGATTTATAACCGTGAGCTAATACTAGGCACTGAGGCTTTTTGCGTCGATCGGATTCCTCTCAATAGTTAAATTAAGGTAAAGAATCTGCGAAGCAAATGCGGTTAGCAGGCCGCGGGTCGTGGAATGGCGTGAAAGATAGATTAGGATTTCTTAAGCTTTAAGGCTGCCGAGCCCGACAGCGATAGGGGCAGAGGGGCAAAAGGCGGGTTTCCCCGCCTTTTCACTTACTTATCCTGGGTGGCTCGGGTATTGAGTTCGCTCAGCTCCTCAAGCACCAGGTCGGGGTCCTTCGGCGGAGGCGGCGCTTCGTTAACCCACGCATCGTACAGTCGCCAGGAGACCGCCAGCAGCACCGGACCGATAAACAGCCCAATCATGCCGAACGCCACCAGGCCGCCGATAACGCCGGAAAGGATCAGAATCATCGGCAGGTCGGCGCCCATACGAATCAACAGCGGACGGATAAAGTTATCCATGGTGCCGACAACGCAGCTCCAGACCAGCAGTACGGTGCCCCATGTGGTATCACCGCTCCAGTACAGCCAGATAATTGACGGTACCAGAACCAGCAAAGGCCCCAGCTGCACAAGGCAGGTAAAGATCATCACCACGGTGAGCAGCGCGGCGTAAGGCACGCCGCTGACCGCAAGGCCAATACCGCCAAGCACCGCCTGGGCCAGGGCGGTGACGACCACCCCCAGCGCCACGGCGCGAATCGCCTGGCCGGCGAGGATCACCGCCGCATCGCCGCGTTTGGCCGCCAGACGGGTGGCAAAGTGGCGGAACCCATACGCAACCTTTTCGCCACGCCAGTACAGCAGGGCGCTAAACAGCAGCATGAGTCCGCAGTAGACCAGCAGCTTGCCGATGTGCGCCGCCTGGCCAACAAACCATGTGGTGGTGGTGCCGAGATAGGGGCGAATTTTGACCATAATCGCCGTTCCCCCCATCTCCAGTAAATTGTGCCAGCCGGTATACAGCTTATCGCCAATCAGCGGAACGCTATTTAGCCACGCCAGATCCGGCGGCGTAAAGTTACCGCTGGTAATCACTTTTATTAATGGCGTGCTGTTATCCACCAGGCTGTTGACCAGCAGCGCAATAGGGATAACGAACAGTAAAAAGAGCAGCAGCGTCATCACCAGCACCGCCAGCGCGCGCTTGCCGAACAGCAGGCGCTGCAGGCGCAAAAGCACCGGCCAGGTGGCGATAACCACGGTACCGGCCCAGGCAAATGACAGGATAAATGGCTGAACGACCCACAGGCAGGAAATAATAATCAGGGACAAAAACAGCACCGACAGCAGAACTTGCGGTATGTCCCGGGGCTGATTGGGGTTAATCATGATAAAGTTTTACCTTTGCAGTCGCGTCACAAGGCTGACGCAGCGTAATTCCATGTACTGATAATAATATCAATATCTTCGCGCGCCTGATTTTGCCCTTAATTCTGGCGGGCGCATATGAAAAAAATGTGATAAAAAGTTGTGTGCACTACGCAAACGTTTAATCACTTACAACACAACATAGTCAGGCAGGGTCGAGCGTCATGATCCCACAGATTTCTCAAGCGCCAGGTGTCGTTCAGCTGGTGCTGAATTTTTTGCAGGTACTGGAGCAACAAGGTTTTACCGGCGATACCGCCACCAGCTACGCCGACAGGCTAACGATGGCGACTGATAACAGTGTATATCAACTGTTGCCGGATGCGATTTTATTCCCCCGCTCCACGGCAGACGTCGCTCTGCTGGCAAGACTGGCGGCGGAAGAACGTTTTAAATCACTGATCTTTACCCCGCGCGGGGGCGGTACCGGCACCAACGGGCAGGCGCTCAACGCCGGGATCATCGTCGATATGTCCCGCTATATGAACCGCATTATTGAAATCAACCCCGAAGAAGGGTGGGTGCGGGTGGAAGCCGGGGTCATTAAAGATCAGCTCAATCAGTTCCTTAAACCGTACGGCTACTTTTTTGCGCCGGAACTGTCGACCAGCAACCGCGCCACGCTTGGCGGGATGATCAACACCGATGCTTCCGGGCAGGGCTCGCTGGTCTATGGGAAAACCTCCGATCACGTGCTCGGCGTGCGCTCGGTGCTGATCGGCGGCGACATTCTGGATACGCAGCCGATTCCGGCGGCGCTGGCGGAAACGCTGGGCGCAGAACAGTCGGCGATCGGGCGTATTTACCGCACGGTCTATCAGCGCTGCAAAGCGCAGCGGCAGCTGGTTATCGATAAATTCCCCAAACTTAACCGCTTCCTGACGGGCTACGATTTACGCCACGTCTTTAATGACGAGATGAGCGAATTCGATCTGACCCGCATCCTGACCGGTTCAGAAGGGACGCTGGCGTTTATTACCGAAGCGCGGCTGGATATTACCCGCTTACCGAAAGTACGCCGCCTGGTTAACGTTAAATACGATTCCTTTAACTCCGCGCTGCGTAACGCGCCGTTTATGGTGGAGGCCAGGGCGCTTTCGGTCGAAACCGTTGACTCAAAAGTGCTTAATCTGGCGCGGGAAGATATTGTCTGGCATTCGGTAAGCGAGCTCATTACCGACGTTGCGGATAAAGAGATGCTGGGGCTGAATATCGTTGAGTTCGCCGGTGATGACGCCGAACTGATCGACGGCCAGGTGACAACCCTGTGCCAGCGCCTGGATGAGCTGATGGCGCGCGGCGAAGCGGGCGTTATCGGCTGGCAGGTTTGCCACGATCTGGACGGCGTTGAGCGCATCTACGCGATGCGGAAAAAAGCCGTCGGCCTGCTGGGGAATGCCAAAGGAGCCGCTAAACCGATACCCTTCGCCGAAGATACCTGCGTGCCGCCGGAGCATCTGGCCGACTATATTGTGGAATTTCGCGCGCTGCTTGACGGTCATGGCCTGAGCTACGGCATGTTTGGCCATGTGGATGCCGGCGTGCTGCACGTGCGTCCGGCGCTGGATATGTGCGATCCGCAGCAAGAGATGCTGATGAAGCGCATCTCCGATGACGTCGTAGCCTTAACCGCTAAGTATGGCGGCCTTCTGTGGGGGGAACACGGGAAAGGCTTCCGCGCCGAATATAGCCCGGCGTTCTTTGGGGCAGAACTGTTTGGCGAGCTGCGCAAGATTAAAGCCGCGTTTGACCCGGATAACCGTCTGAACCCCGGTAAAATATGCCCGCCGGAAGGCGTGGATGCGCCGATGATGAAGGTGGATGCGGTTAAGCGCGGGACCTTCGATCGGCAGATCCCCATTGCCGTGCGCAGCTCGTGGCGCGGCGCGATGGAGTGTAATGGCAACGGTCTGTGCTTCAACTTTGATGCCAAAAGCCCGATGTGTCCGTCGATGAAGGTCAGCAACCACCGTATTCACTCGCCGAAGGGGCGGGCCACGCTGGTGCGAGAATGGCTGCGCCTGCTGGCGGATCGCGGCATCGACCCCAATCAGCTGGAAAAAGATCTGCCGGAAAAACGCGCCAGCCTGCGTACCCTGGTGGAGCGCACCCGCAATAGCTGGCACGCGCGTAAGGGAGAGTACGATTTCTCGCATGAGGTCAAGGAGGCGATGTCCGGCTGTCTGGCCTGTAAAGCCTGCTCGACCCAGTGTCCGATTAAGATCGACGTTCCGGAGTTCCGGTCGCGTTTCCTCCAGCTTTACCACAGCCGCTACCTGCGGCCGGTCCGCGATCATCTGGTGGCGGCGGTTGAATCCTACGCGCCGCTGATGGCGCATGCGCCGAAGACGTTCAACTTCTTTATTAATCAGCCGTGGATGCGCAAGCTGTCGGAAAAGCATATCGGTATGGTCGATCTCCCGCTGCTCTCCGTCCCGTCGCTGAAGCAGCAGATGGTCGGCCATCGTTCGGCGAATACCACGCTGGAGCAGCTGGAAGCGCTGAGCGCAGAGCAGAAAGCTAAAAGGGTGCTGGTGGTTCAGGATCCGTTTACCAGCTATTACGATGCGCAGGTGGTTGCCGATTTTGTTCAACTGGTCGAAAAGCTAGGCTACCAGCCGGTGCTGCTGCCGTTTTCGCCAAACGGTAAAGCCCAGCATATTAAGGGCTTCCTGACGCGATTCGCGCGCACCGCGCAGAAAACCGCCGATTTCCTGAACCGGGTGGCCCAGCTCGGCATGCCGATGGTGGGGGTCGATCCGGCGCTGGTGCTCTGCTATCGCGATGAATACAACCAGGTGCTCGGCGACAAGCGCGGCGATTTCCGCGTGATGCTGGTGCATGAGTGGCTGCCGCAGGCGCTGTCGGCAACCGCTGCGCAGGAGCAGGGCGGCGAGTCGTGGTATCTGTTTGGCCACTGTACCGAGGTCACGGCGCTTCCCGCTTCCACCAAACAGTGGGCGGATATCTTCGCGCGTTTTGGCGCGAAGCTGGAAAACGTTAACGTGGGCTGCTGCGGCATGGCCGGTACCTACGGCCATGAAGTGAAGAATCACGCCAACTCGCTGGCTATCTACGCGCTCTCCTGGCAGCAGGCGATGCAGCGCCTGCCGCGTAATCGCTGCCTGGTCACCGGCTACTCCTGTCGTAGCCAGGTGAAGCGTATTGAAGGCAGCGGCGTACGCCATCCGCTGCAGGCGCTACTGGAGATTATGGGATGATTTGGAAACGTCAGAGCACCCTGGAACAGCTGAACGCCATGGGCGACGGGAATATGGTCGGCCTGCTGGATATTCGCTTCGAGGCCCTTACCGATGACGCCATCGAGGCCACCATGCCGGTAGATAGCCGCACCCATCAGCCGTTTGGGCTGCTGCACGGCGGCGCGTCGGTGGTATTAGCGGAAACCTTAGGCTCGGTGGCCGGCTATCTGTGTAGCGAAGGCGAGCAGAAGGTGGTGGGGCTGGAGGTCAATGCTAACCATATCCGTTCGGTGCGCAGCGGTAGGGTTCGCGGCGTGTGCCGCGCGCTGCACGTCGGCTCCCGTCACCAGGTGTGGCAAATCGACATCTTTGATGAACAGGGGCGCCTTTGCTGTTCGTCGCGGCTGACGACCGCAGTCATCTAAGTTAGCAAGGAGGGAAATGTCCCTCCTTGCTGCTTTTGTATTCCGCTTTCAGTTTCACTTTTAATAAGAAAAATCCTGGCTTATCGCTGCCTCTCCCGAGGTTTTAATTATCCGCGACGCGATACTTCCGCTTGCTGATTATTTGTCCGGTACGCGTTCAGGGCGTAGACCATTATCCCCGCGCTGACAAGTTATATATGCTAAATATAATTTTA
>NZ_VOJB01000057.1:0-63870 GCF_007910085.1 Klebsiella sp. ME-303 | reverse complement strand
GGTAACAAGAGGACGGAGCTAGCTATGGGTATCATTTCATGGATCATTTTTGGGCTTATTGCCGGTATTTTAGCCAAGTGGATTATGCCGGGGAAAGACGGCGGCGGATTTATCGTTACCGTAATTCTGGGTGTCATCGGTGCAGTTGTCGGGGGTTGGATTAGTACTTTCTTCGGCTTTGGCCGTGTAGACGGTTTTAATTTCGGCAGCTTTGTCGTGGCGGTGATCGGTGCGCTGGTTGTCCTGTTTATCTACAGGAAGATCAGGAGCTAATTCGCTCTTCGCACCAGCAATGCCATAAAGTGAAGAGGCTGCCACCATCGTTGGCAGCCTTTTTAATATTCGCGCCATGCCCGACAGGGCAATATTGCCTCTCTCAACGCTTATCCCGGAATACGCTGGCAGGTCAGGCCGCGCGGGGGAACGGTACGATTTCGATTTGGATCGGGTTCGTAGCGAATAGACTGGCCTGTCCGGCGACGGCGAGGCGTACTGATTTTACGGGGGGAAGAGGTTAATCGAGCAACACGCTAATAATTAACAACACGACCATACACATCGACATGACATCTGTTTCTATATCCATAATTCAGTACTACACAGGTTCCCGAACGGTCGCCAGGGCGACATTGCGTAAAAGATGAAGGAAATTTAGCAGCGCATTCTACATGAGCCAGTCAGCAGTGAATAAATCTTTATTTCTGTGAAATGACAATACTTATAATGAAAACGAATAGAATTTGTTGCATGAATGCATTTCGGCGCGCAGGCCGGATCGCGAGAGGGCCGAAAGCCCTATCCGCATAATCAGTACTTAGCAGGAAGTTTGTTGATTTTTATGAGTTTCCCCTCTTCCATTTCGATGAAACCACCGGTCTTCAGAGCCGCCAGAATGCGCATTACGCCGCTGCGGGAAAGCCGGGTTTTCTCTCTGATATATCTTTCAGCCGTCACGCTGTAGCGATAACCCTCCTCTTCCTCCATGAGCTTGATCAGCTGCTGGCGAATCATCTCGTACGCCGTTGGCGTGCCCTGGGGCATAACGTTATGATAGAGGCGGTTATAGACAAACATCAGCTGTTTAGAGAGCAGTCCCCATAGCGCCTTCTCTTTAATGATTTCCTCGACGCGACGGGTCGTGAGTACGCCAATCTGGCACGGCGTGACGGTTTTAAAATAGTCATCAAAGTAAATGTCCGTCAGGTTAGCGAGGCCGAAAAGGGCGGGACTGAGCGCCGTGGAAAGCATCATGTTGTCACTTCTTCGGTATATCGCTATCGTCCCCTCCAGAAGGAGGTAACACATCCCTTGACCGTTAACCTGAAGATCAAACTGCTCGCCGCGGCCCGTTCGGTACGTCGTGCAGTAGGGCTGCAAATGAGAAATAAATTCCTGTGCGTAAGGGGAGCCGCGGAAGGGTTGATTTGCAGATGACATAGTCAGAAAATCCTGAAGGAGATCGGATTTATTATAACCTCGCGCGTATCTCTTGCCACTCCGAAGATACATGAACAATCAATACTTTCGCGGCAGGTGGTGGATGTCAATCAGCACTCCGCGCTCCATGGTAATGTATTTACCCGTTCTTAGCTCCGCCAGGATGCGCATAACGCCGCTGCGGGAAAGATAGGTGCGACTTTTGATATAGGCCGCCGCGGTGATATTTTGCCGGATAGCTTCGGGCTCTTGCATTAATTCAACAAGTTGAAAACGGATGATATCATAGGCTGACATTTGCGATATCTGGGCGCAGTGCTCATAAACCCGCGATGCGGTATAGATCAGAAGCTTTGAAAAATGCTCCCATAAATTCTGTTGGGCCACCACGCGATTAAACGTTTCCAGCGAAACGGCCGCAATTTCTGACGTTTCCAGTACCCTGACGTAAAGACGTTCAGAGGAAAACTGGCTACATACGCCGAGAAGAAAAGGCGATGACTCTGAGTTTAAAACAATCCCGTCTCCGCGACGATGCAGAGCAACGCTGCCCTGGATAAGTAAAAAACACTGACGAATGTCATTATCGTAATAATGAACGATCTCCCCTTTCGATACTATACGTCTCTCGGCGTACGGCAGGATATTATCAATTAATTTCTCAATGTGCTTAAAGGGTTTTATCTCAAGTACTTCTGCTGGCTCGCTGCCGAGTTCAGGAATAATTCGCGTGTTCATAAGATACCTCACTAACTTATGCGATCGTTTTTTGATCGATGTTGGGAATTATCTTAAAAAACAGCATGTCAGGGAATATTGGCGTCTGGTCTAATAATAGACCCGGGGGGGTTATGGTTATAATTTATTGATTTTGTTAGTTTTGCTTCCCGGGTCCAAAAGTAGACCGGGGTCCGAGTGATTAAGTAATATCTTAATTTAAATGTTTTATTTTTGTTAATTCTGAGTCTACATTTAGACCGCGAAATAGATTGTGCGCTGAAAAAATGTTGTATAAATTTTGTCTCGTCGGCAGGGGTAATCCGGTTTTAATAAAATGAAGCAGTGGTGTGATATATACCATTGATTCCCGGCAATATATTAAAGTAATGGCAAAATGCGTTTATTAAATATTTTGCCAGAATGTACATAAAGTAAAACAGGATGTGTCGTTATGAAAAAGAAAATTGTTATTGCGATTCTTGCAGCAGGTTCTGCATTATCTATGACTCAGGCTTTCGCAGCAGCGGGTACCGTTAACTTTAATGGCAATATTTTGGATGCCGCCTGCGACATCGATGTCGCCTCTCAGAATCAGGTGGTTGTTTTAGGCGATTATTATAAAACTGAATTTCCGGTAGCCGGTTCGAGAACCGCCGCGACGAAATTCGATATTATTTTGAAGAACTGTCCGGTGACGGTTACCAATGCCAAAGTCCGCTTTGATGGCACGCCCGATCCAGACAATTCCAACCTGCTGGCCATTGACTCGTCGGTTGTCGGAGCCGCAACCGGTGTTGCCATTAATCTGATGACGGCGGATAAAGCCGACCTGCCTCTGCACGGCAGCAACGGTTATAGCTACATACTCAGCAGCACCGCCGATAATACGCTGAATTTCTATGCGCAGTATATGTCGACCGCTGCGACGGTAGTCGCCGGTCCAGCTAACTCGGTCGCGAACTTCTCAGTGGTTTACAACTAAGTTTCTGCAGTAATCAGTAGGGGGCCGGCCCGGCCCCTTTGTTTTAAGAGGTATAAAATGCGTTTTATCAGAACAATTAGCCTGGCGATAACAATGTTAACGCTGGTGCAGGCAAGCGCTACTGCCGGGGTGATTATCGGCGGCACGCGCATCATTTTCGATGGTGCAAAAAAAGAAGCGTCAATCAGCGTTAATAATCCTGATGCGACACCTTATTTAATTCAGTCATGGATAGATGATCAAGACGTTGGTTCTGGTAAAGCGCCTTTTATTATTACGCCGCCGATGTATCGCCTCGACAGCGGACAAAAAAATATTGAGCGAATTGTCGCGACAGGTTCACTGCCTCAGACCAAAGAAAGTTTATTCTGGATAAATATTAAAGCGATTCCCTCGGCATCAAAGCAGATGAACTCCCTGCAAATTGCCGTAAAAACGCGCATCAAGCTGATTTACCGTCCCGTTACGCTTCGCGCCTCAACGCCGGAGGAACAGGCGAATAAACTCACCTGGCAAAGAAGCGGCA
The DNA here is from genome assembly GCF_007910085.1 of Klebsiella sp. ME-303. Classification (NCBI taxonomy): domain Bacteria; kingdom Pseudomonadati; phylum Pseudomonadota; class Gammaproteobacteria; order Enterobacterales; family Enterobacteriaceae; genus Klebsiella; species Klebsiella sp. ME-303. The sequence goes on along the minus strand of NZ_VOJB01000057.1, from coordinate 60,205 downwards.
ATGAACTTCAGGTTAATAACCCAACGCCTTACGTCATTAATTTCAATGAAATTACCGTGGGCGGAAAAATGCTTGCCCAGGTGACCTACGTCATGCCGGGTTCGACCACCCGATTCCGCATGCCGGACGGGGCCTCCGGCAATGCCCTGACATTTAAAGTTATTAATGACTACGGCAGCCCCGGTCCGTCACATCAAGCCAGTTTGTAATCCCAGAGTAAATGGCAAGCCCAGCGTTAAATAGGTAATAGCGATGACAATAAAAAATAATAAGTTGCGACCTGCTCGTCTGGCTACGCTTATCGCCATAGCGTTAACCGGTTTCTCTCCGGAACTGTATGCCAGTGATTCGTTTAATACGGCCCTGGTAGAGTTAGATAATCCCGGCGTGGGCAAAGCGGATTTATCGGCTTTTGAATCGGGCTCTCAGGCGCCGGGAACATACCATGTGGATATTATTCTTGATGACCAGTTAATGGACACCCGGGATATTCCTTTTTCGATGGCAAAAAACGGGGGTGGTAATGAGGTATTACAGCCCTGTCTGAGCGTGGAACAATTAAAACAGTGGGGAGTGAAAACCGAACTTTTTCCCCAGCTGTCGGTAGAAAATAGTGATTGCGCCAATCTCCAGGCTATTCCGCAAGCCAGCGCTGATTTTCAGTTTGGCGCCCAGCGGCTGGTTATCAGTATTCCCCAGGCGGCGATCGACCTGCCGGCCAGGGGCTATGTACCGCCGGAAATGTGGGATGAGGGGATTACTGCGGCATTGCTCAATTACAGCCTGAGCGGAGCGAACACTCGGGCGAAAACGGGCCAGGGCGGCAGAAGCGACAGCCAGTATGCGAACCTGCGTCCGGGGATCAATATCGGACCCTGGCGTTTTCGCAACTATACCACCTGGTCACGGGAGTCCTCCGGCCAGGATAAATGGGATACCGTTTATACCTATGCGCAGCGGGCCATTATTCCTCTGAAAGCCCAGCTTACCGTTGGCGACAGCTCTGCGCCTGCCGACGTGTTCGACAGTATGCCGTTTCGCGGCGGCCAGTTGGCATCCGATGACGACATGCTGCCGGATTCTCTTAAGGGCTATGCGCCCGTAGTACGCGGCATTGCCCGAACCAATGCGCAGGTCGTGGTGCGCCAGAACGGCTACCAGATCTACCAAAGCTACGTTGCGCCGGGCGCCTTTGAAATCACGGATATGTATCCTACCGGTGGGGCAGGCGATCTCGACGTGACGATTAAAGAAGCCGATGGCAGCGAACAGCACTTCACGCTGCCCTACGCCTCGCTGCCTGTACTGCAGCGGGAAGCCCGGTTCAAATACGCCATCACCGGCGGGCAGTATCGTTCATATAACAGCAGCGTGGATAAAACCCCTTTCGGGCAGACAACGGCAATTTATGGCCTGCAGCATGGCTTTACCCTCTATGGCGGCCTGCAGGAGTCAAGCAAATATCAGTCGCTGGCATTCGGCGTGGGTAAAAATATGGGGGCGTTAGGCGCTATCTCCACGGATGTCACGCAGGCCTGGTCAACGCCGGATAAAACGGATAAATCGCGCGGCCAATCCTGGCGAGCGCGATACAGCAAAAACTTCATCGATACCGGGACCAACTTTTCCATTGCGGGATACCGCTATTCCACCAGCGGCTATTACGGGATGCAGGAAGTTCTGGATTCATATGGAGACAGCAGCGCGCTGCAGGACCGCAGGCGTAACCGCGCGGAGCTGACGATGAGCCAGACGCTGAGCCGCGAACTGGGATCGCTAACCCTCAGCGCGGCGAGGGAAGATTACTGGAACTCCGCCAGGTCGATGGCTTCCTGGAGCGTCGGATACAACAACTACTGGCGCAATATCAGCTACGGCCTGACCTGGACATACAGCAAAAATGGTAGCGCGACGTCAAACGACAGCGCGAGTAACAGCGCCCACGACCAGCTGCTGGCGTTTAACGTCAGCGTACCGTTGGATAAATTCCTCCCGCAAACGTGGGCCAGCTATGGCATGAACGCCAGCAAGAATGGTGGAACGACGCATAATATCGGCATGAACGGCGTCGCGCTGGAGAACAACTCGCTGAACTGGAACGTCCAGCAGGGTTACGGTACGGATGGCGTGGGTTACACCGGCAATATGAACGGTGACTATAAAGGGACGTACGGCGAAGTGACGGCGGGGTATAGCTACGACAAAAACAGCGAGCGTCTTAATTATGGTCTGCAGGGGGGCGTTATCGCCCACGCCGATGGCATCACGCTTTCCCAACCGCTCGGTGAAACCAATGCCCTGATAAAAGCCCCCGGCGCACACGGCGTGAATATTCGCAACCAACCCGGCGCGCGCACGGACTACCGGGGATATACGGTCGTCAGCAATATTTCCGTCTATCGAAAAAACGACCTGACGCTCGATCCGCAAAATATGCCTGAGGACGTAGAGCTGGAGATAAACACCGACACGGTTACCCCGACGCGAGGTGCGGTGGTGCGCGCCGATTATCTTTCCAAAGTGGGGCGCAGGGTCCTGATGACCTTAACCGACAATAACCGCTTCGTGCCGTTCGGGGCGGTGGTGACGCTTGCGGATGATAATAAGAGCAGCTTTATCGTTGGCGATCGCGGCCAGGTTTTTTTAAGCGGAATGCGCGAGCAGGGGGCAATCATCGTCACGTGGGGTCGCGAGTCCAGCCAACAGTGCCGTGCTGATTTCAGCCTGCCGAAACAATCAACCTACGCTGGAATAACAGAAGTTAGCGCCAGTTGTCACCAGGAACGTTAAACATGAGATTGATTTACTCTGTTATTTTGCTCGGCTTGATAGCCGGATGGAATAACGCGCGTGCCGGAACCTGCACCACCATTACCCCGCAGATCTCCACTCTGTCCGTGGGAACGATTACCGTACCGCGTGATGCGCCGGTCGGGACCGTTATTTTTTCTCAGAATGCGACGAAAACCACCTCCTATTTAACCGGTTGTACTAATCCGTTAATGCTTGGATTCAGCATGCGGTATCTTGGTGGGAATCCGAGCAGCTACGGTAATCATGTTTACACCACTAATGTCGATGGTATCGGTATTCGCTTCTCTTCCGGGAATTACTTTGAAAACCCAAGCAATACATTTTCCTATGAGGCGCAGGCCTCATACGTGGAGTGGTGGGGCGGCAGAATTGAGCTCGTGGTTACCGGCCAGGTGTCATCAGGCGCATTAACGCCGGGAACGATCGGGGTGGTGACGCTCCAGGGCAGCGACGGCGTCTACCGCGATGGCCTGACCACAACACTCACCGATGGGACAATCAACGCGCTGGCCTGCAGTATCACTACGCCTCAGTTGAACTTCATCATTGGCGATATTCCCGCTTCAACGTTCGGCTCGACGGTAGGCACCACGCCCGCTGGCGCGCAGAATACGCAAAATCTGGGGTTAAGCTGCAACGCCGGCACCAATATCACCGTTTCGCTGAGCGGCGTACAAAATCCCGACAGCGCCAATACCAGCGTAATGGCATTAACGGGGCAGGGCAGCGCCGGTACGGCAAAGGGCGTTGGCGTGCAGCTTTTATATAATGGCGCGCCGTTGGCCATCAATAGCCCGTTGTTATTAAAACGGTCATCGGGCGGGCAAGAAACGCTGCCGTTGACGGCCCGTTATTATCAGACCTTAACTTCCGTTGAATCCGGCTCGGCAAATGCGACCGCCACGCTTAATTTGACGTACCAGTAACGGGTGAAAAAATGAAAATACGCCATAAAAAATTGCTTATTCTGACGTTGCTGTGCTGGAACGTTTTTTCTGCCGATAGCGTGACGATGGGGGTGACGGGAAATATTGTCGCCTCGCCCTGTATATTCAATGGGGGAAACAGCAACCTCGATGTCAATCTGGGCGATATTCAGGCAACCAACATGGCCACGCCCGGGTCATCCTCCGACCCTGTGGCCTTTAATTTGCTGTTTACCAACTGTCCGGCGGGAACGCGCAGCGTAACGGCCTCCTTCACCGGCGCTCCCGATCCGCTTGCCGGTCCTGACTATTATCTGAATAGCGGTACGGCCACCAACGTGGCGGTAGCGATGAGTGAAGCGGGCAGCGGCGCGCTTAAGGGAACGGGTTCCAGCATCACCCACAATATCGCGGCTGACAGAACCGCAACCCTGGCTATGCAGGCCTCGGTAAAATCGGTGTCAGGCGGTGCGACGCCCGGAACTATTAGTGCTGTTGTGGTCATGACGCTGCAGTACAATTAAACGGGCATCCGTTTAGCGATACGCGGTAGCGCCTCCATCGCCGCCATGGCGCTGCCCTTTTAATTTCCGTGGTTAGCGCGGTCTTTTTGCCTCATGACCGGGAAAGATAACGTCCGCCATTTCTCCTTTTTACCCGCAGGACGCGGTTGTGACTCTTTTGCCCTTCACGGTGGGGTCTACGCAACGCAAATTCGCTATCTCAAAAATAGGTATTTCCGATGCATATTTTAACTTTCCTGCAATTTCTACCTTTCTGGCACTGAAATGCATTATTAATCAATGCATTGAACAATTTATTCCATCTCCGATATCTCTTCTGTCAGGGTCTATGCTTATAAAAAGCACTGAATGGGGAAATACCCCTTCTCTGCATGGGTTGAAGTGATAATCATTATCACTAACATAGCGATATGGCCCGATGGCGTCAACCTATGAGGTAGAGCGATGAATTCACATGCAGGAACTTTCAATCCCGAAGATTTTAGCTGGCGTGGGCTGGTCATGACCCCAGCCGCCGCCGCCCATATTCGCGATCTGGTCCGCAAACAGCCGGATATGCAGGGGCTGCGGCTTGGCGTTAAAACCAGCGGCTGCGCCGGTTTTGGCTACGTTCTCGAGCTAATTGCTGAACCGGCGAAAGACGATCTGTTATTTGAGCGCGATGGCGCGAAGCTGTGGGCGCCGCTGCAGGCGATGCCGTTTATCGATGGCACCGAGCTCGATTACGTTCGCGAAGGCTTAAATCAAATCTTCAAATTTCATAACCCTAAAGCCCAGCACGAATGCGGCTGCGGCGAAAGTTTTGGCGTTCAGGCGGAGTAACTATGTCTCGTAATACTGAAGCAACTGACGATGTCAAAACCTGGAGCGGCGGGCCACTCAACTATAAAGAGGGCTTTTTCACTCAGCTACGGACCGATGAGCTGGCGAAAGGCATAAATGAAGAGGTGGTCAGGGCGATTTCTGCGCGCCGCAATGAGCCAGAATGGATGCTGGAGTTTCGTCTGAACGCGTTTAAGGCCTGGCAGGCGATGGAAGAGCCGCACTGGCTGAAGGCGCACTACGACAAGCTGAACTATCAGGATTACAGCTATTATTCAGCGCCCTCCTGCGGCAACTGCGATGACGCCTGCGCCTCTGAGCCCGGCGCGCTGCAGCAAACGGGGTCCAGCGCGTTTCTGACCAGCGAAGTCGAAGAGGCGTTTAACCTTCTCGGCGTGCCGGTGCGGGAAGGACGGGAAGTGGCCGTCGACGCCATTTTTGACTCGGTTTCGGTGGCGACCACCTATCGCGAAAAGCTGGCGGAACAGGGGATTATTTTCTGTTCCTTCGGCGAAGCGATCCACGATCACCCGGAACTGGTGAAGAAATACCTCGGCACCGTGGTGCCGGGCAACGACAACTTCTTTGCCGCCCTCAACGCGGCGGTGGCGTCCGACGGCACCTTTATCTATGTGCCCAAAGGCGTACGCTGCCCGATGGAGCTGTCGACCTATTTCCGCATCAACGCGGAAAAAACCGGCCAGTTCGAACGCACCATTCTGGTCGCCGACGAAGGCAGCTACGTGAGCTATATCGAAGGCTGTTCGGCGCCGGTACGCGATAGCTACCAGCTGCACGCGGCGGTGGTCGAGGTGATTATTCATAAAGACGCCGAGGTGAAGTACTCCACGGTGCAAAACTGGTTCCCCGGCGACAACAATACCGGCGGGATCCTCAACTTCGTCACCAAGCGCGCCCTGTGCGAAGGCGAGAACAGCAAAATGTCGTGGACCCAGTCGGAAACCGGCTCGGCGATCACCTGGAAGTATCCGAGCTGCATTCTGCGCGGGGATAACTCCATCGGCGAGTTCTTCTCGGTGGCGCTGACCAGCGGCCATCAGCAGGCGGACACCGGCACCAAGATGATCCATATCGGCAAAAACACCCGTTCGACGATTATCTCGAAGGGCATTTCCGCCGGCCACAGCCAGAACAGCTATCGCGGTCTGGTCAAAATCATGCCGACGGCGACCAACGCGCGCAACTTCACCCAGTGTGACTCCATGCTGATTGGCCCGGACAGCGGGGCGCATACCTTCCCGTACGTGGAATGCCGCAACAACAGCGCGCAGCTGGAGCACGAAGCGACCACCTCCCGTATCGGCGAAGATCAGCTGTTCTACTGCCTGCAGCGCGGAATCAGCGAAGACGATGCGATTTCGATGATCGTCAACGGTTTCTGTAAAGACGTCTTCTCAGAGCTGCCGCTGGAGTTTGCCGTAGAAGCGCAAAAATTACTGGCAATTAGCCTTGAACACAGCGTCGGCTGATAACAAAGGAAATAAGATGTTAAGTATAAAAAATTTGCAGGTCGCCGTTGAAGACAAAGCGATCCTGCGCGGGCTGGATCTGGAGGTTCGCCCCGGCGAAGTGCACGCCATTATGGGCCCGAACGGCTCCGGGAAAAGTACGCTCTCCGCTACGCTGGCCGGGCGTGAAGACTATGAAGTGACCGGCGGCAGCGTGGCGTTTAAAGGCAAAGATTTACTGGAACTCTCCCCTGAAGATCGCGCCGGTGAAGGCATCTTCATGGCCTTCCAGTATCCGGTGGAAATTCCCGGCGTCAGCAATCAGTTTTTCCTGCAAACCGCGCTCAACGCCGTGCGCAGCTATCGTGGCCAGGAACAGCTTGACCGTTTTGACTTCCAGGACCTGATGGAAGACAAAATAAAGCTGCTGAAGATGCCGGAAGATCTGCTGACCCGCTCGGTTAACGTAGGCTTCTCCGGCGGCGAGAAAAAGCGCAACGATATCCTGCAGATGGCGGTGCTGGAACCGGAGCTGTGCATCCTGGACGAGTCCGATTCCGGGCTGGATATCGACGCGCTGAAGATTGTCTCTGACGGCGTCAACTCCCTGCGCGATGGCAAGCGCTCGTTTATTATCGTCACCCACTATCAGCGCATTCTCGATTATATCAAGCCGGATTACGTCCACGTGCTGTACCAGGGGCGAATCGTCAAATCCGGCGATTTTACTCTGGTCAAACAACTGGAGGAGCAGGGCTATGGCTGGCTTACCGAACAGCAGTAACGCGCTGCAGCAGTGGCACCATCTGTTTGAGTCCCAAAGCGGGCAGCGCAGCCCGCAGGCGCATCAGCACCTGCAACAGCTGCTGCGCCTGGGGTTGCCAACGCGTAAACACGAAAACTGGAAATATACCCCGCTGGACGCGCTACTGAATCAGACCTTTGTCGCCGCTCAGCCGCAGACGCTGACGGCGGCCCGGCGCGACGAACTGGCGCTACCGGTAGAGGCATGGCGGCTGGTGTTTGTCGACGGTCAGTTTAGCGCGAGCCTGAGCGACGATCTGGCCGCCAGCGGCTATGAAGTGCAGGTGGATAACGAGCGTCAGCAGCTGCCTGACGCCGTTCAGCCTGAAGTGTTTCTGCATTTGACCGAAAGCCTGGCGACCACCGTTACCCATATTCGGGTCAGGCGCAACCAGCGCCCGGATAAACCGCTGCTGATTATGCACCTGACGCGCGGGCTGGCGAGCGATGAAATGAACACCGCCCACTATCGCCACCATCTGGCGCTGGAGAGCGGCGCTCAGGCGACCATCATCGAACACTATCTGAGCCTTAACGATGAGCGCCACTTTACCGGCGCAAGGCTGACGATGACCGTGGCGGATAACGCCCACCTGCAGCATATCAAGCTGGCGTTTGAGAACGCGCAAAGCTACCATTTTGCCCATAACGACCTGGCGCTCGGGCGCGACGCCTCCGCTTTCAGCAGCAGTTTTCTGCTCGGTAGTTCGGTGCTGCGCCACCACACCAGCACGCAGCTGAAGGGGGAAAACAGCACCCTGCGGATTAACTCGCTGGCGATGCCGGTCAACGGCGAAGTCTGCGACAGTCGCACCTGGCTCGATCATCAGGTCGGGTACTGTAACAGCCGCCAGCTGCATAAAACCATCGTCAACGATAAAGGGCGGGCGGTGTTTAATGGCCTGATTAACGTCGCGCAGCATGCGATCAAAACCGACGGCCAGATGACCAACAACAACCTGCTGCTGGGCCGCTTATCCGAAGTGGATACCAAACCGCAGCTGGAGATTTACGCTGACGACGTGAAGTGCAGCCACGGCGCGACCATCGGGCGTATTGATGACGAACAGCTGTTTTATCTGCGCTCGCGCGGCATTACGCAGCAGGCGGCTCAGCAGATGATTCTTTACGCCTTTGCCGCCGAGCTCACGGAAGCGATCGACGATGAGGCGCTCAGGCAGCAGATACTGGCGCGTATAGGCCAGCGTTTGCCGGGAGGTAAGGCATGACATTTTCTGTGGAACGCGTGCGCGCGGATTTCCCGCTTCTCAATCGCGAGGTTAATGGCCAGCCGCTGGCCTACCTCGACAGCGCCGCCAGCGCGCAGAAGCCGGAAGCGGTGATTAACGCTGAGGCGGAATTTTACCGCCACGGCTATGCGGCGGTGCATCGCGGCATTCATACCCTCAGCGCGGAAGCCACGGCGAGCATGGAGCAGGTGCGCCAGCGGGCGGCGACATTCCTCAACGCCCGCTCGGCGGAGGAACTGGTGTTTGTTCGCGGCACCACGGAAGGCATTAACCTCGTGGCGAACAGCTGGGGAAACGCCAACGTCGGCGCGGGCGACAACATCATCGTCAGCGCGATGGAGCATCACGCCAATATCGTGCCGTGGCAGATGCTGTGCGCCAGAGTGGGGGCGCAGCTGCGGGTGATCCCGCTGAACCAGGACGGTACGCTGCAGCTGGATGCGATCCCCGGCCTGTTTGACGAGCGTACCCGCCTGCTGGCCATTACCCAGGTATCGAACGTGCTGGGAACCGAAAATCCCATCGCCGCTCTGACGGCGTTGGCCCATCAGCACGGCGCCAAAGTGCTGGTGGACGGCGCGCAGGCGGTGATGCACCATCCGGTGGACGTGCAGGCGCTGGAGTGCGACTTTTACGCCTTCTCCGCCCACAAGCTGTACGGTCCCACCGGCATCGGCGTGCTCTACGTCAAGCAGGACATTTTGCAGGAGATGGCGCCGTGGGAAGGGGGCGGGTCGATGATCGCCACGGTCAGCCTGACGGAAGGCACGACCTGGGCAAAAGCGCCGTGGCGCTTCGAGGCGGGAACGCCGAATACCGGCGGCATCATCGGGCTGGGCGCGGCGCTGGATTACGTCAGCGCGCTGGGGCTGACGCACATCGCGGAATATGAACAGACCCTGATGCGCTACGCGCTGCAGGCGCTGGAGAGCGTGGCGGATTTAACCCTTTACGGCCCGCCAGATCGCCTGGGGGCGATCGCCTTTAATCTCGGCAAACATCATGCTTATGATGTCGGCAGCTTCCTCGATAACTACGGTATTGCGGTGCGGACCGGGCACCACTGCGCCATGCCGCTGATGGCGTTCTACGGCGTGCCGGCCATGTGCCGGGCATCGCTGGCGATGTACAATACGACGGAGGAGGTGGACCGACTGGTGGCGGGGCTACAGCGGATCCACAAATTATTAAGCTAAAGGAAGCAACTATGGCGGCGTTACCGGACAGAGACAAACTGCTGCGCAACTTTAGCCGTTGTGCGAACTGGGAAGAGAAGTATCTCTATATTATTGAACTGGGTCAGCGCCTGGCGCCGCTGAGCCCGGAGGAACACACCGCGCAGAACATCATTCAGGGCTGCCAGAGCCAGGTGTGGATCGTGATGACGCAGGAGCAGAGCGGCGCGATTGCGCTTCGCGGCGACAGCGATGCGGCCATCGTCAAAGGCCTTATCGCGGTGGTGTTTATCCTCTATGACCAGATGACGGCCAAAGATATCACCGCGTTTGACGTGCGTCCGTGGTTTGAAAAAATGGCCCTGACGCAGCACCTTACCCCCTCGCGGTCGCAAGGACTGGAAGCCATGATCCGCGCAATTCGCGCGAAAGCAGCAAATCTTAGCTAGAATAAAACAGTAGATTTCATTCTGTTATGCACGACGGGAGGCTCGCCTCCCGTCGTGCATAACAGGCCTGGCGTTTTATCAGCGAAAGAAGGAATCTCAGTATGAAACGCGCTTCTCTTATCACCATTGCCCTTCTGAGCGCCCTCAGCGCGTCCCACGCCGCCTGGGCCGTTGATTACCCCCTTCCTCCTGCCAACAGTCGTCTGATTGGTGAGAACCAGTTCTGGACGGTACAGGAGGGTGACCGCAACCTGCAGGCGATTGCCCGTCGTTTTGATACGGCGGCGATGCTGATCCTTGAAGCGAACGATACCATTGCGCCGGTGCAGCCTAAACCGGGTACTCAGGTGCTGATACCTTCGCAGATGCTGCTGCCGGACGTGCCGCGCGAGGGCATCGTCGTCAACCTGGCCGAGCTGCGCCTGTACTACTTCCCGCCGGGCGTCAATCAGGTGCAGGTCTATCCCCTGGGGATTGGTCAGCAGGGGCTGGAGACGCCGGAGATGACGACCCGCATAGGGCAGAAAATCCCGAACCCTACCTGGACGCCGACGGCGGGCATCCGCGCCCGTTCGCTGGAGAAGGGGATTAAACTGCCGCCGGTCGTGCCCGCAGGGCCGAATAACCCGCTAGGCCGCTATGCGCTCCGTCTGGCGTACGGTAACGGTGAATATCTGATTCATGGCACCAGCGCGCCGGACAGCGTGGGTCTGCGCGTCAGCTCCGGCTGTATGCGCATGAACGCGGCGGATATCCAGTCTTTATTCAATCAGGTGAAAAGCGGGACGCCGGTACGGATTATCAACCAGCCGGTCAAGTTCGCCGTGGAGCCGGACGGTAAGCGCTATGTTGAAGTTCATCGCCCGTTGACGCCGGATGAGGCCAGCAATGCGCAGACCATGGCCTATACGCTTCCGGCGGAGTTTCATCAATTCTCGGGGGATAAAGCGGTTGATGAGGCGCAGCTTAAACGCGCGCTGACCCGGCGGGCAGGATATCCGGTGGTGGTATCGGCTAGCGGAAGCACCGCGTCGAGCCTGTCGGTACAGAATAATACGCCGGTAGATGAAGCGAAAAGGGTGCAGTAGGCGGGAAAAGGTAAGGCAAAAAAAATGGCGCACAATGTGCGCCATTTTTATTACACAGATACTATTACTTGCGGTATTTAGTAGCTGCGTTGTCCAGACGCTGGTTAGCGCGAGCTGCGTCATCTTTAGCAGCCTGAACGTCGGAACGCATTGCGTTCACGTCGTTGCTCAGCTGGTCAACTTTAGCGTTCAGAGTCTGAACGTCAGAAGACAGCTGATCGATTTTAGCATTGCTGGAGCAACCAGCCAGCAGAGTAGAACCCAGGATTACCGCGCCCAGTACCAGTTTAGTACGATTCATTATTAATACCCTCTAGATTGAGTTAATCTCCATGTAGCGTTACAAGTATTACACAAACTTTTTTGTGATGAGAATATTTTTTTACCTGAATGCACTTATTTTTGATCGTTCGCTCAAAGAAGCATCGAAATCATCACGTAACTTTAAAAAGGCGAGTGAAAACAGCGCGCTTCCATCGGATTCATCTTAGATAATCTCGCATTAAATAGTAAATTCCGATTTGCATTTTTATTAATAGCGGCTAGTGCCAGAATAAAAAAAAGCGCCCCGAAGAGGCGCTTTTAAAGGAAATACTAATTAACCTGTAAATTATTACAGCACGTGCACGGAAGCGGTATTGGTGGTTCCGCTCGGGACTAACGCGCCGGAGACCATAACAACCACGTCGCCTTTACGCGCCAGGCCGCTCTGCAGCGCCAGCTCTTTACCCTGGATATAGAAGGCATCGGTAGAAGAGATATCTTCAACCAGCTGCGCCACAACGCCTTTGCTCAGCACCAGCTGACGCGCGGTCGTTTCATTGGTGGTCAGCGCCAGGATGGTGGCATCCGGGAAGTATTTACGTACGGCGCGCGCGGATTTACCGCCCTGGGTTGCCACAACGATCAGCGGCGCTTCCAGTTTTTCAGCCGTTTCAACCGCACCGCGGCAAACCGCTTCGGTGATGCGCAGCTTACGGTTGTCGTTGTTGTATTCAAGACGGCTGGTCATCACGCGGTCGGTACGTTCGCAGATGGTCGCCATGATGGTGACCGCTTCCAGCGGGTATTTACCTTTTGCGGATTCGCCGGACAGCATAACTGCGTCGGTGCCGTCGAGGATGGCGTTAGCCACGTCGCCTGCTTCCGCACGGGTCGGACGCGGGTTTTTGATCATAGAATCCAGCATCTGAGTCGCGGTGATAACGACTTTACGCGCGCGGATACATTTTTCGATCATCATCTTCTGCGCGAAGATCACTTCTTCAACCGGGATTTCAACGCCCAGGTCGCCACGCGCAACCATGATGCCGTCAGAGGCTTCGAGGATCTCGTCGAAGTTGTTCAGGCCTTCCTGGTTTTCAATTTTGGAGATGATCTGGATCTTCTCGCCGCCGTGGGCTTTCAGGTGCTCGCGGATTTCAACGACGTCAGAACGCTTACGGATAAAGGAGGCCGCAACAAAGTCAACGCCCTGTTCGCAACCAAAGATCAGGTCCTGCTTGTCTTTTTCGGCCAGCGCCGGCAGAGCGATAGACACGCCCGGCAGGTTAACGCCTTTGTTCTCGCCAAGGTCGCCGTTGTTCAGCACTTTACAAACAACTTTGTTGCCTTCGATAGCGGTGACTTCCATACCGATCAGACCATCGTCAACCAGTACGGTGTTGCCGACGCTCAGGTCGCTGGTGAAACCTTCATAGGTCACCGCAACGATTTCGTTATTACCGACAACGGATTTGTCGGTGGTGAAGGTAAAGGTCTGGCCCGCTTTCAGAGAAACGTCGTTGCCGCCTTCCAGCTTAATGGTACGGATTTCCGGACCTTTGGTATCCAGAAGGATTGCCGCTTTCTTACCGGTTTTACTCATCACATTGCGCAGGTTCTGGATGCGCTGACCGTGTTCCGCGTAGTCACCGTGAGAGAAGTTCAGACGCATAACGTTCATGCCAGCGTCCAGCATTTTGGTCAACATCTCTTCGGATTCGGTTTTCGGACCGATGGTGCAAACAATTTTGGTCTTTTTCATGACAGTTTAATCTTTAAGTTGTGAAGGATAGGGATGGGGAATCTGACTCCGTGGGCGCACTGCCGCAGAGTTAAACCTGTATTACGAAAGCTGCTATGCCACGCTCTAAGGATAGGTGACAACAAAAGAGCGTGCAGAAGAATGTGTGCTGGCGGTTCAGCCCATGAAAAGAGGCAACGTGTTATGCGTTTAGTCATGCAATCCAATGCGCTGAAACCATTCAATAAGAATTTGTTGGGCATTATACGTTGCCAAATCCAAAAAAGAAAATGAAAACCATGTTTCATTTCTATAGTTATATACTTAACAAAATGCAAACTAATCCTACGCTTATGCGCAACACATTTTTTCATCACCTGACAAGATAAAGAGGGCGGAAACGCGGGTTTATTCACAAGTTTGCCAGGGAAAAGCGGTCTCTGAGGCACAAACGCGGAGCTGGTTTGATTTACTCAGGAAATATATCAATAATGATTTGATTGATAATGAAAAATTGAGAGTGAAATAGAATGGGAAACACAGCCAAAGATGAGGCGCTGTATCAGGAAATGTGCCGCGTAGTGGGCAAAGTCGTGCTGGAGATGCGCGACCTGGGTCAGGAGCCAAAGCATATCGTTATCGCCGGCGTGGTGCGTACCGCCCTGGCGAACCCGAAAATCAAACGTTCCGCGCTGACGCAGGAAGCGATGGAGAAGGTGGTCCATGCGCTTTCCGGAAACTAGCCGCCGCCGGGCGCTTCCCGCGCGCTTCAGGAAATCACAAAGCGAATAACCGCCTTGACGGCAATATCGCAGTGATGGGCGACCATCGCTTCATCATCAATAGCCGGCATCGGATCGTCCAGGTAGAGGCTGCTGAACGTATAAAAGTTTGATACCTGGTAGAAGCTAAAGCTGCTGATTAATCGATGCACATCGCGCGCTTCCAGCCCTGCCTGAAACACCCCTTGCTGCTGCCCGCGCTGAAGAATATCTTCCAGGATCGACAGGGCGGTGCGGTTCAGCGGTTTCAGCTGACCTGAACTTTTCAGCCATTTCCCGCGCTGCATGTTTTCCATACAGATCACCCGCATATAGTCAGCGTGCGTGGCGTGATAGCGCACGCTCCACTTCACCAGCTGCACCAGCGCCTCTACCGGCGGTACGTTTTCCAGCCCGAGCTGCTGCTCGGTTTCGCGGATCCTCGCGTAGACGTGCTGCAGCACGGCCTGATAAAGCAGCTCTTTGGTCTTGAAGTAGTAGACCACCATGCGTTTGGTGGTCTGCGCTTCGGTGGCGATTTGCTCCATCCGCGCGCCTGACAGTCCATGCTCGGCGAAAACGGTAATGGCGGCGGCGAAGATCCGCTCTTTCAGAGACTGCGCTTCATCATGAGCAACGACGGACATAACGGCTCCTTTTCTTGAGATGCAAAAAATACACATATTGATCACAATTTTGCAACCAATCATGGCGCATTTGAACCAAATGATACATATTCAGGTCACTAAGTCAGCTAATGACCCGAGGACTCTATGTTGCGTTCCATCGCCACCGTCTCGATCTCCGGTACCTTACCCGAAAAGCTCCATGCCATCGCAGCGGCGGGCTATCAGGGCGTCGAAATCTTCGAAAACGATCTGCTCTATTATACCGGTACGCCGGCCGATATCCGCCACCTGGCGGCAGATTTAGGGCTAAAAATCACGCTTTTTCAACCATTTCGTGATTTTGAAGGCGCCAGCCGAGCCCAGTTTGCCGCCAACATGGAACGCGCCAGGCGCAAATTTGCGCTTATGCACGAGCTGGGCTGCGACACCCTGCTGCTGTGCAGCAACGTTCAGCCGGACTGTTCCGCCGACGTCGAGCTGCAGGTCGCCGACTTACGCGCCCTTGCTGCGCTGGCGGAGCAGGAACACATCACGATTGGCTACGAGGCGCTGGCCTGGGGCACCCACGTCAACCGCTGGCATCAGGCGTGGGCGCGGGTCAAAAGCGTCGATAGCCCGGCGCTGGGCATCGTGCTCGACAGTTTCCACGTGCTGGCGCGCGGCGATACGCTGGCGCAGCTGGCGGACGTGCCGCTGGAAAAAATCACCTTTGTACAGATGGCCGACGCGCCGCTGATGAAAATGGATATCCTCGAATGGAGCCGTCACTTCCGCTGTTTTCCCGGCCAGGGGCAGCTGCCCCTGGTGGAGTTTGCCTGCGATCTTACCCGCCGCGGCTACTGCGGCCCCTGGTCGCTGGAGATCTTTAACGACAGCTTCCGCGCATCGCCCAACGGCGCGACGGCGAAAGATGGCTATCGCGCGCTGCTGTGGCTGGAAGAGCAGGTCCGTCAGCGGCTGCCGGAAAGCCGGGCGCCGCTGTTTTCCTCCGCTGAACTGCCCCTCTACGCCGGGCTGGAGTTTATCGAGTTTGCCGCCACGCCGGCGCAGGCGGGCGAACTCGGACACAGGCTGACGCAGCTCGGCTTTGCCGAAGAGGGGACGCATCGCTCAAAACGCGTCGCCCTCTGGCGCAACGGCGGGGCGAGGGTGGTGGTTAACGCCCAGCCGCATAGCTGGGCCGATCATTTTCACCAGCGTCACGGGGTTTCCCTCTGCGCCATGGCGCTGCGCGTCAGCCAGAGCGCGGCGATCGTGGAACGCGCCCGCGCCTTAGGCTACGCCACCTGGCAGGGCGATGCCGGGCCGAACGAAAGCCCCATCCCGGCGGTTTGCGCCCCGGACGGCAGCCTTATTTATCTGATTGAGATGGGGGACGATATCTACACCCGCGATTTTCATCTGCGCGCGAACGTCACGCCGCGCAACGATTATCGGGGTATCGATCATCTGGCCCTCGGCATGGAAGCGGACAGCCGCGATAACTGGATCATCTTTTTCCGCACCGTATTCGGCTTTACGCTCGAACATGAGCAGACCCTGCCCGATCCTTACGGGCTGGTGCGTAGCCTGGCGGTGCGCAGTCCGCAGGGCGACATTCGTCTCGCGCTCAATATTTCGCAAAGCCGCGCCACGCAAATTGCCCGTTCGGTAGCCTGTTATCAGGGAGCAGGTTTACAGCACGCGGCGTTTGCCTGCCACGATTTACCCTCCACGCTCGCCAGCCTGGCACCGGTTGCGGTCAACGCGCTGCCGATCCCGGCGAACTACTATGAAGATCTGTTGGCCCGTTTTGGCGAGGATGTTCAGGTCAACCTGTTGAAGAATAATGAAATTCTTTACGATCGTGACGGAAGCGGCGGTGAATTCCTGCACCTTTATACCCGCCCGTTTTCTGCCGGACGCTTTTTCTTTGAACTGACCGAGCGGCGCAACGGTTACGCACTTTATGGTGCTGTAAATGCAGCTGTACGCTTGTCAGCAATGCAGTACACCTAGTAATGTAGCAAATGGTTCACAACCCAACGTCGCAAACACAATAACAACATCCGGCTGTACCCTATGACAGGAAACGACTATGAACTCTTATAGCCATAATCACACGACGGCGGCCGCCGCGTCCGGCGCGCGGCCTTCCCGGCGGCGTATCGGTATCCTTGCGCTGCTGGCGGTCGGCACCATGATCAACTATCTCGACCGCACGGTGCTGGGGATTGCCGCGCCGCAGCTGACCGCAGAGCTGGGTATTGATGCCGCGATGATGGGCATCGTATTCTCCGCCTTTGCCTGGACCTACGCGCTGGCGCAGATCCCCGGCGGCATCTTTCTTGACCGCTTCGGTAATAAAGTCACCTATTTTCTGGCGCTGACCCTGTGGTCGCTATTCACCCTGTTCCACGGCCTGGCGGTCGGCCTGAAAACCCTGCTGCTGTGCCGTTTTGGCCTCGGCGTCAGCGAAGCCCCCTGTTTCCCGGTGAACAGCCGGGTGGTGAGCGCCTGGTTCCCGCAGCAGGAGCGCGCCAAGGCGACGGCGATCTATACCGTCGGCGAATATCTCGGGCTGGCCTGTTTTGCGCCGCTGCTGTTCTGGATAATGGGCAGCTTTGGCTGGCGCGCGCTGTTTATTAGCGTCGGCGCCGCCGGCGTGATGTTCGCGCTGGTGTGGTGGCGCTGCTATCGCGAGCCGCATGAGGATAAACACCTCAATCAGCTGGAGCGCGAGCACATCGTCAACGGCGGCGGAATGTCCACCGGCGCAGAGCAGCATACCGCCTTTAGCTGGCCGCTGATCCGCCAGCTGCTGGCGAAACGGCAGATTCTCGGCGCCAGCATCGGGCAGTTTGCCGGTAATACGGTGCTGGTCTTCTTCCTGACCTGGTTTCCAACCTATCTGGCCACCGAGCGCCATATGCCGTGGATTAAGGTCGGCTTCTTCGCCATCATGCCGTTTCTGGCGGCGGCGGGCGGCGTGATGTTCGGCGGCTGGGTCTCCGATAAGCTGCTGAAGGCCACCGGCTCGGCGAACCTCGGGCGTAAGCTGCCGATCATTGCCGGTCTGCTAATGGCGAGCACCATTATCTCCGCCAACTGGCTGACCAGCGATCTGGCAGTGATTCTGGTGATGTCGTTCGCCTTTTTTGGTCAGGGGATGGTCGGGCTGGGCTGGACGTTGATCTCCGACATCGCGCCGAAAGGCCTTGGCGGTCTGACCGGCGGCCTGTTTAACTTCTGCGCTAACCTCGCCGGGATCCTGACGCCGCTGATTATCGGTTTCATTGTTGCCGCCTCCGGCAACTTCTTTTACGCGCTGATTTATATCGGCGGCGCAGCGCTGCTGGGCGTGGCGGCTTATGTCTTTATCCTGGGCGATGTCAAGCGTATCGAACTTTCGCAGTAACGTGATGCAGTCGTTGTTAAAGGAGCAGGGAATGGTGATTAGTGGAAATACGCGGCTGATAGCGCATCTTGGCTATCCGACCGCGAAATTTAAAGCGCCGATGATTTACAACCCGTGGTTGGCTCATCAGCAGGTTGACGCCAAAGTGGTGCCGATGGGCGTCAAGCCTGAGGATTACGCCGCCTTTGTGCCGATGCTGTTTAAGATGACCAATATTATTGGCGCGCTGGTCACCATGCCGCACAAAATCGCCACCTGCGGGCTGGTGCAGCATCTTAGCCCAACGGCGGCGATAGCGGGCGCCTGTAACGCGATTCGTCCCGAAGCCGACGGCACGCTGAGCGGCGATATGTTTGACGGCGAAGGCTTTGTCCTCGGTATCACGCGTAAAGGTTTCGAGACGCGAGGGGCGCGGGCGCTGGTGGTGGGCAGCGGCGGCGTCGGCTCGGCCATTGCCGCATCGCTGGCGGCGGCGGGCGTCAGCGCCCTGACGCTGTACGATATCTGTTCGCAGACGGCGGAAGCGCTGGCCGGGCGTCTGCTTGAGCACTATCCTCGGCTGGACATTACGCTGATGCAGCGCGATCCGCAGGGGCACGATCTGGTGGTCAACGCCACGCCGCTGGGGATGAAAGAGGGCGATCCGCTGCCGCTGGACCCGCAGCGCCTGACGCCGGGCACCTTTGTCGGCGAAGTGGTTATGGCCCAGGAGTTCACTCCGCTACTGCAGGCGGCGCAGGCGGCGGGCTGCCCCATTCAGCGCGGCACCGACATGCTGTTTGAAATGATCCCGGCCTATCTGCGCTTCTTTAACCTGCCGGTGGCGACGCCGGAACAGCTGCGCGAACTGGCGGAAATTCGCTACTGAAATGACCTGAACCTGCGTTATTATAGCGCTGTATTTATGACTATATAGCGATGGTTCTTATGACTCCCTCCCTAACGCTGCTGGCGGCGGGAAGCCTGAAAAGCGCTTTCATTCCGCTGCTGGCGCGCTTTCAGCAACAGACCGGCATCCCGGTCGAGGTCCATTTTGGTCCGGCAGGGCTGCTGCGCGAGCGCATTGAGGGCGGAGAGCCGTGCTCGGTGTTCGCCTCGGCCAATAGCCAACATCCGCAGGCGCTGCGTCAGGCCGGGCTGGCCGGGGCGTGCTATCTGTTCGCCCGGAATCAGCTGATGCTGACCGCCCGCCACGGCGCAACAACCGAGACGCGGGAGTGGCTGGCGCTGCTCAGCGACCCGGACCTACGCCTGGCAACCTCAACGCCGGGCTGCGACCCTTCAGGCGACTACACCTGGCAGCTTTTCTCCCACATTGAAGAGCGCTGTCCCGGCGTCGGCGCCGCCATCATGGCGCGCGCGCGGCCGCTGGTAGGCGGCCGAGACTCGCTGCCGGTGCCGGCGGGAGAAATCGCCGGGGCGTGGCTGATCCGTGAAAACTTAACCGATCTGTTTATCGGCTATGCGCACTACGCCGCGCAGATGGCGGCGTGCAGCGATCTGCGCACGCTGCTTATTCCGCCGGCGTGGAATGTTCGCTGCGACTACCTGCTGGCGCAGATTGAACAGAGCGCCGGGGCGCAGCGGCTGTGCCGCTTTATCCTCGGCGCGGAGGGGCAGCGCTTACTGAAAGACGCCGGTTTTTTGCCTATCAGCGACGAATCGTAAACTGGGGAGCCAGCAGCGGCAGCGCCGACCCGGGGGGATGGACTTTGCGTACCGCTAAACCATACGCGCGCTGAAGATTCGCTTCCGTCAGCACGGCGGCTGATTCTCCCGCCAGCCATTCACCGTCGGGCAGCAGCAGCAAGGTCTGGTTCGCCACCTGCAGGGCGTGGGTCGGATCGTGCGTGGTAAACAGCACCGTGCGCTTCTGGCGATGGGCCAGGTCGCTGATGAGCTGCAGCACCAGCTGCTGGTTGGCCAGATCCAGCGCCGAGCAGGGTTCATCCAGCAGGATATTCTGGCTGGCGCCCACCAGCGCCCTGGCGATAAGCACCAGCTGCTGCTGGCCGCCGGACAGCGCGCAAAACACCTTGTCGGCCAGCGCCGCGATCCCCAGCTGCGCCAGCGCCTTCTGCACCTCACGTTCGTCTTCCGCTGTTGGCTGAGCGAACAGATTAACGTGGCGCGCCCGTCCCATCAGCACCACGTCGCGCACCTGCCAGCCAAAAGCCGGGCGAAAATGCTGCGGCACGATGGCGAGACCGCCCGCGCAGGTAAACCCACCGCCGATCGGCGTCAGTACCCCGGTCAGGGTATCGAGCAGAGTGCTTTTGCCGCGGCCGTTAGCGCCGAGTACCGCCCAGATATCGCCGGAACGGCACTGCAGGTTCAGCGGTGCGAACAGCGGTCGGCTGTGGCCGTAGAGCAGGTCGCTTAACTGTAGGGAAAGGGTCATCAGCGCGCGCCTGTGCGTCGCGACTGCACCAGCAGCCAGGTGAACAGCGGCGCGCCAAGCAGCGCGGTGATGATTCCAATGGGGATTTCGGCCTGGATCAGCGTGCGGGCGAGGTCATCGACGACGATCATAAAACCGCCGCCGAGCCAGAAGGCGGTAGGGAGAAGACGCCGGTGATCGGCGCCGGCCAGCAGCCGCGCCAGATGCGGGATCACCAGCCCGACCCACGCGATGCTGCCGCTGACCGCCACCTGAGCGGCGACCAGCACCGCGCAGCACACCAGCACCCCGCGACGCAGCCCGGTCACCGCAACCCCCAGACCGCGGGCATCTTTCTCCTCCAGCGCCAGCAGGTTAATGCGCCAGCGGAGCTTAAACAGCACCATCGCGGCGCAGGCTACCGGTAGCGCCATCAGCAGGACTTTGTGCCAGCTGGCGGTGGCGAAGCTGCCGAGTAGCCAGAAAACAATATTCGGCAGCGTCTCTTCGCTATCGGCCAGGTACTGCATCAGGCTCACCAGGGCGGCAAAAAAGCCGCTGAGGATAATGCCTGAGAGGATCAGCACCAGGGTGCTTTCGCGCCCCTGCAGCGCGGCTATCAGATAGACCAGCATCAGCGCGGCAAGGCCGAAGAGAAAGGTCGAGGCCATCATCAGCGCGGCGTTCAGCCCCAGCAGAATCGCCAGCGTCCCGCCGAAGGCGGAACCGGAGGTGACGCCGATGATATGCGGGTCCACCAGCGGATTCTGGAATACGCCCTGTAAGGTGGCCCCGCATAGCCCCAGCGCGCCGCCGGCCAGCAGCGCCATCACGATCCTCGGCAGCCGCACCGACCACACCACCTGGCCGGCGACGCCGTCGAGGGGAGAAAGATGCGCTAGCTGGCGAAAAACTTCCGCCAGGCTTAACGGATACTGCCCGAGGCAGAGTGAAGCGATTGCAATCACGATCGTCACCAGCGCGAGGGTACATTGCAGCAGGGCCGGATGACGATGACTACGCATCCGGCGTCCACTTCACGCGGTAGAAACGCTGATAGTACTCCCGCGCCTTCGCCTCGACATCGACGCTGTTATAGCGTGAGGGGTAGAGTTTTTTCGCCATCCACAGCTCGCCGATCGCCAGCGCCTCCGGCATCGGGTAGCCCCAGGCCTTGGCGTATTCCGGCATCAGCCACACGCGGTGATTTTTGACCGCGTCAATGCTCTGCCACTGCGGGTCGTTTTGTATCTGTTTGACCACCTCCGGGTAGCGGTCCTGTACGAAAATCACCTGCGGATCCCACTGCAGCACCTGCTCCAGCGAGACCTGGCGCGCGCCCTTTACGCTGGCGGCGGCAACGTTCAGCGCCCCGGCGTGCTTCATCATCAGGCCGGTATATTTGCCCGAGCCGTAGGTGTTGAGGTCCGGATTGGCCATATATACCCGCACCCGCTCGTTTTCCGGGATATCGGCAACCGGCGCGTTAGCCAGCCTGCGCGCGCTGAAGGTGTATTGAATCAGCGCTTCGGCCTGAGCCTGACGGCCGACCACTTCGCCAATCAGGCGGATCCCCTGTTTCAGCCCCTCGTTATAGGCCTGCTCTTCATCGGCCATCGTCGGGTTCATTTTGTTTTTCTCACCCGCGGCATCCTGGCGCAGAGAGACCGCCACCACCGGGATCCCGGCGCCCTGGATCTGCTGGATCATCGCCTGCGGCGCGTAGTTGGCAACGAACACCACCTGGGGATGCAGCGCCAGCAGGCTCTCGATATTGACCTGCGTCAGATCGCCCGGCATCGGTAGTGTCTCAATAGCCGGCATAAAGCGCGCAAACTGCGGGCCAAGCTGCTTTTTCCAGCTGCTCATGACGCCGACGACGTCGTCAGCGGCGTTAAGCTGCACCAGCAGGTTTAAGGTCTGATGCTGGAGCACCACGGCGCGGGTGACGTGGTCGGGGAGGGTGACTTCACGACCCAGCTGGTCGGTGAGGGTGCGGTCGGCAAAGGCCTGACCGGCAAACAGGCTGGCGCTTAACAGCGCCATAGCAAAGAAAACGCGCGGATGTCTGGACATGATGGGCTCAGCGGCAAAGGAAGAATCGCTGTATATTAAAATATATAACGAAGCCGGGCGCAATGGCTGGCGGGCGATTTACCCCCTATGGACAAGGTTATTGGTAAAACACCTCTTCATCGGACATCCGTTCTTCTATGCGGGTAGCGACCTTCTGCAGCGAGGCGAGATACTTTTGCGCCGCCTGGTCAATGGTCATGGCTTTAGCCATATAGACCAGGTTCAGGCAGCCGATAACCCGCTGCTGGCGGCGAATGGGGACGGCAATGGAAGCGATTTTCTCCTCCTGCTGCCAGCCGCGAAAGTTTTCGCCGTAGCCGTTTTGCCGGGTGCGTTCGAGGATGGCGGCCAGCTTTTCCGGCTCGCGCGCCAGCTGATACTCCGCTTCCGGCCGGGCGGCCAGCATCTCAACAATCGGGCTTCGTTCGTGTTCCGGCGCGAAGGCCAGCCAGGTTAATCCCGAAGCGGTCAGCAGCAGCGGCAGGCGGCGGCCGACCATCGCCCGGTGGAAGGAGAGGCGGCTGAAGCGGTGGGTGGTTTCGCGCACCACCATCGCATCGACGTCCAGGGTGGTGATGTCGGTCGGCCATAAAACCTCGCGCAGCAGTTCGCCAAGCAGCGGCGTGGCGAGGGCAGAAATCCAATGTTCGTCACGAAATCCTTCACTTAACTGACGCACTTTAATCGTCAGGCGAAAGCTGTCATCGGAGCGGCTGCGGCGCACGTAACCCTCGTCCTGTAGCGTTTCCAGCAGCCGCCTGACGGTCGTGCGATGCAGGCCGCTAAACTCGGCCAGGGTGCCGACCGTCGCGCCTCCGTCGAATTTATTTAACAAATTTAATAACAATAATCCGCGGCTCAATCCGCGCACCGTTTTGTAATCTGCCGAAGCGTTTTCGTTCATGCGTCCTCTATAAAAATCATTATAAACAATCATGTGCACCTGGTGCACATCCGGTAATGTTTTGATTGTAGCGCAAATCACTGACCCTATACTGACCTCACAATAAAAATAAATTCACATTTATTTAACAAGTCGCCCTGCTGAAGGTTGTGCGGTGACGGCAATTTGTCCGAAGCGTGAGGTTTTGAAAATGACAACATCCAATCCTGATATTCAACCCGCGGTACAGCACAGCGCGCAGGTCGCTATTGCCGGCGCCGGTCCGGTTGGCCTGACCATCGCCAACTACCTCGGGCAGATGGGCGTCAGCGTCGTGCTGATTGAGAAGCTCGAGTCGCTGATCGATTATCCCCGCGCCATCGGTATCGACGATGAGGCGCTGCGGGCGATGCAGGCGGTGGGGCTGGTCGACAACGTGCTGCCGCATACTACGCCGTGGCACGCGATGCGCTTTCTCACCCCGAAAGGGCGCTGCTTTGCCGATATTCAGCCGATGACCGACGAGTTTGGCTGGTCGCGCCGCAATGCGTTTATTCAGCCGCAGGTGGACGCGGTGCTGTATGACGGCCTCAGCCGTTTCCCCCACGTGCGCTGCCTGTTTTCCCGCGAAGTAGAGGCCTTTAGCCAGAATAGTGACGGTGTCACCCTGAACCTCAAAGGCAGCGACGGCGAGCGGGAAACCGTGCGCGCCGACTGGCTGGTGGCCTGCGACGGCGGAGCCAGCTTCATTCGTCGTGCGCTGAATATTCCCTTCGAAGGCAAAACCGCGCCGAATCAATGGATTGTTATTGATATCGCCAACGATCCGCTGGCGACGCCGCACGTCTACCTGTGCTGCGACCCGGTGCGCCCGTACGTCTCCGCCGCGCTGCCGCACGGGGTACGGCGTTTCGAATTTATGGTCATGCCCGGAGAAACCGAAGCCCAGCTCAGCGAGCCGCGCAAGATGCGCCAGCTATTGAGCAAGGTGCTGCCGGACCCGGATAACGTCGAGCTGATTCGCCAGCGCGTCTACACCCACAACGCGCGCATCGCCGAACGCTTTCGCGTCGATCGCGTACTGCTGGCGGGCGACGCGGCGCACATCATGCCGGTGTGGCAGGGGCAGGGCTACAACAGCGGTATGCGCGACGCCTTTAACCTGGCCTGGAAGCTGGCGCTGGTGGTGAACGGCAAAGCCGGAGAGGCGCTGCTGGACAGCTACCAGCAGGAGCGGCGCGATCACGCCAAAGCGATGATCGACCTGTCGGTCACCGCCGGCAACGTCCTGGCGCCGCCGAAACGCTGGCACGGCGCGGTGCGCGACGGCGTTTCGTGGCTGCTCAACTATCTGCCGCCGGTTAAACGCTACTTCCTTGAAATGCGTTTCAAGCCGATGCCGCAGTATCGCGACGGCGCGCTGCTGGCGGAAGGCGAAAGCAAAACGTCCCCGGTCGGCAAAATGTTTATCCAGCCGAAGGTGACGCTGGAAAACGGGCAGGTGACGCTGCTCGATGAGGTGATTGGCGCCAGATTCGCCATTATCGCCTGGGGCTGTAATCCGCAGTGGGGGCTCAACGATGAGCAAATTGCCCGCTGGCGCGCGGTCGGGGTGCGCTTTATCCAGGTGGTGCCGGAGGTGCAGATTCATTGCGATCAGGACAACGTGCCCGGCGTTATCCGCGTCGGCGATACGCAAAACCGCCTGAAAAGCTGGTTCGCGCAGCACGATACCGCCATTGCCGTGGTGCGTCCGGACCGCTTCGTCGCCACCGTGGCCATCCCGCAAACCCTGAGCAAAAAGCTCGACGCGCTGGCGAGCAAGATGCAGCTGGCTTCCGCGCAGGCGGCAACCACGATTGAACAGGTGGCCTGATATGAACGCATATCTTCATTGCCTCTCCCATACCCCGCTGGTGGGCTATGTTGACCCGGAACAGGCGGTGCTGGACGAAGTGAACGGCACCATCGCCGACGCGCGGGCGCGCATTGCCGCCTTCGACCCGGAGCTGGTGGTGCTGTTTGCTCCCGATCACTACAACGGCTTTTTCTACGATGTGATGCCGCCGTTCTGTTTAGGCATCGGGGCGACCGCTATCGGCGACTTCAGCAGCGCCAGCGGCGTTCTGCCGGTGCCGACGGCGCTGGCGGAGGCCTGCGCCCACGCGGTGATGAAAGAGGGCATCGATCTGGCGGTCTCCTACTGCATGCAGGTGGATCACGGCTTTGCGCAACCGCTGGAGTTCCTGCTCGGCGGGCTGGATACCCTGCCGGTTCTGCCGGTGTTTATCAACGGCGTGGCGTCGCCGCTGCCGGGCTTTCAGCGCACCCGCATGCTGGGCGAAGCCATTGGCCGCTTCCTGACCACCCTCAATAAACGGGTATTAATCCTCGGCTCCGGCGGCCTGTCGCATCAGCCGCCGGTACCGGAGCTGGCGAAGGCCGATGCCCATATGCGCGACCGGCTGCTGGGCAGCGGCAGGCAGCTGCCGCCGGACGAGCGTGAACTGCGCCAGCAGCGGGTCATCAGCGCGGCGAAGCAGTTTATCGAGGACCAGAACTCGCTCTATCCGCTCAACCCCGTCTGGGATACCCGCTTTATGAGCCTGCTGGAGCAGGGGCGGCTGGCGGAGCTGGATGCCGTCAGTAACGAAGAGCTGTCGGCAATGGCCGGGAAATCGACGCACGAAATTAAAACCTGGGTGGCCGCCTTTGCCGCGCTATCCGCATTTGGCCGCTGGCGCTGCGAAGGCCGCTATTACCGACCAATCCCCGAGTGGATTGCCGGATTTGGCTCGCTGAGCGCCGCCGCGCAGAACTGAATTAACGGGAGTATATGATGAGCTACCAACCGCAAACTGAAGCCGCCACCAGCCGTTTCCTCAGCGTGGAAGAGGGCGGAGAAACATTACGCATCCATTTTAATGACTGCGGCGAGGGCGACGAAACCGTGGTCCTGCTGCACGGCTCTGGCCCCGGGGCTACCGGCTGGGCCAACTTTAGCCGCAATATCGACCCGCTGGTCGAGGCGGGCTACCGGGTCATTCTGCTGGACTGCCCCGGCTGGGGAAAAAGCGATTCTATCGTCAACCGCGGCTCCCGTTCCGACCTGAACGCCAGGGTGCTGAAAAGCGTGATTGACCAGCTGGATATCAGCAAAGTGCATCTGCTGGGCAATTCGATGGGCGGACACAGCGCGGTGGCCTTTACCCTCAGCTGGCCGGAGCGCGTCGGCAAACTGGTGCTGATGGGCGGCGGAACCGGCGGCATGAGCCTGTTTACGCCGATGCCGACGGAAGGCATCAAGCTGCTGAACGGCCTGTACCGTGAGCCGACCATCGAAAACCTGAAAAAGATGATGAACATCTTTGTCTTCGATACCCGCGATTTGACCGACGCGCTGTTTGAAGCGCGCCTCAATAATATGCTGTCGCGCCGGGAGCATCTGGATAATTTCGTCCAAAGCCTGGAAGCCAACCCGAAGCAGTTCCCGGATTTTAGCCCGCGTCTCGGCGAAATCCGCGCGCAGACCCTGATCGTCTGGGGGCGTAACGATCGCTTTGTACCGATGGACGCCGGGCTGCGCCTGCTGGCGGGCATTAACGGTTCCGAACTGCATATCTATCGCGACTGCGGCCACTGGGCGCAGTGGGAGCACGCGGAGAGCTTTAACCAGCTGGTGCTCGATTTTCTGGCGCGTACCTGAGGAGTGCTGATGACAACCTTATCTCTTGAACAACTGGCGCAGCGTCTGCGTGAGGCGGAAAGCCGCGGCCAGGCGATTGAACCGCTGCGCGATGCGCTCGGCGTTGACAACGCGGAAGCGGCCTACGCCATCCAGCGGATGAACGTGCAGCACCACGTGGCGAACGGCCGCCGGGTGGCGGGACGCAAGGTGGGGCTGACCCATCCTAAAGTGCAGCAGCAGCTGGGCGTTGACCAGCCGGACTTCGGCACCCTTTTTGCCGACATGTGCTACGGCGATAACGCCGATGTGCCGTTCTCCCGGGTGCTGCAGCCGAAAGTGGAGGCCGAAATCGCCCTGGTGCTGAAACGCGATCTGCCGCATGCCGATACCACCTTTGATGAACTGTACGCCGCCATCGACTGGGTGCTTCCCGCGCTGGAGGTGGTCGGCAGCCGTATTCGCGACTGGTCGATTGGCTTTGTCGATACGGTCGCCGATAACGCCTCCTGCGGCGTTTACGTGCTGGGTAGCCCGGCGCGGCGCCCGGATGGGCTGGATCTGAAAAACTGCGCGATGTGCATGACCCGTAACGAGGAAGAGGTCTCCAGCGGGCGCGGCAGCGAATGTCTTGGCCATCCGCTGAACGCGGCGGTGTGGCTGGCGCGCAAAATGGCCAGCCTCGGCGAGCCGCTGCGGGCGGGGGATATCGTGCTGACCGGGGCGTTAGGCCCGATGGTGGCGATTACCGCCGGCGATCGTTTTGCCGCCCATATCGACGGTTTAGGTTCAGTGGCGGCGACCTTTGTCGCCAAAGAGGAAGAGAGTGATGAGTAAACGTAAAGTCGCCATTATCGGCTCCGGCAATATCGGCACCGATTTAATGATCAAAATTCTGCGCCACGGGCAGCACCTGGAGATGGCGGTAATGGTCGGCATCGACCCTGAGTCCGACGGCCTGGCCCGCGCCCGGCGCATGGGCGTCGCCACCACGCACGAGGGCGTTGGCGGCCTGATGCAGATGGCGGAATTCGCCGATATCGATGTGGTTTTTGACGCCACCAGCGCCGGAGCGCACGTGAAAAACGACGCCGCGCTGCGGGAAGCCAGGCCGGGGATCCGGGTGATCGACCTGACCCCGGCGGCCATCGGCCCGTACTGCGTGCCGGTGGTCAATCTCGAGGCCAATCTGGCCGAAGGCAACGTCAATATGGTGACCTGCGGCGGCCAGGCCACCATCCCGATGGTGGCGGCGGTCTCCCGGGTGGCAAAAGTGCACTATGCGGAGATCATCGCCTCGATTGCCAGCAAATCCGCCGGGCCGGGGACGCGCGCCAACATTGATGAATTTACCGAAACCACCTCGCAGGCCATTGAGAAAGTGGGCGGCGCGGCGAAAGGCAAAGCGATTATCGTGCTGAATCCGGCGGAGCCGCCGCTGATGATGCGCGACACCGTTTATGTCCTGAGCGAAGCGGCATCGCAGCAGGCGATTGCCGCGTCGATCGCCGAGATGGCGGCGGCGGTACAGGCCTACGTGCCGGGATATCGCCTGAAGCAGCAGGTGCAGTTTGAGGTCATCCCGGAAGATAAACCGGTAAACCTGCCGGGCGTCGGCCGCTTCTCCGGCCTGAAAACGGCGGTTTATCTCGAGGTCGAAGGGGCGGCGCACTATCTGCCAGCCTACGCGGGTAACCTCGATATTATGACGTCGGCGGCGCTGGCGACGGCGGAAAAAATGGCCCAGGCGATGAACGACGCGGCGGGAGAAGCAGCATGAACGGCAAAAAACTCTATATCTCAGACGTGACCCTGCGCGACGGGATGCACGCGATTCGTCATCAATACTCGCTCGACAATGTGCGCCAGATTGCCCGGGCGCTGGATTGCGCGGGCGTCGATTCGATAGAGGTGGCCCACGGCGACGGTCTGCAGGGTTCCAGCTTTAACTACGGCTTCGGCGCGTACAGCGACCTGCAGTGGATTGAGGCGGCGGCGGAGTCGGTCAGCCAGACGAAGATCGCCACTTTATTGCTACCCGGCATTGGCACCCTGCACGACCTGAAAAACGCGTATCAGGCCGGGGCTCGGGTGGTGCGCGTGGCGACCCACTGCACCGAGGCGGATGTTTCCGCGCAGCATATCGCCTTCGCCCGCGAGCTGGGCATGGACACCGTCGGCTTCCTGATGATGAGCCATATGACCTCCCCGGAACAGCTGGCGCAGCAGGCGCTGAAGATGGAATCCTACGGCGCCACCTGTATTTACGTGGTGGATTCCGGCGGGGCGATGAACATGAACGATATTCGCGATCGCTTCCGCGCCCTCAAGGCGGTGCTGAAGCCGGAAACCGCCACCGGGATGCACGCGCATCATAACCTCAGTCTCGGCGTGGCCAACTCCATCGCCGCGGTGGAAGAGGGCTGCGACCGTATCGATGCCAGCCTGGCGGGGATGGGGGCCGGGGCGGGCAACGCGCCGCTGGAGGTGTTTATCGCCGCCGCCGATAAGCTCGGCTGGAATCACGGTACCGATCTGTATGCTCTGATGAACGCCGCCGATGAGCTGGTGCGCCCGCTGCAGGATCGCCCGGTGCGGGTTGACCGCGAAACGCTGGCGCTGGGCTATGCCGGGGTTTACTCCAGCTTTCTGCGCCACAGCGAAGCGGCCGCCGGGCGCTACGGCCTGAGCGCGGTGGATATCCTCGTCGAGCTCGGCAAGCGGCGGATGGTGGGCGGTCAGGAAGATATGATCGTCGACGTCGCGCTGGATCTGCTTAACCGCAGCAAATAAAAGCAACGCGCGGCTGGCAACGTATCAGCCGCCATTCACCTGCTCCGCTTGTCCGGATATCGCAAAGGTACCCTATGACCCAAACAACGACTGCAAGCAATTCGCGCCTGATGTTAACCGTCGGGCTCTGTTTTATGGTGGCCCTGATGGAAGGGCTGGATCTGCAGGCGGCAGGCATCGCCGCCGTAGGCATGGCGCAGGCGTTCGCGCTGGATAAAATGCAGATGGGCTGGATTTTCAGCGTCGGGATCCTCGGCCTGCTGCCCGGCGCGCTGGTGGGCGGCATGCTGGCGGATCGCTATGGCCGCAAGCGAATTCTGCTGGGCTCGGTGCTGCTCTTTGGCCTGTTCTCAATCGCTACTGCGCTGGCGTGGAATTATCCCACGCTGCTGCTGGCCCGGCTGCTGACCGGCGTCGGCCTGGGCGCGGCGCTGCCGAATCTGATTGCCTTAACCTCCGAGGCCGCCGGCCCCCGCTTTCGCGGCAGGGCGGTCAGCCTGATGTACTGCGGCGTCCCCATCGGCGCGGCGCTGGCGGCGGCGCTGGGCTTTTTCGGCCTTGCCGCGGCCTGGCAAACGGTGTTCTGGATCGGCGGTATCGTTCCGCTGCTGCTGGTGCCGCTGCTGCTGCGCTGGCTGCCGGAATCGCCGGTGTTTCAGCGCAGCGCGCGGGGCGTGCCGCTGCGCACGCTCCTCGCGCCGGGCAACGCTACCGCCACGCTGCTGCTGTGGCTGTGCTATTTTTTCACGCTGCTGGTGGTCTATATGCTGATCAACTGGCTGCCGATGCTGTTAGTCGGCCAGGGGTTCAGCCCCAGCGAGGCGGCGGGAGTGATGTTTGTTCTGCAGTTTGGCGCCGCCTGCGGCACGCTGCTGCTGGGGGCGCTGATGGATAAGCTCAGCCCGCTGTGGATGTCGCTGCTGATCTATACCGGCATGCTGGCGTCGCTGCTGGCGCTGGGGACCGCGTCCTCGCTGACCGCAATGCTCTTCTCCGGCTTTGTCGCCGGACTGTTTGCCACTGGCGGCCAGAGCGTGCTTTACGCGCTGGCTCCGCTGTTCTATCGCACCGAAATCCGCGCCACCGGCGTGGGGACGGCGGTGGCGATTGGCCGCCTCGGCGCGATGAGCGGTCCGCTGCTGGCGGGCAAAATGCTGGCGCTGGGCACCGGCACCGTCGGGGTGATGGCTGCGTCCGCTCCCGGCATTCTGCTGGCGGGCGCGGCGGTGTTCTGGCTGATGAGCCGACAAAAGCGCACGGCGCTGGCCTGAGCATTTTCGCTGATTCCCGGGGGCGGCGCGGTAAAGCCGCGCCTTGCCCGGGCTACCGGACTGGTAGCCCGGGAATCCGCCTTGCGCATCTCTCTACTTTGGCATAGGTTAAATCATCATCCATTGATTCTTCCGAGCATCATGTCTTTTACATCCCGCTTACTGAGCGATATCCCCGGTATCCGCTACGCCTTTCTCGACGTTCATGAAACCGCCGCCTTTCCCTATAGCGAAATGGCGCCGGTTAAACTGGTTCACAGCAATATCGTACATGAGTATCGGGCGCCGCAGGCGGAGCGCCCCCACGCCGATGCGATGTTTACCGCCGTCAGCGGGCAAAAGATGGGCGTGGTGACCGCCGACTGTCTGCCGCTGCTGATGGCGTCGCGCGATGGGCGCTATGTCTGCAGCGTGCACGCAGGCTGGCGCGGCGCGGCCAGCGGGATTATCGAAAATAGCCTTGCGCTGTTTCAGCGTTATCACGTCGACCCGCAAGATCTGGTGGTGGTGAGCGGGCCGCATATTCACCCCTGCTGCTATGAAGTCACCGGCGACTTCTACCAGGCGCTGCTGGCGATGCCCGCCGGCGAGCTGGCAAAACGCCATCGGGAGCAGCTCTTCCTGTCCCATCAGGCGGCGTCGGAGGGGGAGCAGGCGAAAGCGACCGCGGGCGACAATGCGTGGTTCGATCTGCGGGCTTTTGCCCACCTCCTGCTGCGCAGCGCGGGCGTACCGGAGGAAAACATGGAGTGGCTGGGGAGCTGCACCTACTGCACGCCGCAGCGGCTGGGGTCGTTTCGTCGGCGCACGCATTTCCCGGCGCCGAAGTCATTTCAGTACTCATGGATCATGCGCGAGCCTGATGGGGCGGGCCGATGAGACGAAATGATGTTTGATGATGTGTAACATCGGCGGGCGTTTGCTATCTCTGCACTCCTTCAAACAAGGAGGATTGCAAAATGAAATTGAACGCGTTCACTTTAACTCTCGCGCCGCTGCTGGTTGCCGGCGCGTTTTCCGCTCATGCCGGCCCGCAGGCCCACGTGGTCTGCGCTTATCACCATACGTTGGGCGATGACGCCATCATGATGTTCGGCAAACCGAATCAGGCCATGTGGCATGATTTTTTTGGTAATACCCATACCGATGCGGTTTCCACCTATCAGACGCTGCGCGACCAGCCGGAAACCACCTGCGATAACAAGGCCGACGGTTCCGCCTACTGGGTGCCATCGATGAAGCTGCCGGATGGTCAGGTGGTGACGCCGGCGTATCAAAAAACCTACTATCAGACCACCAAAGTGGAACAGTATCCGCTGCACCCGTTCCCGGCGGGTCTCGAACTGCTGGCGGGCGATCACCACGGTTCGGCGCCCAGCTCGCGCATCACCTTTTTGTGCGCTAACGGCAAAGGCTACAGCAACAAGGCCGGCGAAGTCTGTGGGCTGCGGAAAGGTGGCGATGCGGTACAGTTTAATATCGGTATTCAGTTCCCCAACTGCTGGGATGGGGTCAACCTCAAACCGGCTCACGGACACAGTAACGCGGCATACGACGTCAACGGCGCCTGTCCGAGCGACTATCCGGTGAAAATCCCGACGGTGAATATGAATGTGGCCTACGTTCTGCCGCAGATTACATCTCTGGATACCGCGAAGATTCAGCTCTCCCTGGATCCGATCATGGACGGTGAGAAGCGCGAAGAGCGCTGGGGCAGTATCTATACGGCGCACGCGGATTTTATGAACGGCTGGACGGTGGAAGGGGCGCACTATATGACCGAGCGCTGCATGAACAAGGGAATCGACTGCGGCAGCGCGGTGCCGTATCGCTTCACGACGGTGAAGGAGAATGCGCTGGTGGACAGCACCGCGCCGACGGTCGCCCATCCCGCGCCGGAAAACCTGGTGGTCAGCGATAACTGGCAAAACGGCGGGCGCACGCACAATCCGGAAACCATGACGCTGGTGAAATTCCCTATCCCGCCGCTGCCTCAGGATCAGGACGCCTCGCTGTTTAAATATCAGCTGCGGATCTACGGCGGAAAAGTGGAAACCAACGGCGCGGATCAGATCTTTTTCTATCCGGCGAGCAACGACTGGAGCGCGAACAGCGTGACCTGGAATCATCGCCCGCCCTGCAACTACAGTTCGGAGGCGTCGCTGTACCTCAATTCCAAACGCGAATACCGGATGGTGGATGTCGATAAAGCGGTGCGCAAGGCGCTGGCGGAAGGCAAAACCGAGATCTCGTGGTATATCGGCGGCGACCGTCAGGGCAATCGCTATCATTTCGACCCGGCGGGGGCGCAGCAGGAGCCGATGCTGATGCTGATGGGCTTTAAAAATACCCCGGAGATCTGATTGCGGCCCTTCCCCGGGCGACGGGTTCGCAGACGGCGGTGGACCTGTAGCCCGGGCAGGCGCTTGCGCCGCCCCCGGGAGCAGAGCGCAGTTCGGCATAATTTCCCGGAGGCGATGCTGCGCATCTGTCCGGGCGACGGTATGGCAGACGGCAGTGAGCCCGTAGCCCCGCTAAGCGCAGCGCGAGCGGGGGACATCACAATACTTTAAACCCGTGCGTGCCATCGCGCTTCAGCTGTTCAACCAGGCCGAACTCCCAGTCGAGGTAGGCCTGCATTGCCGCGGGTGAGTTATCGGTACCTTCATACGGGCGCTGATAGCGATCGCTGCGCGGCGTCGCCAGATGCGTCTCGCCATGCTCCAGCGCCAGCCCGGCGTCAATCCACGCCAGCGTGCCGCCGCTCAGCAGCTGCACCGGTTTACCGGTTAACGCCGCAACCTCAGGCACCGCGTAGCGGGCCAGCAGGCTGCTGCCGCAGGTGACAACGTAACGCTCGGCGGAAGGCAGCACCTCCAGCGCCTGGCGCAGCTGTGAACGCACCAGCCAGTAAGCGCCGGGAATATGCCGGGCGACGTAGTTGGCGCTGGTGGTAAAGTCCAGCACCACGGTTCCCGGCTCCCTCAGCTGTGCCGCCAGCTGCTGCGGGGCAATCTCCTCCGCCTGCGGACCCGGCGGTACGCGGCCTGCGGGGGTACCGCGCTCGCTAAAATCTTCCGCGCGCGCATCGCGTAATACCGCCACTTCCCACCCCATCTGCGCCAGCCAGGACGCCGTTATCGGCGCGCGTATCTCGTCATCGGCAATCAGCACAATGCGCGCCCCGCGCACGCTGGCGAAATGGTCGGTTTCCTGCACCAGCTGCCCGCCGGGCGCGCTAACGCTCAGCGGCAGATGACCTGCGGCGTACTCCTCCGGGCTGCGGACGTCGAACAGGTAAGTGGTGCGGGCGGGCTGCCGCAGCCAGCGCTGAAGGGTTGGGCTGTCTATAAAGGCGACGCCGGCTCGCTCCGCCAGCTGCCTCACCGCCGCCGCGCGTTCGGCTGGGGCGCGAAAATCGGCGTCATAACGCCGCTGCTGGCCGCGCTCAAGGTCAAACCCGGCTAAGGTCCAGCCGATGGTGCCGTTGCGCAGCGCGTAGACCGGATTGGGCAAACCGGCATTGCGCAGCGACTGCGTGCCGATAATACTGCGCGTGCGCCCCGCGCAGTTGACGATCACCGTCGCCTGCGATGATGGAATCAGGCCCTCAATGCGCAGCGCCAGCTCCCCGCCGGGCACGCTGATGCTGCCGGGAATATTCATGGTGTGATACTCATCGAAACGGCGCGCGTCGACGACAACCACCTCCTGTTGACCATCGAGCAGCGCCTGCACTTCCCCGGCGCTCAGCGAGGGGGTATGCCGCTCGCTCTCCACCAGCTCGCCGAACGCTTTGCTCGGCGAATTCACATCCTGGAACAGCTCTCCGCCGCTGCGCTGCCACCCCGGCAGGCCGCCTTCCAGCAGGGCGACATCTTCGTAGCCCCAGCTCTGCAGGCGCTCGACGGCCCGCTCCGCCAGACCTTCGCCGCCGTCATAGACGGTAATCGGCGTCGTCAGGCGCGGCACGCGCCGAAAAATATCCAGCTCCAGCTTGCTGAGCGGCAGATTAGCGGCAAACAGCGGATGGCTGCGGGCAAAGTCGGCCTCTTCGCGAACGTCGATCAGCGCCAGCTCGGCGCCGTCCAGCAGCGTCTGGCGCAGCTGGGCGGCCGGGCGATAAGAACAGGTGGGCATATTAATTATCCTTTGAGAGATCCCAGATATTGGGTAAGTGGCGGTTGGAGTAGCCGGAGACAAAAGGTTTGACGAGGCCTTCCGGGGTATAAACCGCTCGCCTGACGCCGCCGATATTGCCGCCGTAAACGTGAATACTGATCGAGACGCTATCCGCGAGGGCGTTGCTCACCCGGTGAATATCGCCGTCGCGGGGAGAGACTTTTTCCACTTCACCGGGGGAAAGGCGTTCAGCAAGGCCGCTGACCATCGGCTGGCCGCGCTCGTCCAGGCGGTAGCGCTGATTCTCCTCCGCGCCCCGCAGCATGCCGATGGCGCCCCACACCCGATGATCGTGAATCGGCGTCGATTGCCCCGGCCCCCAGACGAAGCTGACAATGGAAAAACGCTGTCCGGAATCGGCATGCAGCAGATACTGCTGATAGTGGTGGGGATGCGGCAGGGTGTACTCCTCCGGCAGCCAGTCATCCTTTTTCACCAGCGCGGCCAGGCGCAGGGCCACGGCGTCGAGCAGGGGCTGTTCATCGGCAAATTCGCGATGCAGGGCATCAAGGTCTTGAATAAACTGGCGTAATTTTTCCACTCGCGGTGCGGTCATGGTCGCTTCCTGTTGTCGGGACTGGTCTTTACGCTAGCAAAGGCGTTAATATAATTAAAATGCAATTTCCGCATATATTAATATGCAAAAATCACATTAAGGACGCTATGCGCATCGACGACATTGACGCACTGCTGGCCACCGTGCAGTTCTCCTCGCTTAACCAGGCCGCGGAATATCTCGGTATTACCCAATCGGCGATTACCCGTCGTCTGCAGCGTCTTGAGCAAACCCTCAACGTAACGCTGCTGGAGCGTCAGACCCGGCCGCTCACCCTGACCGCCGCCGGGCACCGGGTTTACGAGCAGTGCCTGAGCATCAAGCGGGAGACCAAAAAGCTGTACGGCCTGCTCGACCCCGAGGCCGAGCCGCACGGTATCCTGCGTCTCGGGGTCCCGCAGAGCGTGGCGGAAATTGCCCTGCAGCCGGCGCTGAGCGCGCTGCGCCAGCAGTTTCCCGCCCTGCGACCGCAGGTGACCTGCGGCTGGAGCGGGCTGCTGCAAAAGCGCCTTGAAAGCGTCGAGCTGGACGGCGTGCTGGCGATGGGGCCGGAACAGCAACGCTTTGCTGAGGGCTACGGCGGGCGCCTGCTGTGCCCGCTGGATATTGTGGTAATTGCGGCTAAAAGCTGGCGTCTTCACGCCGGGGCGCTGCGCGACTGCGCGGAAAAAGGCTGGGTGCTCAATCCCGACGGCTGCGGCCTGCGGGCCGGGCTGATCCGCGAACTGCAGTCCCAGGGGCTGCGTCTGGCGCTGAATGTCGAGACCGCGGGCGCCCAGCTGCAAATCAGCCTCGTGGCGCAGGGGCTGGGGCTTGGCCTGGTGCCGCGCGCCGCGCTGGCCGCCAGCCCGTGGCGCGACGAGGTGACGGTATTGACGCTGGCGGATTTCCAGCCCGAGGTGCATCTGTGGCTGGTTCACGCGCAGAATCTGGCCAATCTGAGCCAGCCGCTGACTTTTTTCGCCGGCAAAGTCGTTCAGCAGCTAAACTTATCTGGCTGAAACGTATATATAATTTTTATAAATGCTTATCTCGCATATTAAGATATGATAAAAATGCATTTTGTTCATTAAGAGCCCGTGTATAGGGTAATGAAAACGCGCCGCCGCGGCGGCCCACTCATTATCCTGCTACAAGGAGTTCTGCATGAGCATTCAATTTCTCGGCATGATCGGCCACCGCCTGTCGTCGGAAACCATCGCCCCGGTCGGCCCGATTTTTGACCGCGATTACATCGTGCGTTTCGCGCAAACCCACGAGGCCGCCGGGTTTGACCGCCTGCTGGTGGGCCACTGGTCCGATCAACCCGACGGATTCCTGGTGACCGCGCTGGCGGGTCTGTCGACGCAAAAGATCGGCTTCCTGTTGGCTCATCGTCCCGGTTTTGTCTCGCCGACCCTCGCCGCGCGTAAGTTCGCTACCCTTGAACACCTGCTGGGCGGCCGTCTGGCGGTACATATCATCAGCGGCGGCAATGACGCCGAGCAGCGCCGCGACGGTGATTACCTCGATCACGATCAGCGCTATGCGCGTACCGATGCCTTCCTTGAGACCGTCCGCAAGGTGTGGACCGCCGAACAGCCGGTGGATATC
This sequence comes from Klebsiella sp. ME-303, assembly GCF_007910085.1. Lineage (NCBI taxonomy): Bacteria > Pseudomonadati > Pseudomonadota > Gammaproteobacteria > Enterobacterales > Enterobacteriaceae > Klebsiella > Klebsiella sp. ME-303. The sequence continues at coordinate 22,673 of NZ_VOJB01000057.1, read as the reverse complement.
GCCAATGACTTTTATCAGGCGGAACAGGCGTGGTCGGCCATTCGCCCGCTGCAAAAACCGCATATCCCTCTCTATTTCGGCGGTTCGTCGGAAGCGGCCATCGCCGTGGCCGGCAAGCACGCCAACGTCTTCGCTCTGTGGGGAGAGTCGCTGGCGCAAACCGCGGAAACCATCCAGCGCGTGCGGGCCGAGGCGGCGAAACATCAGCGCGAAATCGACTTCAGCGTCTCGTTCCGGCCGATTATCGCCGCGACCGAAGCCGAGGCCTGGGAGAAAGCCGAGCATATCCTGCACGTCGCCACCGAGCGGGCGGCGCAGAGCGGAGGCGGTTTCAAAGCCAAGCCCGACAGCGTCGGGGCGCAGCGTCTGCGGGCGACGGCGGCGCAGGGCAAGGTGGTGGATAAACGCCTGTGGACCGGGATCGCGCAGCTGGTAGGCGGCGGCCACAACTCCACCGCGCTGGTGGGCACCCCGGAACAGGTCGCCGACGCGCTGCTCGACTACTACGACCTCGGCGTGCGCAACTTCCTGATCCGCGGATTTGACCCGCTCAACGATGCTCAGGAGTACGGTAAAGCGCTGCTGCCGATCGCCCGCGAAAAAGCCGCCCTGCGCGCCGTGGCGGAGCGCGCCTCGTGATCGGTCAGACAAGCGATGACTGGGCGCGGCGGTTGACGGAGGTACGCCAGCTGATGGCGGAGCAGGCGGCCAGTCTCGACGCCAGCGGCGACTTTCCCCGCGACAATATCGACCGTCTGCGCCAGCGCGGTTTTTTAAGCCTCGCCGTGCCGCAGCAGTACGGCGGGGCAGGTGCCGGCTTAGCCGAGCTTCAGCAGGCCATTGCGGCCATCGCCTGGGGCGAACCGGCGACGGCGCTGATCGTCTGCATGCAGTACCTGCACCATCTGCGGCTGGCGGAAAACGAGAACTGGTCCGAGCCGCTGCGCCAGCGGGTTTTTCACGATGCCGTCGAGCGGGGAGGCTTGATCAACAGCCTGCGCGTGGAGCCGGAACTGGGCTCCCCGGCGCGCGGCGGCCTGCCGCAAACCGTGGCGACCCGCCGCGCGGAAGGGTGGCAGATTAACGGCCATAAAATCTATACCACCGGTATTGAGGGGCTGAGCTGGCTGGCCATCTGGGGCCGCAGCGACGACGCTCCGCCGCTGGTCGGCACCTGGCTGGTGCCCCGCGACAGTGAGGGCATTACCGTGGTGAACAGCTGGGATCACGCCGGAATGCGGGCAACCGGCAGCCACGAAGTGGTGCTGAACAACGTCCGGGTGGCTGCAGAGCACGCGGTGGACGTGTGGCCTGCCGATGCGCCTCCCGCGCCGGATGCGGAACAGTTTCGTCTGTTTGCCAACCGCCATACGGCGCTGCTGGCGGCGATTTACGACAGCATCGCGCGGGCCGCCCGCGACTGGCTGGTAACGTGGCTGGGTACGCGTATTCCGGGCAGCCTTGGGCAACCCCTTTCCAGCCTGCCGCGGGTGCAGGAAAAAGTCGGCCAGATTGACGGCTGGCTATTGGTCAATCGCACTCTGCTGGAAAAGGCCGCGCAGCTGGGCTTTTCCGCCATTGAGGCGAATCTCGCGAAAGTCACGATTACCGACAACGCCATTCAGGCGGTGAACCTGGCGCTGGAGCTGACCGGCAACCATGGCCTGAGTCGGCAAAATCCTCTGGAACGCCACTATCGCAACGTGCTGTGCGGGCGGGTACATACCCCGCAGAGCGACAGCGCGTGGCTGGCGGCCGGCAAACACGCTTTTCAAAAATAAGGATAATTCATATGCGCAGACTTAATTTTACCGGTTTAGCCGGGGTGGTTATGCTGCTGGCCCTGAGCGGCTATGCGGCGGCTCAGGAGCGAATCACCCTGCGAATCGCCGATCAAAAAGGCGGCATGCGTTCGCAGCTGGAGGCAGCCAACGCCCTGCAGGATCTTCCTTACGAGATTAAATGGGCCGAGTTTCCGGCCGCCGCGCCGCTGGCGGAAGCGCTTAACGCCGGGGCGGTGGATGCGGGAATTATCGGCGATGCGCCGCTGCTGTTCGCGCTGGCTAACGGCGCGCCGGTTAAAGCCATCGCCGTCGATAAAAGTAACCCGGCCGGCACCGCGGTGCTGGTCTCGCCCGGCAGCGCGTTGAAAAGCGCCGCGGATTTAAAAGGCAAACGCATCGCTACCGGTAAAGGGTCGATTGGCCACTTTGTGGCGCTGAAAGCGCTGGAGCAGGCGGGAATTTCGCCGAAAGAGGTGCAGTGGGTGTTTCTCGGGCCGGTGGACGCCAAAGTGGCGCTGCTCAACGGTTCGGTGGACGCCTGGGCGACCTGGGAGCCGTACACCACGCAGCTGGTGAAGACCGCCGAGGGGCAGATTCTGGTCAGCGGCAAAGGGCTGCTGCCGGGTAACACTTTCCTGGCGGCAACCGATGATGCCCTTAAGGATCCGCAGAAGCGCGCGGCGCTGCAGGATTACCTCAATCGCCTGGCCGGCGCCGAGCGCTGGGCCTACGCCAATCTCGATAGCTACGGTAAAACGCTGGGGGAAATTATTCGTTTCCCGGCGGATATCGCCCGCGCGCAGTTTGCCAATCGCCAGTCGCAGTGGCTGCGTCTGGACGCGAAGACGGTCGCTCAGCAGCAGTCGACGGCGGACTTTTACCTCGCCAACGGGCTGATCCGCGCAAAGCTGGACGTGACGCCGACGTTTGATAACGGCTTTAGCGTGCCTGCCGCGCAGGCCCATGCGGAGGTGTCGCCATGATGACATCTCGCCGTCGTTTCTTACGCTTGACCGGCAGCCTTGCGCTGGCCGGGGCCTCTCTGCCCCTTTGGGCTCACGATATGGCGGCCATGGCGAGCGGTGAGGAACACCCGGCCCTGCGCCTGGCGCAGCCGTACAAAATCAAGCTGGCGATTAACAAAAGCGCGGTGTGCCTGGCGCCGGTTGCCGTCGCGGAGCAGCAGAAGATCTTCAGTAAATACAATCTCGACGTGGAGTTCGTTAACTTCGGCAACTCGACGGACGTGCTGCTGGAGGCGATTGCCACCGGCAAGGCCGACGCCGGCGTCGGGATGGCGCTGCGCTGGCTGAAGGCGCTGGAGCAGGGCTTCGACGTGAAGCTCACCGCTGGAACCCACGGCGGCTGCCTGAACCTGCTGACGGCGAAAAACTCGCCGTTCGGCGGCCTGGAGAGCCTGAAGGGGCAAACCATCGGCGTCACCGATATGGCCGGGCCGGATAAAAACTTCTTCGCCATCTTGCTTAAGCGCCACGGCATCGATCCGATAAGCGATGTGCAGTGGAAAGTCTATCCGGCAGATTTACTCAGCGTGGCGCTGGATAAACGCGAAATTGCCGCCATCAGCGGCAGCGAACCCTTCAGCTATCGTCTGCTGGCAACCGGTAAATATCAGCTTATCGCCAGCAATATGACCGGCGATTACGCTAACCTGAGCTGCTGCGTGCTTGGGGTCAGCGGTAGCCTGGCGCGCGATCATAAACCGGCCGCCGCCGCGCTCACCCAGGCGATTCTTGAGGCGCACAGCTATGCCGCCGCGCATCCGGAGAGCGTGGCGCAATCCTTCCTCGCCCATGCGCTGAATACCAATGAGGCGGAGGTCAGCGGCATTCTCCACGGCCAGGGGCACGGCCATCATGCGGTGGGCGAGGCGTTTGTCAAAGAGCTGACCCAGTACGCCGTGGATCTTCAGCGGGTGCAGGTCATTAAACCGGGAACCGATCCCCATCAGTTTGCGGAGAGCATTTATGTCAACGTTTTCGCCTGAACGGGTGCTGACGCGCCCGGCAAGCGGCAGGCCGCTGTGGAAGGAAGGCTGGCTTGCCGCCGCGCTATGGCTGCTGGGCGGCCTGTTTACCCTGGCCTGGCCCGATGCCGGGCGGCGCTGGCCGTTTAGCGAAGGGTGGGCGCTGGCGCAGTTCACCCTTGGCGGCGGACTGTTGCTGCTGGCGCTGAGCTACCGCTACTGGCGGCAGCGGGGGACTCGCCTGCAGCATGCCGGAAAGTGGCTGGCGCTGCTGCCGCTGCTTTTTGCGCTGTGGGAGGGACTGACGGCCAAGACGGCGTTTCTGCCGGTGCCGTTTTTCGCGCCGCCGCAGGCGCTGATTGAGGTGCTGCACGATGACTGGCCGCGCCTGCTTGATAGCCTTCTGCATTCGCTGGGGCTGCTCGGGCTCGGGGTGCTGCTGGGCACCAGCTGCGGTTTTATCAGCGGGCTGGCGATCGGCTGGTCCCAGCGGATCGGCTACTGGGTGCATCCGGTGTTGCGTCTGCTGGGGCCGGTGCCGTCCACCGCGCTGCTGCCGCTGTGCCTGTTTATCTTCCCCTCCAGCTTCGGCGCCAGCGTGTTTCTGATCGCGCTCAGCACCTGGTTCCCGGTGACCGTGCTGACCTGGTCCGGGGTTATCGGTATCGATAAGGCGTGGTATGACGTCGCGCGAACCTTGGGCGCCAGCCAGCGTTTCCTGATCCTGCGCGTGGCGATCCCCGCCGCGTTGCCGAACGTTTTTGTCGGCCTGTTTATGGGGCTTGGCGCATCGTTTTCGGTGCTGATCGTCGCCGAAATGGTCGGCGTGAAATCCGGTATCGGTTTTTATCTCCAGTGGGCGCAGGGCTGGGCGGCCTATCCCAATATGTACGCGGCGCTGCTGGTGATGGCGCTGCTCTGCTCCGGCCTGATTAGCGGGCTGTTTATGGTCCGCGACCGGCTGCTGAGCTGGCAGCGGGGAGGGATGCAATGGTAACCGCGAACGCCACTTCTCAGGCGGCATCGACCGGCGCGGCGGTGTCGATAAGTCATCTGCATCACGCTTTTAGCCTTGGCAAACAGACGGTGCCGGTGCTGGAGAATATCAGCCTGCAGCTGCGGCCGGGAGAGAGCGTCGCGCTGCTCGGTCCTTCGGGCTGCGGTAAATCCACTCTACTGCGGCTGCTGGCGGGACTGGAGCCGCAGCAGGCCGGGCAAATTCAGATTGATGAGGCGGCGATGGGGGGACCGGGGCCCGAACGGATACTGGTGTTTCAGGATCCGACCCTTTATCCGTGGCTGACGGTGCGGCAAAACGTGCTGCTGGGACCGCAGGCGCAGGGGAAAAAGGGGCTTGAGCCAAAGGCCGACGCGCTGATTTCGCGAATGGGGCTGCAGGCGTTTAGCGAAGCGTGGCCGCGCCAGCTTTCCGGCGGGATGGCGCAGCGTGCGGCGCTGGCCCGGGCGCTGCTGAATGAGCCGCGTCTGCTGCTGCTCGACGAGCCGCTGGGCAAGCTGGATTCCCTTACCCGCATCAGCATGCAGCGGGAGCTGATCGCCCTGTGGCAGCAGCAGGGCTATACCAGCCTGCTGGTTACCCACGACATCGAAGAGGCGCTGCTGCTGTGCGATCGGGTGTTAATCATGTCGCCGCGACCGGGGCGGATTATCGCCGAGTTTGCGCTGCCGCTGACGTATCCCCGCCATCGCGACAATCCGCTGCTGCTGCTGCATCGGCAGGATATTTTGCGCATTCTTGGCCAGGGAGAGGACTGGTAAGGCAAGGCGTTATCCGGGGCGTGCTGATTCTGACCGTTCGGCGGGGATTCCCGGGGGCGGCGCGGTAGGGCCGCGCCGCCCCCGGGCTACAATGTGCTAGCCCGGATAAGGCGCCGCGATCCGGGACAGGGATGAGGCTTAAAAATCCATCTTCACCGTAAACTGTACTTCCCGCGGATCGCCGATCTGGTTGCCGAGGTTATTGGTGCCGATGGAGGAGGTGTAATAGGTCTTATCGAACAGGTTCTTCACGTTAACCTGCAGGGTCACCGGATATTGCAGCTTCATCTTATAGGCCGCAAACACATCCGCCACCGCATAGCCCTGCAGATAATAATCCGCGCCGTTGGTGCCGGAACGTTTGCTCACCGCGCGACCGCCGCCCCCCACCGTCAGCGTATTGCTGTCGTAGACATTGTGAATGTCGTAGCTCAGGAACAGCGAACCGGTGTGTTTCGGCACGTTCGGCAGCGGTTTGCCTTTGTAATCCGGATCGTCGGTGACCTTCGCATCGGTATAGCCGTAGCTGGCGATAACGCTCAGGTTATCGGTCAGCGACCCGGACACGTCCACTTCGACGCCGCGGGAGCGCACTTTACCGGCGGTTTTTGCCACCGTCTCATCGCCCACGGATTCCGTGTAGAGGACGTTGCGCTTATCAATATCAAACAGCGCGATATTGGCGGTGACGCCATTGAACAGATCGAACTTCGCGCCCAGCTCGTAAGACGTCGACTCTTCCGGCGGCAGATTGCCAATATAGCTGGCGATAGAGGACTGCGGCATAAACGACTGCGCCACGTTACCGAACAGCGAGACGGACGGCGTCAGCTTATACACCAGGCCCGCTTTCGGCGTCCATTTCTGGTCGCTGCTGTCGGTATTGACGTTAAACGGGCGGCCCTTGCCGGCGTACTGGGTGTAATACTGATAGCGCACCCCGGCGACGGCAATCCACTTATCGGTAAGATAGAGCGCGTCCTGGAGGTAGCCCGCGTAGCTCTCCTGCTGAATACGCTGGTCGCTGTCGGATGCCGAAACGCTGGAGCATTTGCCAACAGTGCCGTAGACCGGATTATAGATATTGAAACCCTTGACGTTCTTACAGCGGATCATATCGGTGCGCAGCAGATCGTAATTCTCGTAGGCCAGGCCGGTGAGGATCTCGTTGTAGAAACCGCCAATGACCACGTTGCCCTGTAAATCCGCCCGCGTAGTGTGCATTTTCTGGGTGGAACCGTGGGTGGCATCGACGCGGCGGGTCAGGTTGCCGGTCGCCGAGTCGTAGGCCATTACCCGGGCCTGATCGTCGTTGTAATGATCCTGGCTGTAGCTGTAGTCGAAGCGGGCGGTCCAAGCGTCGCTGAGACGGTATTCGGCATTCAGCTGCGCGAGATCGGAATAACCGTCGGTAATATTAAACGGTTCATCAAAACGCGTTTTGCGATCGACGTTCACCGCATGGCCGGTGTTCAGATCGAAGATGGTGCCGCGATCGAATGGGGTACTGTAGTCACGGTGCGAATATGAGACGTTCACCGTCGCCCGCTCGCCGAACCAGGTCAGGGAGGGGTTAATAAAGCTGCTCTTCTCTTTGCCGAAATTACGCCAGTAATCTTCATGCTGATATTCGCCAATTACCCGATACGCCAGCTGAGTCCCGTCGATGGGGCCGGTGACGTCAAACTGGCCGGTACCGCCGCCAAAGCTGGTGGAGGTGGCGGAGACGGAGCCGCCGAAGCTGCGCTCCGGGCGTTTGGTCACCACGTTGATTAATCCGCCGGGGTCGAGAATACCGTACAGCGTTGAGGCCGGGCCTTTGAGCACTTCGACGCGTTCGGTGGCGGCGGTGAAGCTGCGCGGCAGTACGGTGCGCAGGCCGTTGGTCATGATTGAACCATCGCGGTTAGCGCCGAAGCCGCGGCGGGTGAAGGCGTCCTGGGTCCCGCCGAGGGTATTGGTTTGTACCACGTTGGCGACGTTATACAGCGCTTCGTCGAGGTTCGTCGCATGCTGATCCTCGAGCACCTGCTCGCTGACGGTATTGACCACCTGCGGAATATCCAGCATCGGCATGGTAGTCAGCGTGGCGGTCGAGGTATTGACCGGCTGATATCCCTGGGTAGCGCGTTGCCGAGTGCCGTCGGCCACGACCGTTATGGTCTCGTCAGCGGTTTTCTTTGTTTTATCGGCGCTATTAACCGCTGCCAATAATCCCGGTGAGGTGAAAAAAATCAGTGAAAAAAGCGCACGCCCTTTTAATGCCGAATAAGGGACATTGAGTGGAATCATTTTTGTGTCTCGTGAACGAACCTCGCCTTTGCGGAGAGGTAAAGCCAATAAAATCATTGCCCTGAAAAATAAACCTGGCTGTTTTTTACGCCGCAACGCGCGCCAGATATGTAATTGAGAATCATTCAATCATGAAGGCATGTAGTAGTAAACGTTATGTAAGATAAAAAACTGACGAAACAAATAATCAATCAATTAGCGAGGAATGGGCTGGGTGAAAATTTCATACATTATTGTTTTAATTGATTATTAAAGTCGTTTTATGTTGTGCAGATTTTGGTAGTAAACCCGCGCGGCCGGCGCCGTCATAGGGTATTGACTACTACATTCATCCACCGCATGATCAAAAGAGAATGAGATTTATTTTTGTTTGAGTGCGGAACGAGCGGGCCTGGCGCCACGCCGTTGCGGCGCGGGAGCGAGTTATGCCACAGCGGGTGTTGCCTGCAGAGCAGGGGATCGTCCTTGATTCCCTGTCGGCCGGATATGGCCAGACGCTAATTGTCGACAATATTCATCTGACCATCCCCCACGGGAAAATGACGGTACTGGCCGGCGCCAACGGCTCGGGGAAATCGACGCTGCTGTCGACTATCGCCCGGATGCTCAAGCCGCTGGGGGGCTGCGTACGTCTGGACGGCGAGGTGATTCACCAGATGCCGACCCGGGAGGTTTCCCGTCGGCTGGGCATTCTGCCGCAATCGCCGCTGACCCCGGAAGGGCTGACGGTTTTTGAACTGGTTTCGCGCGGGCGCTACCCCTGGCAGGGGCTGATGCGACAATGGTCCGAGGCCGATGAACGGGCGGTAGAAGAGGCGCTGCGGCTCACCGGTACCGCAGAGTTTGCCCACCTGGCGGTTGATAGCCTCTCCGGCGGCCAGCGCCAGCGCTGCTGGATCGCGATGGCTCTCGCCCAGCAAACGGCGACGATTCTGCTGGATGAGCCCACCACCTGGCTCGATCTGCGCTATCAGGTCGACATCCTTGAACTGCTGCAAACCTTAACCCGCGATCACGGCCGCACGGTGGTCACCGTCCTGCACGACCTGAACTTCGCGGTGAACTACGCCGACCTGCTAGTGTTTCTTAAAAAAGGCGCGATCGCCGGGGTAATTAATGAACAGGAAATCTGTACGCCGGAGCTGATCAAAACCGTCTTTGACGTGGACGTGCAGATGTCGCTCAACCCGCAGACCGGTAAGCCCTTTTTTATGCCGTTCCGCGCCCGTGAGGAGAAGGCGTTATGAGCGCCTCCGCGCTGCTGCCGCCGCGCCGACAATCCCGCCCCCGGCTGGCGCTGGTACTGCTGAGCCTGCTGCTGGGCGGCTCGCTGGTGCATCTCGGACTCGGCGCGCGCTGGATTGCGCCGCAAACGGTGCTGCAGGCGCTGCTCCATTACGATCCGCGCAATTTTGACCACCGAATTATTGTCGATTTACGCCTGGTACGTCTCGCGGCGGCGCTGCTCACCGGCGCGGCGCTCGGCGTGGCGGGGCTGCTGCTGCAAACCGTGATCCGCAACCCGCTGGGCGAGCCGCATATTCTCGGCCTTAACGCCGGCGCTTCGCTGGCGGTAGTGGCGACATCGGCGCTGGGAATCAGCCTCGGCGGCGTGGCGTTAGCCAGACCGCTCACCGCCGCCTGCGGCGCGGCGCTGCTGTTTGGCGGCGTGATGCTGCTGTCGTCGTCCGGGCGGGGCGGCGTCACGCCGCTGCGCATTACCCTGTGCGGGGTGGCGCTGTCGGCCTTTGCCTCGGCGGTCACCGCGGCGATTCTGATCCTCGATGAACAAACGCTGCTGGCGATGCGCACCTGGCTGGCGGGCGATCTTGCCGGGCTGAACTGGCAAACGCTGCGCGCTGCGCTGCTCCCGGCGCTGGCGGGAGTGACGATCGCGCTGGTCATCGCGCCGCGTCTTAACGTGCTGGCGCTGGGCGATAAGGTCGCGCTGGGGCTGGGGGTAAAGATTGTTCAGACCCGCCTGCTGGGGCTGACCGCCATTGCGCTATTGTGCGGCTCGGCGGTGGCGGTGGCCGGGCCGATCGGCTTTGTCGGGCTGGTGGTCCCCCACGCGGTGCGCCGGCTGATTAGCGAAGATATTCGCCTGGCGCTGCCGCTGGCCGCTCCGGTTGGCGCTCTGGTGCTGCTGCTGGCGGATATCGCCGCTCGTACCCTGGTTGCGCCCCAGGAGCTGGCAACCGGCGCGATGACCGCGCTGGTGGGGGCGCCGGTATTTATTTTTATCGCCGCGAGGTTTTTTAAATGAAAAGCGCCGTCCGTCGCGCCGGCTTTCGGCCGCTGACCTGCGGCCGCTGGCACATTCTGCTGCGCCCTGCGGCGGTAAAAATCGCCGCTGTCGCGCTGCTCGTCATCCTGCTGCTGGCGCTGTTTAGCCTGACCCGCGGCAGCTTCCCGATGCCCTCCGGTACCCTGTTCCGTGCGCTGCTGGGGGCGGACATCGTGGGTGAACAGCAGCGATTTATCCTCTTTGATATCCGCCTGCCGCGGCTGTTTATGGCGCTGCTGTGCGGGGCGATGCTCGGTCTGGCCGGCGCGGCGATGCAGAGCATTACCCGCAACGGTCTGGCGGATCCCGGGCTTATCGGGGTGAAGGAGGGGGCCAGTATTGTCGTTCTGGCGCTGGTGCTGTTCTTCCCGGCGGTGGGCCTGGTCTGGCGGCCGCTGGCGGGAATGCTCGGCGGCGTGCTGGTGGCGCTGCTGGTTCTGGCGCTGGCCCGCGACTGTTCGCGCCCGCGCTTTATTCTCATCGGCATCGGCGTGTCGTGGACGCTGGCGGCGGCGGTGGGCATTTTTATGACCACCGCCGACGTGCGCGATGTTCAAACGGCGATGATCTGGCTGGCGGGCAGCCTGCACGCGGCGACCTGGCCGCTGTTGGCCGTCGCCTTCTGCTGGGCGCTGCCCGGGGCGCTGATCCTTTTTTTGACCGCCAGGGCCGCCGATGCGGCGCTGCTCGGCGACCGCACGGCCATCGGTCTCGGCGTACGCCTGCAGCAGCTAACCCTGCTGCGCTTTTTCGCGCCGGTGCTGCTGACCTCCGCCAGCGTTTCCTGCGTCGGAAGCCTCGGCTTCGTTGGCCTGATGGCGCCGCATATGGCGCGGTTTCTGCTGCGCGGCGGCCAGGTGGCGCTGCTCTGCGGCAGCGCGTTGGTTGGCGCGCTGCTGGTGTTAGCCACCGATACAATTGGCCGACTGGCTTTCGCGCCGCTGCAGATCCCTGCAGGGATCGTGATTGCGCTGGTCGGCTGTCCGTTTTTTATCGTTCTGCTCTGGCGTCGCCGTGACGCCCTGTAAATCAAAAAGGATCGCTATGCGTTGGTTCGTTTCTCTGCTGGTGCTGTTGGCGGGCGTCGCCTCGGCCGCCGATACGCAAACCTTCACCGATGATTTGGGTCGTACGGTGACCGTTCCGCTGCACCCGCAGCGCATTGTGTCGCTGCACGATCTGGATATCACCATCCCGCTGATCGAGCTTGGCGTCCCGCCGGTGGCCAGCCACGGGAGGACGCGTCCGGACGGCAGCCACTTTTTACGCGCCAGCGCACAGCTGACCGGCGTTGATTTCGATAACAGCGCGATTCGGTTTATCGGCACGGCGGATATCGATCTCGAAGCGGTGGCCGCCGCGAAACCGGACCTGATTATTACCGAGCCCAGCCGCCACGTTTCGGTGGAGCAGCTGGAGAAGATTGCGCCAACGGTCAGCATCGACCACCTGCAGGGCAGCGGCCGCGCATCTACCGTAAGCTGGCGCAGCTCACCGGCACCCAGCCGCGGCTCTTAATCCTCGAACGCCGCTATCAGGCGCAGATAGCCCAGCTAAAGGCGATGGTGGATACGCAAAACATCGTAGTCTCGGTGATTCAGGCCAACAACGGCAAGGTTACCGTGCATCACGCCTATCATGCGCTGGGACGCGTGCTGCGCGATGCCGGATTCCGCTTCCCGCCGCTGATTGACAACATCCCCGATGGCCAGCGTATTGACGTCAGCGCCGAGCAGCTGCCGGCGCTGGATGCCGATTTCGTATTTGCCACCTGGCGTTCCGATACCGGCGGCAGGCCGCAGGATGAGCTGCAGGCGATGGAGGGCGTGATGCCCGGCTGGTGCGACTTTATGCGCGCCTGCCGCACCGGGCGCTACATTCTGCTGCCGCGCGAGGAGGTTATCTCTAACTCCTACGCCGCGCTGTCGCTGATGGTCGCCCAGGTACAGTCGCACATTGCCGGTCGTCCTTTGCCCGAGGGGCTGAAATGAAAACGGTGGTAAAAAGAGAGAAGGGGCGGGTTGACCTGTTCGGCGAACGTTTTCGCGCCCGCGCGCATCAGCTGTCGCCGCGTCTGCTGGCGGTGGTGAGCTATATCAACGAAAACCGGGAAGCGGTGCTGGAGCGCACGGCCATGGAAATCGCCGCCGCGACCAATACCTCGGACGCCACGGTGGTGCGCGCCATCCAGGCGCTCGGCTTCGCCGGACTGCGGGAGCTGAAGCAGACCATGGAGCGCTGGTTCGGCCCGTCGGCGACCTCGTCGGAAAAAATGATCTCCACGGTGAGCGCCTTATCCAGCGACGTCAATTCGAGCATCGATTTCGTGCTGGAAGGGCATCAGCGGGCCTGCGAAGTGCTTGCGCGCCCCGACAACCGCGCCGCGGTGGCCCAGGCGGTGGCGCTGCTGACCGACGCGCGCCAGGTGGGGATTTTTGGGATCGGCGCCTCGGGCATTCTGGCGGAGTATACCGCCAGGCTGCTGAACCGCATCGGCCTGCCTTCGTACGTAATGAACCGCACCGGGTTTAGCCTCGCCGAGCAGCTGATCGGCCTGCAGCGCGGCGACGTGCTGATTATGATGGGGCAGAAGTCGCCGCACCGGGAGGGGATGACGACCCTGCGCGAGGCCCGCCGTCTGGGGATCCCGACGATTTTACTTACCCAGGCGCTGGACTCCCGCTTTAGCCAGGAGGCGCAGGTGGTCATTGAGGTGCCGCGCGGCGGCGATAATGGGCGGGTGCCGCTGCACGGGACGGTGCTGGTTTGCCTGGAGATGATCGTGCTGTCGGTCGCCTCCACCGCGCCGCAAAAAACGGTGAAATCGATGAAGCGGATCAATGAATTGCATCGGGCCATCGGGAAATCCGGCGGTAAACGAAGCTAAACGGCAGATAATTTACCGTCGGGAAGGTTTCCGGTTGCATGCCATGATGACAGTGTGTATTTTTATGCAAAATTAATGCATAAAACGGAGTTGTCATGGTTAAGAAGTGGATGAAAGCATGCTGCCTGGTGGCGGCGATGATCGGCACCGCCCACGCGGCTCAGCAAACTTACGTGGTGGGATCCGGCGGAACCTATCGCCCGTTTGAGTTCGAGAACAGCCAGAAACAGCTGGAAGGTTTTGATATCGATATCATCAAAGCGATCGCCAAAGCGGAAGGCTTTGATATCAAACTGGTCAATACGCCGTGGGAAGGGATCTTCGCCACCCTCAACACCGGCGACCGCGACATTATTATCTCCGGGATCACCATCACCGATAAGCGTAAGCAGATGGTGGATTTCTCCGCCCCTTATTTCCCGGCCGAGCAGTCCATCGTCGTGCCGGCGGATTCAAAGGTCTCCTCCCTTGAGGCGCTAAAAAACGAGAAAGTCGGCGTGGTGAACTCCAGCACCGGCGATATCGTGGTTTCCGACGTGCTGGGCAAGAACAGTACCGCGATCAAACGTTTTGATAATACTCCGCTGATGCTGCAGGAGCTGTTTGAAGACGGCGTGAGCGCGGCGGTCGGCGACGTCGGCGTGGTGAAATACTACATCAAGCAGCACCCGGAGAAGCAGTTCAAGCTGGTGCCGGATGCCAAATTTGAGCGCCAGTATTTCGGCATCGCGGTGGCGAAAGGCAACAGCGAGCTGCAGGCGAAGATCAACGCCGGTTTACAGAAAATCATCGCTGACGGCACCTACGCCAAAATCTATAAAACCTGGTTCGACGAGAACGTCCCGACGCTGCCAGCGCAATAATTCGCATTTTTATTTTCATCACGGCTATCGACTCTGGCGATAGCCGTATTTTTTAGGGAAGGGCTATGACGGGATTCCGTTGGGAGATCATTGAGGAGTACGGTCCGCTGTTTATGGACGGTGCCCTGATGACCATTAAATGTACCATTATCTGCGTGATCCTCGGCACCCTGTGGGGGCTGACCCTCGGGCTGGGGCGCATGGCGAAAGCCGAGCACGGGGTATGGAAATACGTTCTGCGTTATCTGGTGCAGTTTCCGGTGCGCTTTTACGTCAGCGCGTTTCGCGGCACGCCGCTGTTCGTGCAAATTATGGTGGTGCACTTCGCGCTGGTGCCGCTGTTTATCAACCCGCGCGACGGACTGCTGGTGACCAGCGGCATGATGAGCGCTGATTTCGCTCGCGAGCTGCGCTCAAACTACGGCGCGTTTCTCTCCTGTATCGTGGCGATTACGCTGAATGCCGGGGCCTACGTGTCGGAGATCTTCCGCGCCGGGATCCAGTCGATCGATAAGGGGCAGATGGAAGCTTCCCGCGCGCTGGGAATGCCGTGGTGGAAAACTATGCGTCAGGTGATCCTGCCGCAGGCGTTTCGCCGCATTCTGCCGCCGCTGGGCAACAACGCTATCGCCATCGTTAAAGATTCCTCGCTGGCGTCGGCTATTGGTCTGGCGGACCTGGCCTACGCCGCGCGCACCGTTTCCGGCGCCTACGCCACCTACTGGGAACCCTACCTGACCATCTCCCTGGTTTACTGGGTTATTACTTTCCTGCTGGCGCAGCTGGTTAACCGTCTGGAAAAGAGGTTTGGCAAAAGTGATTCACATTCGTAATTTACACAAGCGCTTCGGCGACAGCCACGTTCTGCGCGGCATCAGCTGCGACATTAAGCCGCAGGAAGTGGTGTGCATTATCGGCCCCTCCGGTTCCGGGAAAAGCACCTTTCTGCGCTGCATGAACGCGCTGGAAACCGTCAGCGAAGGCGTGGTTGAGGTGAACGGCTTCGCTGCCCACGATCGCGCCACCGATCTGAATAAGATGCGGGAAAGCGTCGGCATGGTCTTTCAGCGCTTTAATCTGTTCCCGCACAAAACGGTGCTGGAAAACCTGATTATGGCCCCGATGAGCCTGCGCGGCACGGCGCGCGCGGAGGCGGTGCGTCTGGCGGAAGAGCTGCTGGCGAAAGTCGGACTGAGCGATAAGCGCGACGCCTGGCCCTCCAGCCTCTCCGGCGGGCAGCAGCAGCGGGTGGCCATCGCGCGCGCGCTGGCGATGAAGCCGTCGATTATGCTGTTTGATGAGCCCACTTCGGCGCTCGATCCTGAGCTGGTGGGCGACGTGCTGGAGGTGATGAAAAACCTCGCCAGCGAAGGGATGACTATGGTAATCGTAACCCACGAGATGGGCTTTGCCCGCGAAGTGGCCGACCGGGTTATCTTTATCGACCAGGGCATTATTCAGGAAGAGGGGAAACCGGCGCAGATCTTTAGCGCGCCGACTAACCCGCGCACCGCCGCGTTTTTAAGTAAAGTGCTGTAATGGCTCCCGCCCCCGGCGCGCGACTGCGCTGCCGGGGAGAAGACCCTGCGCGGGCGATGAGGGCGCTTTCGTTCTGCCGAACCGTGTCTGCCCTTAAGCGTTACTGCGCCGCCTCGCTAATATCATCCATCTCTTCTTCGCGCTCGCGTTCGTCCGCCAGCAGGGCTTTTTCGCTTTTACCCAGGCACTGAATCAGCAGGAACAGCGCGCCGCTGACAAACAGCGTCATCAGCAGACCATCATACCCCGCGACGCTTATCAGCAATCCGCTGACCACCGGCCCGGCGACGCTCCCCGCGGACCAAAAGAATCCCAGCAGGGCGTTGATCATAATCAGCTTCTGCCCGGAGAAGGTCTTCCCGGCGCGGACCAGCGACAGGGTATAGAGCGCCCCCGCCGCGGCGCCGAGAAGCAGACAGCCGACAATCAGCTGGATATGCGACGCCAGCAGGAACGGTAAGGCCAGCAGGGCGAGGCAGAAGACCACCGCGCAGGTCAGATGCACGCGGCGAATACCGAAGCGGTCGGCAATCCAGCCCAGCGGCGCCTGGAATACGGCATCGCCGGTTAATACCACGGTGACCAGCAGTACCGCCGTCACTTCACTCAGCCCTTTATCCATACCGTAAAGCGGCAGCAGCGCCAGTATGCTGGCATCAAAAAAGGCGAAGCAGAATACGCCGGAAGCCAGTACCGGCAAAAAGGCGCCGAGGCTGCGCCAGCTGGCGCGTTCCGCCAGCCGTTCGCGGCTGCCGGAGGGCAAATGGCGGAGCATCAGCAGACAGGCGAGGGTCACCAGCCCGACGAGCAGCAGAGTCCATGATTGATACGCTTCTCCGGCGGAGATCAGCAGCGGTCCCGCGAGCTGACAGCCGGTAAAGGCGGAGGCATAAATGCCGGTCAGGGTTGCCCGGTTTTTACCCGCCGCGCCGCCGGTGATCCAGCTTTCGCCAATGACGATAATCACCCCTGACGCCAGGCCGGTCACCAGCCGCGGCAGCAGGAGATGAACCATATCAAACGACAGGCAGGAGGCGATGGTTGCCGCCGCCAGCGCCACCAGGCTGACGGAGAGCAGAAGCCCCATCTCGAAGCGCCGGCACAGCGCGGGCGAGAGGAAGGAGGAGATCATCATCCCCGCTGGCGGTAGCGCGGCCAGCAGGCCGACGTAAACGGTATCAATCTGCTGCTGCGCCAGCTCCAGACTGATTAAGGGCACCGTGTATCCGGTGATAAATCCCACTAATGAAGCCGCCATGATCATCGCCAGCGTGGGGGCAAGACGATTCTGCTCTGGGTTGAACATTTTATTTCCGGTTAAGGAGGTCTGTAGAGTGAATTATTCGGCAAAACGCCAGTATAGCTGCATAATAATTAATCGCACGCCTTATGTCACCGTTGATATGACTACAAAAAAACGCAGTGCAGGCGGGATGGCGCGCAAAGGCGCGTTGGCGCAGGGTTTGGCGGCAGTTGTCAGCGAGCGGGCGAAAGGATATAACCAATAGGCTAGCGGGTTACCTGTAGCCCCAACGTATTGCATAAAACACTCGTTCAGCGCTGAAGCTGTGCAGGAAAGGAGTAAGACATGGCTGTATCCCCTTCACTGATCGCCGAGGCCATTCGCTGGCGACGTGATTTTCATGCTTGCCCTGAGCTGGGGTATCAGGAACAGGAAACCTCCCGCCGGGTCGCTGAACTGCTCGCTTCATTTGGCCTTCAGGTGCATAGCGGTCTGGCGGGCACCGGCGTGGTCGCGACGCTGGAGAACGGCCCGGGTCCGGTAATTGGCCTGCGGGCCGATATGGATGCGCTACCGATCGCCGAGCAGAGCGACGTCGACTATAAATCGCGTAATCCGGGCGTGATGCACGCCTGCGGCCACGACGGCCATAGCGCGATGCTGCTGGCGGCAGCGGCGCATCTGGCGCAAACCCGCCGCTTTCGCGGTACCGTTCACTTTGTTTTCCAGCCCGCTGAGGAGAACCTGGGCGGCGCGCGTAAGATGGTGGAAGAGGGGCTGTTTTCGCGCTTCCCGATGGATGCCATTTACGCGCTGCACAACTGGCCGGGTATGCCGCTGGGCCAGGTGGCGATCGGCAGCGGAGCGATGATGGCCTCTCTCGATGCGTTTGAAATCACCCTGACCGGCAAGAGCTGTCATGCGGCGATGCCGGAGCGCGGGGCGGACCCGATTGTCGCCGCGGCGCAGCTGATTATGGCGCTGCAAACCATTCCGTCGCGCCGCCTGTCGCCGCAGGAATCCACGGTGGTAAGCATTACCCAGATTTCCGGCGGGGAGGCGATCAACGTGCTGCCGGATAAAGTGGTGCTGCGCGGAACCTTCCGCTGTCTGAATAACCAGGTGCGTGAGCGGGTCAGGGGGCTGATTGAAAGCTATGTCGCCGCCCAGCCGCAGGTATCAGACGTGGAAGGCAAAATCGCCTGGTATCCCGGTTATCCCGTCACCACCAACCACCCGGCTGAAGCGCAAAAGGTTCGCGAGGTGGCGACCGCGCTGCTGGGGGAATCGGCGGTGAGCTGGAACGGCAATCCCTCTATGGCCTCGGAAGATTTTGCCTGCATGCTGGAGGCCTGCCCGGGCGCCTATTTCTGGATTGGTACCGATGGCGAGACGGCGTCAAAGCCGCTACATAACGCCGGATATGATTTTAACGATGCGCTGATCCCGCACGGCGTGGCGCTGTGGACGGCGCTGGTGGAGAAACTGTTGGCGTAAGAGACCGATCCCGGAGGCGATGCTGCGCATCTGTCCGGGCTACCGGCCCGCAGACGGCACTGAACCTGTAGACCGGGCAAGGCGCGTTGCGCGCCGCCCCCGAGAACAGAGCGCAGAGTAGCTGAATTTCCCGGAGGCGATGCTGCGCATCTGTCCGGGCTACCGGCCCGCAGACGGCACTGAACCTGTAGCCCGGGCAAGGCGCGTTGCGCGCCGCCCCCGGGAACAGAGCGCAGAGTAGCTGAATTTCCCGGAGGCGATGCTGCGCATCTGTCCGGGCTACCGATCCGCAGATGGCGGTGAATCTGTAGCCCGGGCAAGGCGCGTTGAGCGCAGCCCCCGGGAGCAAAAGTGGATATGGAGGGAGACGCGCGCATCTCCCTGCGTTGTTTTACACGTTCACCGCCGCTTTCAGGCGCGCTTTCATCTCACTATAGCTTGTCCAGGCATACTGCTCGGCCCAGCGCTGATCCGCGATAGCCTCCACCTTCACCGCGCAGTATTTGGTTTCCGGCGTTTTCGAGATCGGGTCGAGATTATCCTGCGTCAGCTCATTACAGGCGCCGACCCACCATTGATAGGTCATATACACCGCGCCTTCGTTAATGCGATCGCTGATGTCGGCGCGGGTAATCACCTTACCGCGCCGCGAGCTGACCCACACCAGCTGCTGGTCGGCGATACCGAGGCGCTGCGCGTCGGCGCGATTGATTTGCACCCGGCCCGGCTCATCGGCAAGCGATTGCAGGGCCGCGCAGTTGCCGGTCATCGAACGACACGAGTAGTGGCCGACTTCGCGCACGGTACAGAGCACCAGCGGATACGCTTCATCCGGCGTCTCGGCAGGCGCGCGCCACGGGGCGGCGAACAGCTGGCCTTTGCCGGTTGGCGTATCGAAGAGATTATCTTTATACAGCCATGGCGTACCGGGGTGATCCAGCGTCGGGCACGGCCACTGGACGTGGTTCATATCGCCCATTTTCTCGTAGGTGACGCCATAGAACAGCGGACAAAGCTCGCGCATTTCGTCCCAGATCTGCTGGTTGTTATCGTAATGCATCGGGTAGCCCATTTCGCTGGCCAGCAGGCTGATGATTTCCCAGTCGCGCTTAACATTACCGGTGGCGATAATCGCCTGCTCGAAGCGCTGGAAGCCGCGGTCGGCGCAGGTAAAGACGCCGCCGTGTTCGCCCCAGGAGGTGGCGGGTAGCAGCACATCGGCGATTTCGGCGGTTTTGGTCATAAAGATATCCTGCACCACCACAAAATCGAGCGCCTCAATCCCCTTACGCACCAGGCCTAAATCGGCTTCGGTTTGCAGGGGATCTTCACCCATGATGTAGTAGGCTTTAATTTCGCCAGCCAGCGCTTTGTGCGGCACTTCGGTGATCCGGGTGCCGACCTGGTCGTCCATGACAGCCGGGTTAACGCCCCATGCTTTGGCAAACTTATCGCGAACGCTGGCGTCGGTGACGTCCTGGTAGCCGGGGAACATATTCGGCAGGACGCCCATATCGCAGGCACCCTGGACGTTGTTTTGTCCGCGTACCGGCCCCACGCCGACGTTGGCGCGTCCGAGGTTACCGGTTAACAGCGCCAGGCTCGCCAGCCCTCTGACGACGTCCACCGCCTGGCCGAACTGGGTGACTCCCATGCCCCACATAATGGTGGCGGAAGGCGCGGCGGCAAACATGCGCATCGCCTGGCGAATTTCAGCGGCCGGCACGCCGACGATCCCTTCGACGGCTTCAGGGGAATAGTCTTTCACCGTTTCGCGATAGGCGTCCAGCCCCTCGGTAAAGCGGTCGACGTAGTCGTGGTTATACAGATCCTCTTCCAGCAGCACGTGGGCGAAGGCGTTGACCAGCGCCATATTGCTGCCGTTATTGAGCTGCAGATGGCGATCGGCGATGCGGGCGGTTTCGATACGGCGCGGGTCGCAGACGATGATTTTCGCCCCGTTTTCGCGAGCTTTAATCACCCGGCGGGCGACGATAGGGTGGGAGTCGGCGCAGTTATAGCCAAAGACCAGCAGGCATTTCGAGTTTTCGATATCGCTAATCGAGTTGCTCATCGCGCCGTTACCGAGCGCCAGCTGAAGCCCGGCTACCGACGGGCCGTGGCAGACGCGGGCGCAGCAGTCGACGTTGTTGGTGTGGAGCACGCCGCGGGCGAATTTCTGCATCACATAGTTGGTTTCATTCCCGGTACCGCGCGATGAACCGGTCGTCATAATGGCGCGCGGGCCGTGCTTCTCCTTTATTTCACGCAGTTTTTTCGCCGTATAGCGGATAGCTTCCTCCCAGCTGACCGGGGTGAACTTATCGCCTTTCTGATAGCGAATCATCGGCTGCTGCAGACGCGGCGTCAGTAGCTGGGTGTCGTTGAGGAAATCCCAGCCGTAATAGCCTTTCAGGCACAGCTGATTTTGGTTGGTGACGCCATCGGCGGCTTCGGCACGGAGAATTTTATTGTTTTCGACGACCAGCTTAAGTTTGCAACCGGCCCCGCAATAAGGGCAAACGCTCGTGATTTTTTTCATCAGTAACAGACCTGTTAACAGAGAATAAACAACAATGGACAGGCCGGGCCCGGCCCGCCTTTGTCAGGGCGTCATGAGCCAGCGCACCGGCAAATGACGGGAGCGTTATGCATACGCTGTGCCAAAACTTAACTTATTGAATTTGTATAGAATAGTTGATCAGGCAGGGCGAGGCGGCGGTGATGTCGACACTAATGACGATGACATGACGCCCGTTCGGGCGTCATCGGGGAAAATCAGGCCAGCTTCTGGCGCAGCTGCGCGAGGGTGTCGGCGGGTAAACCGACTTCTTCGGCGGCGGCGCAAATCGCCTGCCAGCTGCCGGCGTCCAGCGGTATCCCCTGCGCCAGACGCTGCTGGCGGTTAGCCTCTTCCCACTCGCCCGGGGCCAGAATCGGCGCGTCCGGGTCGTGCGGCGACCGTTTACACCAGTCGATAAACGCTTCGGTCTCGCGCTGCATATCCGGCGCATCGAACGCTTCCGGGCTGAGAATAATGGTGGTCATGCAGTTGAAGATAGCGTCCACGCTGCCCTGCAGCGTCTCCTGATGCGAGGTTTTACCACCGGATACCGCGCCGCCGATAATTTCGCACAGCGTCGCCAGCGCGTAGCCTTTATGTTCGGCAAAGGTCAGCAGCGCCCCCAGCGGCGACGTCTGCATCACCGCCGGGTCGGTAGTGGGGACGCCGTGAGCGTCGATCAGCGACCCCGCCGGTACCGGGACGCCTTTATGCCAGGCGACGCGGGTTTTACCGAAGGCGATGGCGCTGGTGGCGTAATCCAGCAGCAGCGGCGGATGGCCGGCGCGCGGGAACACCACGCACAGCGGGTTAGTACCGAAGCGGCTGTCTTTCCCACGGAACGGGGCGACCATCACGTTGCCAACGACGTTAACGAAATGGATAGAGATCATTCCGTCGGCCGCGCACTGTTCCGCCCAGTAGCCGATGCGGCCAATATGGTGCGCATTGCGCAGCGCCACGGCGGCCATACCGTGCTCTCTGGCTTTCTTAATGCCGATCTGCATGGCTTCATGGGCCACCACCTGGCCGAAGCCGCCGTTGCCGTCCAGCGTGACCACCGCGCCCGCGTCCTTCATCACGCTGGCGTGGCGATTGAGCTGGAGATAACCCTGCGCGTGGGAGCGTACGTAGCTTGGGATCATGCCGACGCCGTGGGAATCGTGCCCGGCCAGGTTAGCGGCAATCAGGTGGTCGGCGATAAGCGATGCTTCGGTGAGGGAGCTTCCCATATGGGTGAAAAGGGTTTTAACAAATTGATGCAGATCCGTGGCCTGGAAGCGATGTCCTGTTTGCACTGATTCTCTCCTGTGATTGGGTTGCGAATTCTTGTTTTAGTGTGTTTGCATTTCCATGCTGCGCTGAGCCACGGAGAAGATCAAGGTTTTGAATCTGTGGCGGTAAAGAGAAGGGCTGAGGGGAAAAGTGCAGCGTTGAGACCGGGCAGTCTGGTTATGATGTGAGGGATCATTAACGCTGAATGTTCTCTCTGGCGACTTGACTGGGATGGCTCACCGTAGAAAGACGTTGTCTCTCTCTGTCCACGGGGAGGGCGCAAGGAAGGTTATAGGGCATGATATGAGTGAGAGGCATTATTGTAAGTTGTGTTTTAATATATCTGCTGAATGAAATGCCGCTATTTCTTTTGCGCTCAGCGCGACTCTATACGTGTCCGGTTTAACCATCGATACCGGATATCTGACAAGTATTATTTGTAAGTTTTATATTAATCCTGTCAGCCATTAATTATAACCATATTCATGCCCGGTACTGGAGTTTTTCATGTCCTGTGAAGAATAAAAAGTAATTTATTTCTTACGCCCCTGCTCGCGCGCGTTTCAGTATCCGGAACGACCAGTATTTGCGTTACATATTGATTTGCATCAATCAACGCTGCCTATTCAGATATGAATTTAATTCACATTCCTCTGTCAGGTATACATCCTGCCTTT
>NZ_VOJB01000056.1:0-1738 GCF_007910085.1 Klebsiella sp. ME-303 | reverse complement strand
GAATCGCTGTCTGAATCCGAGTCGGAGTCGGAGTCACTATCTGAATCCGAGTCACTGTCCGAGTCACTGTCCGAGTCCGAGTCGCTGTCGGAATCGGAGTCACTGTCGGAGTCGGAGTCGCTGTCTGAATCGGCATCGCTGTCGGAATCCGAATCGCTGTCTGAATCCGAGTCACTGTCAGAGTCAGAATCGCTGTCTGAATCAGAATCGCTATCCGAGTCCGAATCACTGTCCGAATCCGAGTCGCTGTCAGAGTCAGCATCGCTGTCCGAGTCGGAGTCACTGTCAGAATCAGAATCGCTGTCTGAATCGGAGTCGCTGTCAGAGTCAGCATCGCTGTCGGAGTCGGAATCACTGTCGGAGTCGGAGTCGCTGTCCGAATCCGAGTCGCTGTCTGAATCCGAATCACTGTCTGAATCGGAGTCGCTGTCAGAGTCCGAATCGCTGTCTGAATCGGAGTCGCTGTCAGAGTCAGCATCGCTGTCGGAATCGGAATCACTGTCGGAATCCGAGTCGCTGTCCGAGTCGGAGTCACTGTCAGAGTCGGAGTCGCTGTCCGAATCGGAGTCGCTGTCCGAATCGGAGTCACTGTCGGAGTCAGAGTCGCTGTCAGAGTCCGAGTCGCTGTCAGAGTCCGAATCGCTGTCTGAATCCGAGTCGCTGTCAGAATCGGAGTCACTGTCGGAGTCCGAATCGGCATCGCTGTCGGAATCCGAATCGCTGTCCGAATCAGAGTCGCTGTCACTATCCGAATCGCTGTCGGAATCCGAATCGCTGTCAGAATCCGAGTCACTGTCGGAGTCCGAGTCAGAATCGCTGTCCGAGTCAGAATCACTGTCGGAGTCCGAGTCGCTGTCAGAATCGGAATCGCTGTCGGAGTCCGAATCGCTGTCAGAGTCCGAATCGCTGTCAGAGTCAGAGTCGCTGTCCGAATCCGAATCACTGTCGGAGTCGGAATCACTGTCACTATCAGAATCGCTGTCAGAGTCCGAGTCACTGTCAGAATCCGAGTCGGAGTCACTATCTGAATCCGAGTCGCTGTCACTATCCGAGTCACTGTCCGAGTCCGAGTCGCTGTCGGAGTCAGAGTCGCTGTCGGAGTCAGAGTCGCTGTCAGAGTCGGAATCACTGTCGGAGTCCGAGTCGCTGTCCGAATCCGAATCGCTGTCGGAATCTGAATCACTGTCAGAATCCGAATCGCTGTCTGAATCGGCATCGCTGTCAGAGTCCGAATCGCTGTCTGAATCCGAGTCGCTGTCAGAGTCAGAATCGCTGTCTGAATCCGAGTCGCTGTCGGAGTCGGAATCGCTATCGGAGTCCGAATCACTGTCGGAGTCCGAATCGCTGTCCGAATCCGAGTCGCTGTCGGAGTCGGAATCGCTATCGGAGTCCGAATCACTGTCGGAGTCCGAATCGCTGTCCGAATCCGAGTCGCTGTCTGAATCGGCATCGCTGTCGGAATCCGAGTCGCTGTCGGAGTCGGAGTCGCTGTCAGAGTCCGAATCGCTGTCGGAATCTGAATCACTGTCAGAATCCGAATCGCTGTCAGAGTCCGAATCGCTGTCGGAATCCGAGTCGCTGTCAGAGTCCGAATCGGAGTCGCTGTCGGAGTCCGAATCGCTGTCCGAATCCGAGTCACTGTCAGAATCCGAGTCACTGTCAGAGTCCGAGTCGCTGTCAGAGTCCGAATCGCTGTCAGAGTCGGAATCACTATCAGAATCCGAGTCACTGTCAGAAT
>NZ_VOJB01000055.1:5862-10486 GCF_007910085.1 Klebsiella sp. ME-303 | reverse complement strand
CCTGAATTGACAAAATCGTGTCGGAAATGGTGCCCTGATGAAGATTCGCGGGTTTAGAACGATATTTCGCCAGCGCATCCACCACATCCAGGCGGGCGTGATTAAGTTCCTGAACAATCCCGATGGCATCATCCAGCACAATGGCATGCACTGCACCGTACAGCTCCTGTAACTCCGCAACCTTATTACCCAGCGCCGTCTGCTTCCTGATATCCCTTCGGGGATAAAAACCATACGCGCCATCGGGCTGCCCTTCTTTTCCGACAATACCCGGAAATTTTTCTGTCGCAAACTCCAGCACGTTCTTTGTCAGAGTTGAGAGCGTGGGGTCAAGCTCCAGGCTGCGCCCCGCACCTTCAATTGTCACTGTTTTCCCATCAGCAATAGTCACTTGCGTAAAACGCGGTGCCGAAGCACCGGCTTGTTTATATTTCGCCAGCACTTCACGGGGCCACGGGTCATTGCTGAAGGCCACGGCTGCATGAGTATGCTTCGGATCGATATTGATAAAGCTGCTGCGGATATCATGATTCTGCTGCAGGCAGGCGGCACTCAGAGGTTCCACTTTCCCTCCTTCCGGCATTTCCTTCGCATTGAACATGCGCAAAAAGCCCTGCGGGGTGACCTGGTAGGCATACCAGACCTGTTTATCAGCCAGAACATACACATAACCCTCGCGCAGTGTACGCAGGGCGTATTTGAACTCGCCCCCCTTAAGCTCTATGTCCTGGTGAGGGACGGCAGGATGCCAGCCGGTATTTACCAGAGAAGCCGGGACTGCAGCCACACGTAACGGGTATATCGCAACTCCTTTACGCTCACACGACTTACAGCCTGAAGGTGTGGATGCTGCCTGCTGAATTGCCGCTGCGTTTTTATTTACCTGTGCTTTCATATCCATTATCAAATTCCTTTCTCAGTCGCGTCATGCCTGACGCAGCTCCTGCCAGACAAAGTCCGGGAGGGTCTGAAGCAGTTGGGTAAAGTGCAGTGCCGGGTTTTCCGCGGCTTCCTGCAGTCGGGCCTGTACGACTGCATGTGTAGTGATATCAACGGGCAAGGTCAGGGCATTGAGCGCCAGGCATAGCCGGTCACTGAGATGATGCAGCCCCGATTTATCAGCGGCAAACCAGGCATCAGCCGCAAGACGCACAGCCTCTGGAGGTAAAGCGTCATTTGATTCATGCCAGGCAGACAGCAAACGCCAGATATTACGGACTTCAGCTTGTGCGTGTTCAGCTCCCCAGTTCAGCATCCAGGCATCACCACCGGATTTACCACTCAGTGTCCTCAGTTCACCCGTACAGGACATCCAGTGCCACTGAGTCGTTGCGGCAAGCAGACCTGCCATCAACTCAGGGTCAGCAGTCGCCTGCAACAGTTCAAGGCGCAGGGGTTCGAACGCAGGGATACTGACGCCCGGTTTGATGTGTTTGCACAAATCAGCCAGCCAGACAGCCATTTCATCAGGCGAAAGTGCTGAATTCAGCCAGCCGCAGACATAGCGCTTCTCGTACAGTGCTTCTCCGAATGCATAGGTTTCACTGCTTCGGACCAGATCTTCATCCAGAGACCCGCCCGGAGAAGCAAGCAACAGCAGAATCGGACAATGCTCCGGCGACCAGGCTAAATCCGGACGCAATATCCTGCGCAGGGCATCGCTACCGTTGCTATTCCTGAGCATGTCTGCGTGCAGAGGATCCCAGCTCGCCACCTTTTTTAGCGGATCAAGCACCAGGTAGCGGTATTCATTCTGTCTGGCATTCAGGGCATCAGTTAAGTTAGTGAGGGTATCCATCAGAGCGCACTCTCCACACAACTGGCCGCCGGTGGCAGTTCAGGTTGTGTCGGGCTGAAGCTCTGTGATGCCAGATGGTTCAGGCTGGCTGATTTGGCATTCACATCACCAGGCGTCAGAATATTGACGCCAGACGGGTCGATGACCACAGCGGTTTTACCGCAACATAAAGTAATTTTCTTGCTTGCCTGAATCACCACCTCATCGTCTTTACTGATGATGGTCATGCTTTTCAGGGAGGTCAGCATCATTGCATCCCCTTGTGCCTGAATATCAACCTTACCCTTATTGGCATACATCTTGATGCCCAGCGTTTTGGCAAACAGGCTGATGATCTCGCCTGCCGCAACGGTGAATTTTTTGAAGACGCTAAAGTCACTGTTCTCGCCGGAGGTCTGAATAAAGTTCTGTCCGCTGCTGATTTGGATGCTTTGCGGTGATACCTGAGCTATCCCGTCCGGGGCGCTCATCAGCAACGCGGACTGCTGCAGATCCTTGAGAGAGGATCCCAGCAATGTTTTTTGCGCCTGGATCTGCGCGAGTTCAGCCTGTGCAGTGGCTACAGCATCGCTCAGTGATTTCGCTAACTGCTGCGCCTGATTGAGTGTCCCCAGCGCCGCATCCATCGCCAGAACCTGTCCCTGACCTTTGATTTGTGCATCTGCGGTGATGAAAATACCCTGCTGTGCACGAATAGCCCCCCAGCTGTCCGTCCTGAGTTCAAAACCTTCCCCGCGCTGTTGTTTCTTGCTGTCGACCAGATGTCCGAGATTCAGCTGGCTCTTGCCGCCGTACTCCGTCGACACCTTGATATGCTCTTTCCCGCGCTCGTCATCAAGGCGGATTTTGTTGTTCGCCGGGGTGCGCAGGACGTTACGTTTGTAGTTTCGGATAGTGACATGGTCACCGTGCGCCGAGTCGTGAAGTACGCCAGAAATGTACGGTCTGTCCGGGTTACCGTCCTCAAAACCAATCGCCACCTCGGTGCCCGCGAGCAGCGGCAGATGCAGACCATAAGTGTCCCCGGCATACGGCCGGGACTGACGAACCCACAGGCTCTCGAACCCGGTCTCCCAGCTGTCCCGGTCAAACAGCATGTTGACGCGGTAGCGGCCGTCCTTATCGATATGCCCGTAGGTGTCATTTTCAGTGGTACTGGTGACGCGGGCCGGTACGGTGCCTGCCATCACCGGACGACTGCCGGGCGCCGGGCGGAAACTAAAATCCGGGCTGTCCGGGATACCGTCAAACCTGATGCCAAAGTCCTCATCACGCCGCGCATGGCTGTGCATCGCCGTGATGACCACGCCCTGCGCAAACACGTCTGCCACTTCGTACCCGCCGGTGACTTTCAGCAGCATCCCCGGAGAGAGGGTCGGGCAGCTGGTGACGGCCCGGGTCTGCGTCTGGCCATTCAGGTAGCGTTCGTGACGAATGCGGGCATAGAACGCCCCGGACTCCGGTGCCGGATTACGGTCATGGGAGTTTCCCGCCGTCAGGTAGTTATCCGCCCAGTGATAGGCCTCTCCGTAAGTGGTGGCATCTCCCCTGGTCGTATCAACGAGGGTGTTCATGTCTTCCGTGGCCTGGCGGTAGTTGTAATCGCGGATGCTGACCTGCTTCTGCACCACGTTATGATGGCTCTCCATCTCCCACACCGAGTCCACACCCTGCGAATGCTGCCCGGATGGCGGCACCGACGGCAGCGTCAGGCCTTTCTCATACCCCTGCTGGCTGTCGTAAAACTCCACCACATCGATGTTCAGCCGCGTGTCGGTGGTAAAACGAAACCAGAGACCGACCTCACCCAGCAGGCGGGTGATAAAGTGCAGGTCGTTCTCACCGTACTGCATCACCTGTTCACGGCGCGGATACTCTTTTGAGAGCGAGAACAGAAAATCCTGACCGCGCATGTTGTGACGCTCGCGCAGAATTTTTTCCACGATTTGTGGGACCGACATGTCCTGATAAATGGCGTTCTGGTGCGAACGGTCAAGCAGCGCCAGGCGTGGCTCAAGCGTCAGGGCGTAGCGGGTTTCGTCCTTTGAGGTGCCCAGGCGTTCAAAACCCGTCACCACTCCCTGAATCACCCGCACCGGCTGCTGGATTTTGATGCCGTAGCCCTGGTCAACCGGGGCCTGCAGCGTCAGGGAAGCCGCTTTCATCAGCATCATCTCTTTGCTGATGGTATGGTCAGCGCTGGTGAACTCAATACGGTAGCGGAAGGGTTTGCTCAGGGCTTCATCGCCTTCAAACGCCAGTACATCGGGCTCGGCGTCACAGCCTTTCACCGAAAGCAGATGATGGCTGTGGCTGAATCTTAACGGAGGATTATTGCTCATGCGTGCACTCCTTCTGTGAGGTCAAACTCCAGTCCGATACCCTGAGCCAGTTCGATTTCCGGCTGCAGATCCGGCCGCTCGTCAGATTGCGCATCCAGTAACGGGCGCAGGCGCTCCAGTTGGCTCTGGCCAAGCGTCAGTAAGGGCCACAGCCAATCACAGCGAGCCAGGTTAGGTTTCCCGCCCAGCGCCATCAGCAGATGAACGCTGCGGATGCTCTGCTCTCCGGCAAGCGAGGCCAGCAGCCAGTGCCCCGGCAAAATTTTCGCATGGGTGCGGGTCTGACAGAGCGAAGCCGCCCCTTCCATCGCACGGGCACAGTAAGGGTTCAGACATCGCAACAGGCTGGCTGGATTTTCCATGAATCTCTCTCTTTGTCAGTTCCTGGACACGCTACCGCCCCTCGCTGTTCACCAAAGCGCATAAGGTCAGGCAGACAGATTGTATTTTTCTTTGCTGAGTGCCCGCATATCAGGCTCTCAGC
>NZ_VOJB01000055.1:582-5791 GCF_007910085.1 Klebsiella sp. ME-303 | reverse complement strand
GTAGCCAACGCACCTGCGGCGCGAAGTATGACGGGCAATTACGCGGTGGCGCGTTCGTTCCAGCTATCGGAATGAATGATGTTGCCGTCTTTGTAGGTCCAGGTGATTTTTTCGTAACGCAGTTCTACGCGCTCAAGATGGTTGTGCTTCTCTTTAGAAGGATCCTTGATGTCGTACATTTCAGGGCTCACTTTCACCACCTTCACGTTTTCGAGTTTGGTGTTGAAGTACTCCACTTCCTGGCCCGCGTCGTTGATCTTGTACCACTTGAATTCCGCAGACTTGAGGGTCTGACCGGTGGTCACCGCCTTGTACAGATACGGGCTGGACGAGTCGATTTCCTTGGTGAACAGGAACGGCGTGTGGATACGGGTGCCGGTCAGTTTGCCGGTGTTGTTATCGGTCGGGATGTACAGGTTATGCTCCTGAGCGACAACTTCGATGCTGCCCTCGCGATCCTGAACGTCCACAGATCCTTTAATGTCCGCACCGCCGTCGTCTTTCAGCCAAAGATAAACAGGAATTGCCATGGAATTACTCTCCATTGTGTTGTGATGCGCCATCATCCTGCGATGACGCCGGGTATTTGCCGGGTATCTGACAGGCATTGGCCTGCGGTACCAGACTGATTTCGACACGGCGGTTGAGCGTACGGCCCTCCGGGGTGTCGTTGGTTGCGACAGGACGGCTTTCGCCATAGCCCTGCACCGCAAAACAGCTTTCCGGCACGTCGCCGGTGTCACGCATCCAGTCACGCACCGCTTCGGCACGTTTCTGAGAAAGCGTCTGGTTCAGTTGCGGATTGCCGGTGTTATCGGTATGCCCGGACACGACAATCAGCCAGCCCGGTCTGGCCTTAACGCCCACCAGTGAATTGATCAGCATTTTGGTGGAGCCTGGCTTGAGGTTGTACTTGCCCGAGTCGAACAGCGACATGCTGTCGAGGCGGATAATTTTCGCTACCGGTTTGGGTTTCGGCTGTGGTTCAGGCGGCAGTGGCGGCGGCACATACGAGCGGATCGCTTCCAGCACCGGCATGCGCAGACGCCCGCCCTGATACAAACCCAGGCTCAGCCGGGCCGGTACACCGTTACGTGCATGGTCGTCCAGCAATGCCGCATCCTCGCGCAGGGCCGCAACGGCGTCGGCTTTCGGGCCGTAGTCATCCATAGAGATGCGGTCGTAACGGGTAATATCGAAGCTCACGCGTTGCAGCTGCTGGCGATTGTTCCAGCCACTGCTGAGCAGCGCAGCGATAGTCGCCAGCGTGAAGATCCCGAGCGCACAGCGGAAGGCTTTGTCATGCGGCGTCAGGCCTCGCCCTTCCGGCAGCAATGGCAGGACAAAATCCGGCAACGGGGAAATAACCGTACTGTCCGTTCCCACCGGCTGCCAGCCGGTCACCTGTTGCATCGCGGTATGATGGGACAACCACGCCGTCCAGGCCGATGTGGCCAGGCTTCCGGCAAGGATTGGTCTCATGCCCCACACCACTGCGGCAGGGGCAATGACCGGCACATCGGGGTTCTCATCCATAAAAACAGCCTGGACGTGCTGATGGAACCAGCTCATCAGGCTGTTCATCAACACCTGCTGCTGCATCGCAGGCGTTCCGCCGGCGGTGACCCATGCAGCGACAGAGCCCGGAACTGAAGATTCACGCCAGACCCTCACCCCTTCACCCGGGAGAGCCATCTGCCAGAACAGGTCATTCGTCATCGCGCTGCCGACCTGACCATTCAGAATCAGTGGCACAGAATGACCCGTTTCTTTACGCAGCTGGCTGATGCGCCAGCGCAGGGTCATCAGACGACTGGTCAGGGCTTCGCTGTCCGGGTGTTGCTGCGGACAGACACAAACCATTACCGACAGCTGACGCCCCCAGTCCGGGCGCAGCCACAGTATCTGGCGGGCTACCTGCTCCAGGTCCTGATGATCCTCCACGCGGATCCAGCATCCCTGCGGGACGATGAGTACCGGTGATTGATGCGGCCAGGCCAGCGGCAGATCGCCGCAGACCAGCACCACGGGCTGACGGTAAGTGGCTTCCGGTAGGTTATCCAGTTGCAGGGTGACGTCATGCCGCGCGCGGCGACTGGCGACATACCAGCACGCCATGATAAGCCCCAGAACGGTAAGCAGAACGAGTACTGACACCAGTCGGGTGACCGACAGAAAACCCAGGCAGACCACGGTACTTAGCAAGGCGCCCCACAGCGCAAGTCCGCGCTGTTGCGCAGGGCTCATTTCACCGCTCCCGGCAACAGGGTCTGCAGCATCTGATCCAGCCAGCGATCCAGTCCCCACCAGAGTGCGGCAACCACCACCACGCTCAGGCCAATACGTACGGGCCATGATGCCAGCCAGCCGCCCATTTCCCGTCCGGCGCGGCTTTCCACCAGGACTGGATGGGTTTGTGGATAGCTGAACGGCGTGACATATTCATCAAGTGCATTAATGAGTTTCTGGCGTTCAGGGTCGTTCAGAGAGCGGAAATTGCCGAGGAAACCCAGCATCATGACTCGCTGGAAGCAGGTCACAACAGCGTGGTCAGGAGCCGGTTCACGCAGCACATCACGCATCCGATCGCACAGCGTGTCACCCGCGTCCATAGTGCCAAGGAAGAGCCCCTGCAGGGGAATGTCATACCACTGCACGCAGGCATCGTCCTCCACACCTCGACCTTTGACCGCCTCATCGAGCAACGCACACTGTGCCGTGAGAATATGCTGACAGCTGGCTTCATCAAGTTCGCTCGCTTTCAGCTCACGCTGGACTCGTTCGACATCAGCAATGCAGCGTTCCCAAAGCGTGCGCCCTTCCCCGTCCTGGAATATCGGACCGTGACGCAGGCAGATCACCTGCAGCCAGGTATCCTGAAGCAGGGCATCTATATCAATGGACGCGGCGCCGCCGCGTTTACGCTCACTCATGTTCTCAGTACCGCAAAGAATTCAAGTTCAGGCTCGCCGAGCATTCCCGGAACGTAAA
The DNA here is from genome assembly GCF_007910085.1 of Klebsiella sp. ME-303. NCBI lineage: Bacteria > Pseudomonadati > Pseudomonadota > Gammaproteobacteria > Enterobacterales > Enterobacteriaceae > Klebsiella > Klebsiella sp. ME-303. Next base: position 2,800 of record NZ_VOJB01000055.1, on the reverse strand, counting down.
ACATACATGTGCCGCTCTGGAGCATTTCGGTGGTCAGGGGGTGAGAGACATCAAGGCTGAAGTACTGGTTTTCCAGACGCAGTGGAATGGCTGCCGGTACATGACGCAGTGGCGCGAGAGGTACGCCCACCCGCGATGAGTTGACGATACTTCTGACATGATCGGGACTGCCGATCTTGCACTGACGCGGGAACTGCTCCTGCAGCTGTGCCGCCGACATCCGCGAACGCACGGACAGGTAGTAATCCGCCCCTTCACGCAGACGCGGGTCATGCAGACGGGCCTGCCAGAAGTGCAGCCGGGCATCGTGCTCAAGTTCAATCGCCACCACCCGCGACGGCAGGCTGGCTTCCAGCAGGTCACCCAGTAAATCAAACAGCGGCGGGAAAACGTTATTCAGTTGCTCATGCTGCCAGACCGGGATCGCACTCACCTGGTGCTCCAGCGAGAAGGTCAGCAGGCTGCCCGCCAGACGGGCCAGCTCCGGATACAGACGCTCCGGTGGGTTTTGCGGATGGCGCTGAAACTGTCCGAGCACGGGCTCAGCGCTGTTCAGAGCATTGAGCAACCAGAACAGGGACACATCGGCCACGGCAAAATCCGCCATCCGTTCGTTGCTTTCCCTGCGCATATCCATCAGGCGGCTCAGGCGGGTACGCAACTGGGTCATCAGTTGCTCCAGTTGGGTCATCAGCCAGCGGCTACCCTGGATGGCCAGGAGCGGGGGAAGAAACGTCTCATCAAGTTGCCACGCCCTCTGCGAATCCTGCTGCAGGCGGGCGATCGGACAGGTCAGGTAATCGCTGTTATTCTGATGGGCGAAACGCAGCGTCAGCTCCGGGCGCATCACCGCAATCTGGCGGGTATCTTCCCCAAAGGCGTTGCGGACATCCCGCCAGCGCTGCCGATAGCGAACAGGACGCTCAGCCACCTCATCGGGTTTCAGGCAGTTGCCGCCGTTCGCCCGCAGCAGCGGAAGGGCCAGTACCACCACCACGTGCTGTGATTCATTCTCAAGCGCCAGTACCGGTGGCAAATCGTCAGCGTTATCCGTATCGATTAATGTCCCGTCGGGGAAACGGATATGCAGATGACGGGCCTGCAGGCGGCCCAGTTTCAGTGCATCCGATTCGAATGTGGCATCGATCATCCCCCAGGGATGAGAAAGCCCGAGTCGGGCGATACATTCCGCAGACCAGGCTGAATACGCGGCCTGCTGCTGGAAGTGCTGGGGAGAGACCATAACGCCCCTGCCCCATAACGGTTGTTCCGTTTTCATTGGCTTTCTGCCTTAGCTTATTATTTCGCCTTTGGCATCTGAGAAACCAGAGACAGGTTCACGTCCATCCCTTCCACCTGGAAGTGCGGCACCGCGTACAGCTTCACCCGGAAGAAGCCCGGATTGTCCTCGATATCTTCCACCACCACCTTCGCGTCGCGCAGCGGATGCGAGGCCTGCAGCTCGTCGCCCGGGTCGGTCATCTCCGTCACCAGACCGCGCACCCAGGTGTTGAGCTCCAGCTCCAGCAGGCGGCGATCCTTGGTGGTGCCGATGTTTTCACGCTGAACGAGCTTCAGGTAGTGCGCAATGCGCGACAGCAGGAAGATATACGGCAGGCGCGCGTTGATGCGGCTGTTGGCGGTGGCGTCGGCGGTGTCGTACAGCGCCGGCTTCTGGGCGGAGTTGGCCGAGAAGAAGCAGGCGTAGTCGCGGTTTTTGTAGTACGACAGCGGGATAAAGCCGAGGCTGGCGAACTCAAACTCGCGGGTTTCCGGGATCATCACCTCCGACGGGATCTTCACCTGGTTGCCGGTGCCCAGATCGTAGAGGTGGATCGGCAGATCTTTCACCGCACCGCCCGCCTGCGGGCCACGGATCTGCACGCACCAGCCGTTATTAATAAAGCTTTTCACCATGTTGGACGCGAAGGAGAACGAGGCGCTGGTCCACAGGTATTTCTCATGGTCCGGGCCTTTCACCTGCTCGACGTAGTTGAAGCTGCGCACCGGCACGGTGTCCGGTCCATACGGCAGGCGGCCCAGCACGCGCGGCATCACCAGGCCGATATAGCGCGCGTCGTCGGTGTCGCGAAAGGATTTCCATTTGATGTACTCGGCGCGGTCGAAGTAGTTGCCGATATCCTTGATGGCGGCAACCTCTTCCATGGACTCTTTCAGAAAGAAGGCCGGGCCGACGGCGCCAATAAACGGCATATGG
>NZ_VOJB01000055.1:0-452 GCF_007910085.1 Klebsiella sp. ME-303 | reverse complement strand
TTGACGTTCTGGCGGTAGTCGGTGCTGTCCACCAGCTGCTTCAGGCCGCGCCACAGGGATTCCACCTTCTGGAACTCAGGATGGTGCATCACCGCGTCCAGCTGGCGGCTGATTTGATAGTCCAGCTCCGCGATATGGTGGTCAATCAGGGTCTTGTCGAGCTTCTCCACGGTCTTTCCGGACTGACGGATGCAGTCCATAAACACCTGCATCGCCGCCGTCAGTCGTTCGCCCGCCGGGGCGTCGGACAGCGCGGCATCATCCAGAAAGTCGTTAATATCGCCCAGGCGGGAAGCCGGGGTCAGGTTGATTTTGTCAAACAGGGAGGCGTAAACGCTCTCTTTTTCCAGTACAGCGGTCTGCCCCTGCGCGGGGGCGGTTTCAGTATTTACAGACATCAGCATATTCCCGGTTAATCCATTAAATAACGCACGCCGTTTATTTCGGGGCCA
>NZ_VOJB01000054.1:0-91081 GCF_007910085.1 Klebsiella sp. ME-303 | reverse complement strand
GTCCTGAAGCTGTGAGAACCGAGGAGATAAATGATGATTAAATAATACCATCACGCAATCAACTACCTGATACATGAAATGGCCAGGGATGATATTTTCACCGCCTGAATTAGCGTCCTGAAGGCAGCGTAAAAGCGAGAATCCGGACATCTCTATAATGGATATGCACAGGCAGATAAAAAGAAATCTGATTGGCTAAAGATAAAGATGTCAGACATTTATCAAGGAATGTTCCCTAAGAAAATTCCAATACAAAGAGTGTGCCTATTGTTCAGGGGTTAACGATAACTCAACCCTATCATTTTTAATTTACAAAAACCTATAAAAAAACAAATTATAAACCTTTAACGCCATTTATAATGAAAATCACAAACAAAACACCCACAAAATTATAACTTTGCAGTGGTTACATCTTTTAGAGCCTCAGCCGCATGCTTCATTGAGACGGGTGATGTTAGATTACTCTCAATTCGCTGAATGGTTTTATTAACGATGAGTTAAAGGTCAACCCAAGGATGAGATCGCGTTCAGATATGAATCTATCAACTAATATTTTATCTAAGGATAAATATTTTACTCTGGGCCTGATTGAACTGCTTGGAGAAGAATTTATTGACAATTTCTTTTTGATTATAGATTTGGACTCTAACGACCTTTCGGGTTCGGAGTGGATTTATTTTTCAAATAAAAACATTGTTGCCTTCGCCTCCAGCGACTTAGCTTTTTATAAGTCCGAGCTATTTGAAAAAATAACCGTACTGGACAAAAAAAGTAATACCAGAAGCATCCTGAATTTCTTTTTAAAGAAAGAAACCTCAGGAAATTATCATACAAAGTACCGGCTAAGCCTGCGTGAAAAGCAGATGTTAAGCATGTTAAGCAGAGGGGAAAGCAACCAGGAGATCGCAGAAGAGTTTGGCGTGAAACTTAAGACTATTTATACGCACCGCCGCAACCTGATGAATAAATTAGGTTGTAAAAACAGGATTACGTTTCAAAAGTTATTTTTCAACAATAAATGTTTTTTTAAGTGAAGCATAGCTTCAGGATTATTCATAAACAGGAGTTTTATCATGAACAAATTAGCACTTATCGTTATTTCAGCACTGTCCCTGAGTTCTGCTGCGGCTCTGGCCGATACCGTTACGGTGAACGGCGGTACGGTGCATTTTAAAGGGGAAGTGGTTAACGCGGCCTGCGCGGTTGATGCCGGTTCTATCGACCAGACCGTTCAGTTAGGCCAGGTTCGTTCTGCAAAGCTGGCGACCGCAGGCAACACCAGCACGGCTGTCGGCTTCAATATCCAGCTGAATGATTGTGATACCACCGTCGCCACCAAAGCCTCCGTCGCGTTTACCGGCACGGCGATTGACAGCGCCAACCCAACGGTACTGGCCCTGCAGAACTCCGCCGCGGGCGGCGCGACTAACGTCGGCGTACAGATCCTTGACCGTACCGGTACCCCGCTGGCGCTGGATGGTGCCGCCTTCGGCGCGCAAACCACGCTGAACGATGGCACCAACGTTATCCCGTTCCAGGCTCGCTACTACGCGACTGCCGCAGCCACTGCCGGTACCGCTAACGCTGACGCCACCTTTAAAGTGCAGTACGAGTAATTTTTTCATCAGGCAGGGAAGCGCGTCGGGCCAGGACGGCCCGTTATCCGAATAAGAGTAAGGGTGATAATGATGCAAAGAATGAAGTCTGGTCTGTTGATTTTATTGCTCCCACCGCTGGCGCTGGCAGGAAACCAGTGGGACACCATGCTGCCCGGCGGGAACATGCGCTTTCAGGGGATAGTCATTGCCGAGTCCTGCCGCGTTGAAGCGGGCGACCGGCAGATGACGGTCAAGATGGGGCAAATCAGCAGCAATCGGTTTCATTCGGCCGGGGAGGACACCAACCCCGTCCCCTTCGATATTCACCTGCAGGAGTGCAGTACCGCCGTGAGCCAGCGCGTTGGCGTGGCGTTTCACGGCGTCGCCGATGGTAAAAATCCGGACGTCCTCTCGGTTGGCGAGGGTCCGGGGATCGCGACCGGCATTGGCGTTGCCCTGTTTGATAAAACCGGCAGTCAGATCCCGCTCAATGCGCCCGCAGGGGCATGGACGCAGCTGCACACGGGGCCAACGACGCTGCATTTTGTCGCCAAATATCGTTCCACCGGGAATCAGGTCACCGGAGGAGCGGCAAATGCTCAGGCCTGGTTCTCCCTGACCTACCAGTAATCAGCGCCGGTAACAGGAATTCACCGTGAGAAAGAAAGAGATAAGCATGAAAAATAGACGGGCTACCACGCGCGGGATGCGCGGTTTACTGGCAGGACTCCTGCTGCTCTCCACCGCCGGTTTTACCGCTCAGGCGCAGGCCGGCGTGGCGCTGGGCGCGACCCGCGTGATTTATCCGGCCGGACAGAAACAGGCTCAGCTGGCGGTGACCAATAACGACGACAGCACCTATCTGATCCAGTCATGGGTAGAGAACGCCGATGGCGCGAAAGACGGGAGCTTTGTCATTACCCCGCCGCTGTTCGCCATGCAGGGGAAGAAAGAGAATACTCTGCGCATCCTCGATGCCACCAATGGCCGGCTGCCGCAGGACCGGGAAACGCTGTTCTGGATGAACGTCAAAGCAATTCCATCGATGGATAAATCAAAGCTCAGCGAAAACACGCTACAGCTGGCGATTATCAGCCGTATCAAGCTTTATTACCGCCCGGCCAAACTGGCGCTACCGCCGGATCAGGCCGCGGAAAAGCTGAAGTTCCGCCGCAGCGGAAGCTCACTCACGCTGATTAACCCAACCCCTTATTACCAGACGGTCACCGAGCTCAACGCCGGAACCCGGGTGCTGAAAAATGCGCTGGTCCCGCCGATGGGCGAAGCCAGCGTCAGTTTACCGTCCGATGCAGGTCGCGAGATTACATACCGGACGATTAACGACTACGGCGCACTCACCCCGCGTATGAAAGGCGTCATGCAGTAACTGACCGGGGAGCAGCGCTCTCCCCCTGAACGAAAAAAATAACGATGGCCGGGCGACTTTGGACCGGAGGGACTATGTCACATCTGAAATATGGACTCGACCACTTGGGCTCCCGGCGAATGACTCCAGGATCTGCTCGCGTATTCGCGCAGATCCCCCTTGCCCTTTTACTTTCCTCACCGGCTTTTTACGCGCAGGCGGAGCTCTATTTCAACCCACGCTTTCTGGCGGACGATCCCGCCGCCGTGGCGGATCTGTCCGGTTTTGAAAAGGGCCAGGAGCTGCCGCCGGGTACCTATCGCGCGGATATCTACCTGAATGACGGGTATATGACCACCCGCGATATCACCTTTAATGCCGCTGAAAAGGGCCACGGGCTGGCCCCCTGCCTGACCCGCGGACAGCTGGCCAGCATGGGCGTGAATACCGCGGCCATTGCCGGAATCGACGTGCTGGCGGCGGATGCCTGCGTACCGCTAACCGAGATGATCAAAGACGCCACCACCCGCTTTGATGCCGGGCAGCAGCGGCTGTATCTGACCGTGCCCCAGGCGTTTATGGGCAACCGCGCCCGCGGCTATATTCCGCCTGAGCTCTGGGACCACGGAATTAACGCCGGGCTACTGAACTACAACTTCACCGGCAACAACGTGCACAACGACGTCGGCGGCAGCAGCAACTACGCGTACCTGAACCTGCAGAGCGGGCTGAACCTCGGCGCCTGGCGCCTGCGCGACAACACCACCTGGAGCTACAGCAGCAGCGGCAGTTCGACGACCAATGAAAACAAATGGCAGCATATCAACTCGTGGCTTGAGCGTGATATTACGCTACTGCGTTCGCGCCTCACGCTGGGCGACAGCTACACCAACGGCGACGTCTTTGACGGCATTAACTTCCGCGGCGCGCAGCTAGCTTCCGACGACAATATGCTGCCGGACAGCCAGAAGGGTTTCGCCCCGGTCATTCACGGGATTGCCCGCGGCACGGCTCAGGTATCGGTCAAACAGAACGGCTATGAGATCTACCAGAGCACGGTGCCGCCCGGCCCGTTTACCATCAACGATCTCTACGCCGCGGGCAACGGCGGCGACCTGCAGGTGACCATCAAAGAGGCCGACGGCAGCAGCCAGGTGTTCACCGTCCCCTACTCGTCCGTTCCGGTGCTCCAGCGCGAGGGCCATACCCGCTATGCCGTTACCGCCGGTGAGTACCGCAGCGGCAGCAATCAGCAGGAAAAACCGAAGTTCTTCCAGGGCACCCTGCTGCACGGCCTTCCGGCGGGCTGGACGCTGTATGGCGGCACCCAGCTGGCGGACCGCTACCGCGCCTTTAACCTCGGCGTGGGGAAAAACATGGGTGACCTGGGCGCGCTGTCGCTGGATATCACCCAGGCTAACGCCACCCTGCCCGATGACAGCGAGCATCAGGGGCAGTCGGTGCGCTTCCTCTATAACAAGTCGCTGACGGATACCGGCACCAATATTCAGCTGGTGGGCTACCGCTACTCGACGCGCGGCTACTTCAGCTTCGCCGATACCACCTACAGCCGGATGAGCGGCTACAACGTCGAGACCCAGGACGGGGTGATTGAAGTGAAGCCAAAATTCACCGACTACTACAACCTCGCTTACAACAAGCGCGGCAAAGTGCAGCTTAGCGTCACCCAGCAGCTGGGGCGCACCGCCACGCTCTATCTGAGCGGCAGCCACCAGACCTACTGGGGCACCGGCAAGGCCGATCAGCAGCTCCAGGCAGGACTCAACGCCGCCATCGACGATATCAACTGGACGCTCAGCTACAGCCTGACCAAAAACGCCTGGCAGCAGGGGCGCGATCAGATGCTGGCGGTCAACGTCAATATTCCGTTCAGCCACTGGCTGCGTTCCGACAGCAAGTCGGCCTGGCGGCACGCCAGCGCCAGCTACAGCATGTCCAACGATCTGAACGGCAGAACCACCAGCCTCGCCGGGCTGTACGGCACGCTGCTGGAGGACAACAACCTGAGCTACAGCATGCAGACCGGCTACGCCGGCGGCGGTGAGGGCAACAGCGGCGGCACCGGCTACGCGGCGCTGAACTACCGCGGCGGCTACGGCAACGCCAACGTTGGCTACAGCCGCAGCGACGGCATCAAACAGCTGTACTACGGCCTGAGCGGCGGCGTGCTGGCTCACGCCGACGGCGTCACCCTGAGCCAGCCGATGAACGACACGGTGGTGCTGATCAAAGCCCCCGGCGCAGACAACGTCAAAGTGGAAAACCAGACCGGGGTTCAGACCGACTGGCGCGGCTACGCCGTGCTGCCCTACGCCACCGAATACCGGGAAAACCGGGTGGCGCTGGACACCAACAGCCTGGCCGATAACGTCGACCTGGACGATGCGGTGGCCAGCGTGGTGCCGACCCACGGCGCGATTGTCCGCGCGGAGTTTAAGGTCCACGTCGGGCTCAAGCTGCTGATGTCTCTCATCTACAACGGTAAGCCGGTTCCCTTCGGCGCGCTGGTGACTTCTGACGGCAGCCAGGCCAGCAGCATCGTCGCCGATAACGGCCAGGTCTACCTGAGCGGGATGCCCCTGGCGGGCAAAGTGCGGGCGAAATGGGGCGAAGGTCCGAACGCCAGCTGCGAGGCTGACTACAGCCTGCCGCCGGAAAAACAGAACCAGATGCTGATCCCGCTGTCCGCCGAGTGCCGCTAAGGAGACCATGATGAGAAAAACCCTGTATCTGCTGAGCGCCCTCGTATCGCTGGCGGTCAACAATGCCAGCGCGGCGGACAGCACCATCACCATCAGCGGCTACGTTCGGGATAACGCCTGCGCCGTGGCGGGTGAGTCGAAAGATTTTACCGTCGACCTGATGGATAACGCCGCGAAGCAGTTCCATGCGGTTGGGGCGACCACGCCGCTGGTGCCGTTTCGTATCGTGCTGTCGCCCTGCGGCAGCTCGGTTACCGCGGTGAAGGTCGGCTTTGTTGGCGTTGCCGACAGCATCAATACCGACCTGCTACAGCTCGACGGCGGCGCCTCAGCGGCGGCGGGGATGGGCGTGCAGATCCTTGACGCGCAGCAGACGGCGCTGCCGCTCAATGCCGCATCGTCAGCGATCCCCTGGACCACGCTGACCCCCGGCCAGACCAACACGCTGAACTTTTACGCCCGGCTGATGGCCACCCGGGTACCGGTGACCGCCGGACACGTTAATGCAACCGCAACATTCACGCTTGAATTTCAGTAACCGGAGGCGCTGATGAACCCGACCTATTCCGGATGGCTGCTGGCCGCGATGCTGGCGGCGTCCTCCCCGACGCTACAGGCCGCCGACGTCACCATTACCGTTAACGGTAAAGTGGTGGCCAAACCCTGTACCGTTTCCACCGTTAACGCCACCGTCGATCTCGGCGATCTCTATACCTTTAGCCTGGTCTCCGCCGGCGCCGCTTCGCCCTTGCACAGCGTGGCGCTCACCCTGAGCAACTGCCCGGTCGGCACGTCGCGGGTCACCGCCAGCTTCAGCGGTACGGCGGACGCCACCGGCTATTACAAGAACCAGGGTACCGCCGGCAACATCCAGCTTGAGCTGCAGGATGAGGGCGGCACCACGCTGAACACCGGCGCGAGAAAAGAGGTACAGGTCGACGACGCCACCCAGTCCGCCAGCTTCCCGCTACAGGTCAGAGCGCTGACGGTCAACGGCGGTGCGACGCAAGGAACTATTCAGGCGGTGATTAACGTCACCTATACCTACGCCTGAGCCAGGAGAACAGAGTAATGAAAAAGATAATCACCCTGCTGTTAACGCTGCTGCTGGCGGGCTGGTCGCTTAACGCCTGGTCGTTCGCCTGTAAAACCGCCGCCGGGGTGACAATCCCCATCGGCGGCGGATCGGCGAACGTTTACGTGAACCTCGCGCCGGCGGTCAGCGTCGGGCAGAACCTGGTGGTGGATCTCTCGACGCAGATTTTCTGTCATAACGACTTTCCGGATTCCATGATCGACTACGTAACGCTGCAGCGCGGCTCGGCCTACGGCGGGGTGCTGTCGAGCTTTTCCGGCACCGTCAGGTATAACGGCATCAGCTACCCGTTTCCAACCACCAGCGAAACGGCGCGTATGACCTATAGCTCCATTGTTGATAGCCCCTGGCCTACCGTCCTCTATCTGACGCCCGTCAGTAGCGCAGGCGGCGTCGCCATTTCCGCCGGGTCGTTGATCGCGGTCCTGATCCTGCGTCAGACCAACAATAAGGATAACGACGACTTCCAGTTCGTGTGGAACATTTACGCCAACAATAACGTCGTGGTGCCAACCGGCGGCTGCGACGTTTCTGCTCGCGATGTGACGGTGACGCTGCCGGAATATCCCGCATCCGCCGCCATTCCGCTGACGGTTTACTGCGCGCAAAACCAGAATCTCGGCTATTACCTCTCCGGCACCACGGAGAACGCGGGCAACTCGATATTTACCAATACCGCCTCAGCGTCCCCTGCCCAGGGGGTGGGCGTTCAGCTGACGCGTAACGGTAGCGTCGTACCCGCCAACAGTACGGTGTCGTTAGGCAACGTAGGCACCTCGGCGGTCAGCCTCGGATTAACCGCCAACTACGCGCGCACCAGCGGGCAGGTGACCGCGGGTAACGTGCAGTCGATTATCGGAGTGACTTTTGTTTACGAATAATCTCCCGCCCCCCGGCGGCGGGCAGCCGCTCGTCGCTATCCTGTCGCCCTGTTCGCTGGCTGCCGAGGGGCTGAGGGGGATAATAGCGAAGGGAGGAGCCCGGCCCGTTGTGCTGCCCACGGAGACGCCGCCCCTGCCTGCCGGCGTTCGCCGCGTGGTGGTTTTTCTCCCGGAAGGCCCCGCCGGGCTACTGGCAACCCTGAAGCGGGCCGCCGCGCTGCTGGCGCGGTCCACCACGCCGCTGCCCATGCTGTTCCTGAGCCGCAGCCCGGCAAGCTGGCTGTGGCCCACCCTGGTGCATCAGGTCGCAGACCGGCGTTTGCTTACCGCCGTACGGGCCGCCGCTTCCGATTTGCCGGTCCCCTGCCTGGCGGCGCTGCTGCGCGACGCCGTGCTCGAAGAATACCCCTCTCTTGAGCAGCTGGCAGAGGATGAAACGCGAGCGCTCGGCAAGCGCCCCGCCGGGATCACCCGGCCAGAGCTGGACGCTATCCTCGGTTTACTCTGCGGCTACCGCGCCAGCGCTCAGGCTCAACGCCGCGGCATCAGCCACAAGACGCTCTACAATCAAAGAACCGCAGGATTAAAAAAAATGGTGGAACACCACCCTGAAATGGCCGCCCGCTTTCCCGGCAGCCAGATAAGAGACCAGAAAAGCGAGAGCATCGCCGCCCTTTCCGCTTTCGAGCGTGAACTTGTGCATGCGATCCACAGCCGCCAGATTTTTCCGGTATTTCAGCCCATTACCGATGAACACCATCAGGTAAAGGGAATGGAGATCCTCTCCCGCTGGAACCGAAACGGCAGCGTGCTGGCTGCCGGCGATTTTTTACCGCAAATACGCTCGGAATATGCCTGGCTGGTGCTCACCGCGTTTGTCCTTCAGGAAGCGGTGCAGAATATTAATCAGCATTCCGGCGAGTGTTATTTCGCCGTGAATATTCCCGCCGCCGTCGCCGGCAACGAGAACCTGCTTCGCATGATGGAAACCGCGCGCCAGCAGCTGCGTCAGCCGCACAGGTCGCAGAGGCTGGTGCTGGAGTTTGCTGAAAATACCGACCTCAACGGTCACGGCAAAATCGCCGAAAATATCGCCCGCCTGCAAAAGCGCGGCTTCCCTATCATGCTTGATGATTGCTTCTCGCAAAGCAGCGTGATGTTTCCGGTGCGCACGATGAGATTCAGCGCTTACAAGCTGGATATGAGCATCGTCAACGATATGCAGCGCGATCCGCACGCGCTGGCGCTGATCAGAAGCCTTATCTTCTACTGCCAGCTGACCGGCAGCCGCTGTATTGCCGAAGGCGTAGATAGCCTTGAGAAATTCAACAAACTGCAGGCGTTGGGAGTCGACCGCTTTCAGGGCAGCTACCTCTCGGCGCCGGTAGGCAGGGAGAACGTGGCGGAGCTTCTTCTGCCGCTTTCGGGCGAGGCGGAGCATCGCGCCGGCATCGCGATACCGGTAACGCCCGATGGACAACATCGGGCATTGGCGACACTTCAGCGCAGCTCCGGCCAGTAGCCACGGTTGGCGACGATCAGTTCATCAAGGATAGCTTTTGCGACCGAAGCGCTGGGTACCGTTTTGGACAGGGTCATCGCCTGCCAGAGCTTCTGATAGCTTCCTTCAACCCAGGCATCGACCACCAGTTTTTCAACCGCCACCTGCTGCTCCATCATCCCCTTTTGAAACAGCGGGATCTTACCCATCGCCAGCGGCTCGGGGCCATTAACGCCCACCAGGCAAGGCACTTCAACCATCGCGGTATCGTCAAAATTCGCGATAGCGCCGTTGTTTTCCACAATCAGCAGCATTCTCTCCTGGGTGTTAAAGGCGATGGCGCAGGCGAGGTCGACAATAAAGGTCGCATGCGCCCCGGCATGGAAATGCGCCTCTTTGGCACTTTGCCGGGCGACGATCTCTCTGGCCATATCAAACACCTCCTTCTCTCTCCCCGCCATCACTTCATTGGCGCGAGTAAAGTCAGGGTCTGAATGGGCAACCTCATAGTCGGCATAAAAATAGTACTTCAGATAGGTATTGGGTAACGTATCGGTATCCAGCGCAAAAACGTCCTTCACCTTTTTGAAGGTCTCAATCCAGCTCGGCGCTTTATGCTGAAAATCCTCTTTCGGACTGCAATAGCCCAGCTCGGCAACGTGGTTTTTTAACGCCGGCATTAAATCGTTGCCGGCCTTATCGGTAATGCTGGTCCACCAGCCGAAATGGTTGAGGCCAAAATAACGGACGTTCATCTCTTTACGCGATTTCAGCCCGAGAATATCGGCGAATAACCCTTCAATAGCCACCGGCATATCGCAGATATTAATAATTTTGGCCGTCGGGCGTAGCCGACGCGTGGCCTCGGCAACGATCGCCGCCGGATTGGAATAGTTGAGCATCCACGCGCCCGGCGAATACGTTTCCATGTAGTCAACCAGCTCAAGGACGCCGGCGATAGAGCGCATACCATAAGCGATACCGCCCGGGCCGCAGGTTTCCTGGCCAATCACGCCATGTTTAAGCGGAATTTTCTCGTCTTTCTCGCGCATCTCATAGAGGCCGACGCGAATATGCGCCATTACGAAATCGACGCCCGTAAAGGCTTCCTGCGGGTCGGTGGTGAAGCTAAAAGCAACGTGCGGATAATGTTCAGCCACCAGAATCGCACAGGCTTCGCCAATCACTCGCTGGCGATCGTGATGATTATCATAGAGACGAATTTCGCTTAACGGAAACCTGTCCATATTTTCCAGCAGCATCATAACAATCCCTGGGGTATACGTACTGCCGCCGCCGGCTATGGTCACAACGAATTTATTTTTCATCTTCCACCTCATTATTCATGTACATCTAAATAGCGATTCACGGCATTACGGATTTTATTAACCCCTAAACCATAAATAACCTGAACGTGATTGCCTTTGATAATGACGCTGGTACCGCCGCTGGTCTTCAGAATGTGTTCCTGAATTAATGCGGGGTCCCGCACGTCAACCCGAAGCCGCGTAAAACAGTTCTCGACCGAACAGACATTTTCTTTGCCGCCAAGGCCAAGAATGACCTGCTCGCCGGAAGCCTTGTCAGGCGCGCTTACGCTTGCCGGTTGGTTAGCCCCCTCCCCCTGCTGCTCCTGGCCCGGCGTACGCATTTTGAAACGCAGAATCAGAAACTTACCGATATAAAACATCGTCGCGGTTTCCATTAACCCCAGCGCGACAAACACAGGCCAGCGCGTGAGGTGCGCTCCCGCCGGAATGTTGTAAACAATAAAATCGATAATGCCGTTGGTGGCGCAGACCCGCACATCCAGCAGCCACGCCAGCATCTGGAAAAAACCGTCCAGTAATGAATAAACCAGCCATAGCAACGGTGCGGTAAAGATAAATAAGAACTCAAAAGGTTCGGTGATCCCCACCAGGAATGAAGTCACAATCAAAGGAATCAGCGTGATTTTCAACTTTTGCTTATTTTCCGGCCTGGCGGTTGTATAAAAGGCCAGGGCCATTCCGGCGGTACCGAAAATTTTCACCATGCCGTAGGTGAGAAATCGCGCCGAGTCGCTTAACGGCCCAGCGCTATGAGCAATTTCAGCGAGGAAAATCGGTTTTGCCCCCACCACCGTCTGACCATCAATCAACAGCTGTCCGCCAATGGAGGTAAAGACAAAGGGCGACCAAATCAGGTGGTGTAGCCCGGTCGGGATAAGAAAACGATTGAGAAAACCGTACAGAAAAACGCCGGCGGCGCCGAAGGTTTTCATCACCCCGGTCAGCGCCGATATGCCGTGTTCAACAATCGGCCAGACGTACACCGTGGCGATGGCAAACACGCCGACCAGCGGGATCATCATCATCAGCACCAGCTTGCTGTTGCCGTAGATAGAGAAGGCGCCGCGAAACTCAATGTCGACAAACCGGTTGTGAATGCAGGCGACCGCGCAGCCAAGGATAATGCCAAGAAACACGCCCATATCAATGACCTGGAAGCCAAAAATAAAGGTTTGTCCGCTGCCGTAGAGCTGCGCGTTGCTGCTGCCGGCGGCCAGGCGCTGCGTCAGGGTTAGCCAACTATTATTCGCCGCCAGGTACATAAACCAGGTCATTGCGGCAACAAAAGCCGCTTCCGCTTTTCGGGTTTTTGCCAGCCCGCTGGCCAGCCCGAGGCAAAAGAAGAAGCCAAGATTGTTCATGATGGCCCAGAGCATGCTGGAAACGTATTTCCCCAGCAGATAAAGCGAGCTCTCTTCTGCGACCCAGATTTTATTGGTTGTCATACTAAACAACGCAATCAGCAGACCAATAACCGGCAGATACAAAACCGGCCCAATCATGGCCTTCGAAAAATCCTGTAATTTTTTTACCCCGATCATCCTCACCCCCTGTCCCGCACATCGGCCGTCAGCGCCCGATACATGCGTTTCAGCCTATGCGCCGGCAGACATAATTCAGAGCGGTGAAATCGTCATCTGTGATGAAAGTCATATCTCTCTTGCGGCAACAGATATATAAGTAAAAGCAGATAAATAGATGACAGAGACAAAACAACGCCCCGCAATGATAAAAATACGTTAATTATTAAAAAGATAAAATTATAATCCGCTGACAGAACACACCACGAGAAATCTATAAGTGATATATAAAACAATCGCAGACAGGCTAAAAAATCGCATCAATAGCGATGAATTCGAGGTGGGAGATGCGCTACCGAGTGAAAAAGCGCTGGCCGGGGAGCTACAGGTCTCCGTCATGACCCTGCGCAAGGCGCTCACGCTGCTGGAAAGTGAGAAGCTGATCGTCAAACGCCACGGCAGCGGTTCATACGTGGCGCGTAAGAGCAATTATCGCGGCGGGGAACTTGACGGCTTCAACTACCAGATGCACATCGGCGGCGTCACCAACTATCGCAATAAGGTCATTGAGTTCACGATGCTTGATGCGCCTTTGGCTATCGCACAACAGTTGAAAATTGAGCCGGGAGAGAAGGTCTATTACGTCAGACGCATTCGGATGATTGACGACGTACCTATTCTGATTGAGAACAGCTATATACCGGTGGCGATTTTTCCCTGGCTAAGCGTTGGAAATCTGGAAAGATCGAAATTTAACTATTTCAAGAAAGAGTGCAATATCACCATCCTGGAGAGCCACCGCAGCTATACCCCGGTTCTGGCCACCCGGGAGCAAGCAGAGCTCTTACAGGTTCCACAAAACAGCCTGCTGCTACGGGTGCAGTCGATCAGCTATGCCCATAACAATACCATTGTTGATTTATCCGATATTTACCAGAATACCAACAAATACAATGTTAAACATATTACGCGCCGCTAAATACCGCGGGATACGGCTGACGCAGGCCACCGAGAGCCGTCCAGCGTCAGCTGACGATAGACGACAGCTGACGATTCTGCGTCGGCAAACGACTACCAGCCGCAGACGTTAGTCTCTTCGTCGGACTCGTAGCCGCGGACAATATTAATCAGATCTTTTACCGCATCGGCCGCCGTCTGCGGATCCTGCAGCTCAGCCAGAGAAGCAAACTCGCTATCGACCGAGACGCCGTTATTATTGTTGGTCACCGTCAATATAAATCCCTTTCCTCCGGCGTTTTCCACCGACAGCGTGGAAATAAGCTCAGCCACGGCCTGGGTGGCGATATCAGGGACATAAAGGGCCATCGGTTTAAGATACACTTTTTCTTTTTTATCTTTATTATTCCCGTTGATCGCCGCTAACGAATAGCCTTTATTTTCACTGTTCATCATATTACCTATCCCTCAATCAGAATGTCAGGGTCAACGTAAAAATCGACGTTAAAAACGGTATCCTCGGTTAACGCCTCGATGCGGTGCCACTTTTCGGGCGGAAAAACGCCAAATTCACCTTCGGCAATGGTCAGGGTTTCCACCGGTTCCGCGCTGGTTTCATCGGCATATCCGAAATAGCGTATCGCCCCTCGCATCACCGACAGGCGCGGATAGACGCCCTGCCGGGTACCGGCATCCAGATGCCGCTTCCAGATTGAGGCCGGCGCCGTCCGCTTCGTCCACAGCGGCGTGCTCCGGGTATGCACATAGTGGGTAGGAATAATGATTCGCTGCATGATTTTGCCTCTCTTAACGCACCACATATACGGTCGAAAATGGGAAAATATGTTGCATATGATATACCCCTTTTAATCATTACGGGTATTATTTTTTACCGATGCGCTTTCCTACCCCTTATTGTACTCATTAGGGATTAGATCTATTCAAAAATAAATATGGGCGATTTTAGATAAACTAAAACCGCCCATATTAAAAGGCAAATTACTTATTTTCAGGTGAACTGAGCGGTCCTGGTTTACCGATTAAATACCCCTGGACCAGGTCACAGCCTAATTTGCGTAAGGACTGCAGCTGCTCTTCTGTTTCGACACCCTCGGCCACGATGCGCATATGCAGGCTTTTACCCATGCTGATAATCAGCCGCACGATATCGAGGTCATCTTTCTGATCGGGAATGTTAATCACAAAAGAGCGATCGATTTTTATCTTATCGAACGGGAAGTAGCTTAGCCGCGATAGCGAAGAATAGCCGGTGCCAAAATCATCAATGGAGATCTGCACCCCGAGCTCGCGCAGCTGGCTCAGGATCTCGAGAGAACGGGTATTTTCGTTAAAGACGTCAGACTCGGTAATTTCCAAATCCAGCCGATACGGATCCAGCCCGGTTGTTCTTAAGATGGTTACCACGGTATCGGTCAGTGAATTGTTCATTAACTGAACCGGCGACACGTTAACCGACACTTTGAGCGGCGACGACCAGCTGGCGGCCGCTTCGCAGGCGGTTCTCAGCACCCATTCGCCCAATTGATTAATCAGGCCAATCTTTTCCGCTACCGGAATAAATTCGGTCGGCGGGACGCTGCCGCGCAGCGGATGAAACCAGCGCACCAGCGCTTCGTAGCCGTAGATTTCACCGTTCATGGTGTCGGCTATCGGCTGGTAGTAAACCCTGAACTCACCTTTGTTCAGCGCCTGCATCAGGTCATCTTCAAAGGATTTATTCTCCTGCTGGCGCTGAAGCAGTCCGGGACGGAATACCTGAACGTTGCCGGAACCCTCTTTTTTCGCTTCATACAGCGCCAGGTCGGCACATTTGTATAAATAGTCGGTACGGCTTTCCCCGTCAGAGATGACAATCCCGATACAGGCGCCAATCTGGATCAGCGAGTCGTAAATCTGATACGGCTGGCTGATCTTTTCCCGGATCACCTTCGCCCGCTCCAGCGCCATCTCTTCGGTTAAATCATGGGAAACCAGGGCAAACTCGTCCCCTCCCAGCCGGTAGAGCGTTTCTGACGTTTTGCGAAAAAAGGAGAGACGGCTGGCCAAATCCTGCAGCAGCTTATCCCCGGCATCGTGACCCTGGGTATCGTTGACGTCCTTGAAATTATCCAGGTCAAACAGCATCACGACCGCCGAGCCGTTATAGGGCCGCACCTGATTGACGACCTCCTGCAGACGTTGCCAGAAAGAGAGACGGTTGGGCATCCCGGTCAGCGAATCATGATAGGCATCGTACTGCAGACGGCGGTTCTGCACCTGAAGCTTTTCTTTTGAGGCCTGCAGGTCGGTCGCCAGTAATTTCATCCGCACGTGGGCGCGACGCAGGGTGTTATTCTGCTTCAGCATCAACAGCCCGAGCGTGATACAGAGAACAATCAGCAGAATGGAAATCGCCGAATAGATGTAATAGAGATTTTGTATTTTATCGTGGGTCAGATTAACCAGATTAAAATCCTGGGCGAGCGAGGTGGACGCGAGCGAGGTCAACGGCCCGTCCAGGGTACTCATCTCCTGCAGCATCAGCTTCAGCTGCGCTGTCGTCATGGTGTCCAGCTGCTTATCCAGCCGGCCCAGAAGATCAATCAGGCTGTTAACTATCGCCTTACGGTGAGGATCTTTGCCGATAAACTTTCCCAAATCACCCTGCTGCAGCAGCGCAATCTGGCTCATCATAATTTCCAGACGCAGGCGCACCTCATCGTGGTCGCTTCCCTTCACCCCCAGCCCCATCGCGCTGAGTCGCGCCTCGAGGCGCATGTACTCGGAGACTATCTGGGAAACGGACCACGAATCAGTATAACGGGTTAATTTTTGCAGCTCACTTTGCCGCTCATGCACCAGATAAGTTATGTAACCGGTCACAATGAAGAGCGACAAAATAATGGCAGTGAGTATTCGATTCAAGATCAAACCCTTACTCAATTATAATCTTCGAAACCTGCCATGCCGAACGGGAATAATAAATCTGATTCTGCAATTCCGGGCTACTGTCGTAAGGATAAACAATAAATAAGGGCCCTTTATCACGAATGCGCATATATTCGCCGTTCATTTTTAAAGCCAAAATTACCGGAAATTTATGAAAGTCGTCCAGGGGGACAATGGTGGTGTAATCGTTGAGCGCCAGCACCCGGGCCGACTTGCCTTTGGCGCCGACTAAATCCATGAGTTTACTGAGGGAAATGCCGTCAAAGCGGACCTTTCCCGAATACCATGGCGTGGTCGTCACCAGCGTTTCCATCCCCAGCTTTTCTAATGCGGCGACATCAAAAACGGCGGTATCGCCCTCATTCGTATTAGTAATCAGGCCGGAAATAGTTAAAACGGGTTTGCCGACAGGCGCTGGCAGTTTTTCTGCAAAAGCGGAAGGCGAAACCATGACACAAAATAAAGCTGCAAAAATTAAACGCATTTAACTCAC
The DNA here is from genome assembly GCF_007910085.1 of Klebsiella sp. ME-303. NCBI lineage: Bacteria > Pseudomonadati > Pseudomonadota > Gammaproteobacteria > Enterobacterales > Enterobacteriaceae > Klebsiella > Klebsiella sp. ME-303. Next base: position 74,666 of record NZ_VOJB01000054.1, on the reverse strand, counting down.
CCTTCCGAAATTGGAGACTTGTTAATTGTAAACCATTTAAGTCATTTCTTAAAAGGTGTCCCCGTTGGGTTCAAAAATTAAAATTAAAAACAATAAGCGAAGTCCTAAGCTCGCATTCTGAACGGGCTACAAGGGCGTTCATCCCCTGGCGAAGCAAACGCTTTATGCCTTTAAACGCCCAGAGCAGGTAAAAATCTTTTCACATGCCCTTCTGCGCGGTAGTCTCAGGACAGGCGCGAATTCGGAAAGCGTCTCATTCCAATAATTAAAAACTCAGCAACAGACAGGACAGGTATGGACTCAACGTTAATTTCTCAGCGCCCCGGCAAGGAGGCATGTTCACTCAACCGCGCCCGCAGAGCGGCCTGGGGCAGCTTCGCCGGGGCCGTGGTCGACTGGTACGACTTTCTTCTCTATGGCATCACCGCCGCGCTGGTATTTAACCGGGAATTTTTCCCGCAAATCAGCCCGGCGATGGGTACCCTCGCCGCCTTTGCCACCTTCGGCGTCGGCTTCCTCTTCCGCCCGCTGGGCGGCATTATCTTCGGCCATTTCGGCGATCGCCTCGGGCGCAAACGCATGCTGATGCTGACGGTATGGATGATGGGGATCGCCACCGCCTGTATCGGTCTGCTGCCCTCCTTCAACCAGATTGGCTGGTGGGCGCCGGTTCTGCTGGTCCTGCTGCGCGCCGTCCAGGGCTTTGCGGTGGGCGGCGAATGGGGCGGCGCGGCGCTGCTGGCGGTAGAGAGTGCGCCGAAAAATAAGAAGGCGTTCTACAGCAGCGGCGTGCAGGTGGGCTACGGCGTCGGATTGCTGCTCTCTACAGGGCTGGTGTCGCTGATAAGCTCCTGCACCACCGATGAACAGTTCCTCAGCTGGGGCTGGCGTCTGCCGTTCCTGTTTAGCGTCGTGCTGGTGCTGGCGGCGCTCTGGATCCGCAACGGCATGGCGGAATCTGCCGAATTTGAACAGCAGCAGCGCGAACAGCAGCTGCAGCCGAAGAAAAAGCGGCTGCCGGTCGTGGAAGCGCTGTTCCGCCATCCGGGCGCGTTCTTAATGATTATCGGCCTGCGCCTGTGCGAGCTGCTGACGATGTATATCGTCACCGCCTTCGCGCTTAACTATTCCACGCAGAATCTCGGCCTGCCGCGCGAGCTGTTTCTTAACATTGGCCTGCTTGTCGGCGCCATCAGCTGCCTGACGATCCCCTGCTTCGCCTGGATGGCGGACCGCTTTGGCCGTCGCCGCGTCTATATCACCGGGGCGCTGATCGGCACCCTCAGCGGCTTCCCGTTCTTTATGGCGCTCGAAAGCCAGTCATACTTCTGGATCCTGTTTTTCGCGCTTATGCTGGCAAATATTGCGCACGATATGGTGGTTTGCGTTCAGCAGCCGATGTTTACCGAAATGTTTGGCGCCAGCTATCGCTACAGCGGGGCCGGCGTGGGGTATCAGGTTGCCAGCGTTGTCGGCGGCGGTTTCACGCCGTTTATCGCCGCCGCCCTGGTCACCTTATCCGGCGGCGCCTGGCATAGCGTCGCTATCTACTTGACCGCAGGCTGCCTGCTCTCCGCCCTTACGGCGATGCTGATGAAACCCAGCCGCCATGGCGAATAGCGTCGATAAGGAGAAATCATGATTCAGGAACCCTGCTGGCCGCTGCGCTTTAGCCACCAGCAGCTACCGGTTGGTTACTTTGCCGATCCCACCCTTGCCGAGCAGCCGCTGTTTGCCCGGGCGGGCGACGGTGAGGCGGTGGCTCAGCTCTGGCAGGCCCCGCAGGGGTTTGTGGTGCCCGGAAGCTACCGGAAATTTGCCGAACTCCCGGCGGTGAGCGAGCAGTTCGCCGGCCAGGGATGGCCGGTCTGGCAGCGCCGCTCCGGCGGCGGGCTGGTGCCGCAGGGGCCGGGAATTGTTAATCTCAGCCTGGCCTGGCCGGTCTATCACTCGCTGGGCGAAGCCGCAGAGCCGATTTATCTTTTCCTCTGCGGCCTGTTGCAGCGCACGCTGGCGACCTTTGGCGTGGCCAGCCACTGCCGGGCGGTCAGCGGTTCATTTTGCGATGGTCGCTATAATCTGGCCTGCGGCGAGGGCGAGCATGTGCGAAAAATAGCCGGCACGGCCCAGTACTGGCGACCAATGGCGGAAGGCCAGGGCCATGTGGTTCTCGCGCACGCGGTGGTATTGCTGGATGCCGACCTGGCGGCGGCTCACCGGGCGGCCAATGATTTCGAAGCCCGGCTTGGCAGCGGGCGGGAATACCGCGCCGATAAAACCGTGACCCTGGCGGAGCTGGTTTCAGAAGGCGCCGATTTGATGCCCCGCTTTCGCGAGGCGCTGACGCAGCAGCTGGAAAATATCAGCTGAAGGTCGCCTTCAGATAGCGGCTAAACGTCTCTACCGCCCGCGATACGCGCGGCGTGTAGGGGCGAATGACGTACAGACTTTCCGCAAACGCATCCACCGGCCGCCATCCCGGCAGCAGCTCCTGAACCAGCCCGCGGCCAATCGCCTCCCTGGCGCTAAAATCCGGCAGTAAGGCAACGCCCAGCCCCGCCAGCACCGCGTCGCGCAGGGATTCGCTGTTATTGGTGGCAAACGGCCCCTGCACCTTCACGCTCACCCGCTCGTCGTCGCGCTCAAAGGTCCAGTGCGGGCTTTGCGGCCCGCGCGGGTAGGTCAGGCATTGATGCTGACGCAACGCGTCAGGCGAATCGGGGCGGCCAAAGCGGCGAATATAGTCCGCCGAGGCGACCACCAGGGTAGCCGTACGGCACAGCGGCCAGGCCACGTGGGTCTCCGGCAGCAGCTCGCGGCGACAGTGGCGAATAGCAAGGTCGAACCCCTCGCTGGCGAGCGACACCAGTCGGTCGGTCACCTCCAGCTGGAGATGAAGCTGCGGATGCTGGTGCAGAAAAGGGGTGATGGCCGGAACCAGCTGCTGTCGAGAGAACGCCACCGGCGCGGTCAGGCGCAGCGTACCGCGCAGGGGGCCGCCTTCCTCGTCGCAGGTGCCGGTAAAGATCTCGCGAATCTGCCCAAACGGCTCGTTCAGCTCCGCCACCAGCCGCAGACCATCTTCGCTTAAGGTCACGCTGCGGGTGGTTCGGTGCACCAGAGTTTTACCGGTAACCCGCTCCAGCTCGCTAATTTTCTGGCTGATGGCGGATTTGCTGACCGCCAGCTTTTCCGCGGCGCGGGTATAGCTTTTTTGCTCCTCCAGCACCGTAAGCCAGTACAGGTGGGTCCAGTAAATTTCCGGGCGGATCTCGCGCATAGTAATTGTTCACAGGTAAAAACAATGAGTTCAAATATAGCGGTTTTTGCCGGCTTCAGCACGGGTTAGCATCTCTCTCACTAAGGTAACCCGACAATAAGGACCATCTGCTATGCCATTACTGACGTTTGATATCATTGAAGGACGCAGCGAAAACGAGATCAAAACCCTGCTGGATGCGGCACATCGCGCCGTGGTGCAGGCGTTCAAGGTGCCAGAGCGCGATCGCTACCAGATTGTTCACGAAAACAAAGCTCATCATATGATTATTGAAGATACCGGGCTGGGGCTGACGCGAAGCCGGGACGTGGTGGTGGTGAGGGTATATACCAGCCCGCGCAGCGAAGCGCAGAAGCAGCTTTTTTATGCCACCCTGCAGGCTGAGCTCCGGGAGCACTGCGGGCTGAGCGGCGATGACCTGATGATCTCGGTAATCAGCAACCACAAAGGGGACTGGAGTTTTGGCTGCGGCGTGGCGCAGTACATCACCGGCGAACTTTAGCCCTGGCGGCGATGGGACTGGCGCACGATGGGTTCCCCGGTGCGCCAGGTCGCCGTCGGCCCTTCAGCTGCATCGATGAGCCGATTCAACGCCTCTTCCACCAGCCGCTCGCGCCGCTGATCGTAAGTAGTAAGCTGCCATTCTGGCGCCGCCGCTTCATCGATATTATCGAAACCGACAATACCCATCGTTAAATCGCGCTCGCGCAGCGCCTGAAGCGCGCCTATCGCCAGAATATCGTTTTCACAGAACAGGGCATCCACTCTTTCGCCTGCGGACGTCGCGTCCAGATACTCGCTCATCGCCGCATATCCCCGGGTACGTAAATACTGTCCGGCAACCAGCAGAGTATCAAGCCGGCAACCTGCCTGCTCCAGCGCCGCTTCGTACCCTTCCATCCTCATTAAATGGTGCGAGGCGGTATCCGGCCCTTTCATATAGCCAAAAGTGCGATGCCCCTGCGCCAGCAGCAGTTCGGCAAGCTGTTTTCCGGCAATCCAGCCGTCAATATTGACCACCTGGATTTCCGGATGATCGGTATTACGGCCAATCTGCACCAGCGGAACGCGATGAATTTCAGTGGCAATCGCGATGAGTTCCGGCGTCAGGACCGTGGCCATAAACAAGATACCATCAACCTGGAGCTGGTAAGCCAGCGCCATCGCCGTGCGGGTGTTTTCTTCGTCGGTAACGTTAATCACCAGCGCCATGTAGCCGCGATTCTGCAGCTGGCGGGTCACTTCGTTAAGCAGTAGCACCATATTGGGATTGCGCAGCTCGTCTACCGCCACGCCGATAATATGCGTTTTCTTTTGCGTCAGGCTACGCGCCAGTAAATTTGGTCGATATCCCAGAATATTAGCGGCTTTCATCACCTCTTCCCGGGTTTTGGGCTGGATAGAAGCCCCGGGGGTAAATGCCCGGGAAACCGTCCATTTGGAGACGCCAGCCAGTAACGCAACGTCGCTGGCGGTCGCTTTTTGTCGTTTAGGGGCGCTCATACTCGGTTTTAACGTTCCTGATAAAAAACATCCAATAGAACGTAAAATACAGCAAGATAAAATCCGCTCAACAAAAAACGCGCCGCGTTCTCCCGCCCCCCGGAGGGAAAACGCGGCCCGTTATCACTGACTTAATGTGGCGTTGAGGGCATCAATAGACGTCCGTAGCCCTGCTTCAACGCTCATCGTCAGGTCCTCCATCTCCAGCGACACATAACCGTTATATCCGGTCATGCGCAGCACCGAGAAGAACTCTTTCCACCACTTCAAATCCTGTCCACAGCCAACCGCCACGTAGTTCCAGGTGCGGGTTTTGGTCTGCGTAACCGGCTGGTATTCCAGTAAGCCGTCGACATCCGCCAGCCCGCGTTCAATACGCGCGTCTTTGCCGTGGACGTGATAAATCACCCCTTCAAGCTTACGGGCTGCGGCAATCGGGTCTGCCCCCATGGCGATCAGATGCGACGGATCGAGATTCATGCCGATGATGTCGCCAACCGCCTCACGCAGGCGCAGCAGCGTGCTCGGGTTGTAAACCAGCTGGCTGGGGAATTCCTCGAGGGCAATCTGTTCGATGCCGTATTCAGCCGCATGGCGGGTAAAAGCCTGCCACCAGGGAATAGCAACCTCGTTCCACTGGTAATCGATCACGCCTGGCATATAGTCCGGCCAGGAAACCGTCGAGGTGATCCAGTTAGGGATTTTATCGTCCGGCCCGCCGCCCGGCAGGCCGCTCATCATGACTATCTTTTTCACTCCCAGCTTCGCCGCCAGCTCGACGGTACGGTAGCTGCTGGCGGTGTGCTTCTCGCCAAGGGCGCCGGGGGCCAGCGGGTTACCCGAACAGTTCAGCGCGACGATCTCCATTCCGCGCTTTTCCAGCTCGCCGCGAAACGCCGCCAGCGCTGCCGGAGAAGCCAGCAGTTCTTCAGTTTTAACATGCGGACAAGGCGACCAGCCGCCTGCGGTCATCTCCACGCCCTCAATGCCGTACTGCTTGACGCGATCGAGCATTTCCGGGAACGCCAGGCCGGCGAGAACATCGGTACAGAGTGCCAGTTTCATATTCTATCCTTCTTAAATGAGTGTCCTTCGAGGATCTGCATAAACGCGTCTTTGCTGTCGGCGCTGGCCAGCAGCGTGGTTTTCACTTCGTCATCAAGCAGGTCTGCCAGATCCGCTATAACATCAATGTGTTCATTGTTTTTTGCCGCCACGGCGACCACAAGGAAGGCCACTTTACCCTCCCCCCAGCCCACGCCATCCGGAAACTGAAGCAGCTGGAAACCGGTTTGCCGCACCAGATCAATACCCTCCTTGCTGCAGTGGGGCATGGCGACCCCCGCCCCGAGCCAGGTAGAGAGCGCCTTTTCGCGCTCCACCATTGATTCAAAAAAACCCTCGCTGACGTAGCCGCTGGCCTGCAGGGAATCCGCGGCAATACGCAGCGCCTTTTTCTTTGAATTCGCCCGACAGCCAATAAAAATATCTTCTGGTTTCAGAGTTAACATGCGCCTCTCCCTTCGTTAATGGGTCAGCGGTAGAGCGCCGGACACTCCGGCAGAGAGACGGCGTGCTTTTCGCCATCCTTCAGCGACGCCAGGCCGGCATCGCATACCATCGCCACGACAAATCCGTCCCACGATGATGGCCCGCTCATCTCCGCCCCCAGGTTTACCCGGTCAACGAAATTCTGCACCTCGCGATCGTAGGCGGTGGCGAAACGTTCCATACAGGTTTTGGGGATAGCGCGGCTATAACCCTGCGCCGAACGGACGGTGGTAAGTGCCTGTTCGGTCAACGCGCTGATGGCATTTTCGCCAATCACTTCACAGCGAATGTCATAGCCGTAATCGCAGTTAACAAACAGCTCATCATCAATACGTACGCCGGATTCAGTTTCAAAAATCACAATCAACGGATCCTGCAGATGCGCGCAGGCTCTGCGCGTTTTCTTCTGCGGTTTATCGACGCGCACCGAAACGATATTTTCGTTAAGCAGATAGCGGATAATATCGATTTCATGGGTCGCCGAATCGTTAATCGCCATCTCCAGGGTGTAGCTCTCCGGCACGGAGGCGTTGCGATGGGCGCAGTGGATGAGCAATATTTCCCCCAGTTCACCGCTATCCAGAGTGGCTTTTAGCTGGTTGTACCCCGGGTCGAAACGGCGCATAAAGCCCAGCTGCAGCATACGTTTGCCGTAGGCTACTTCAGCATCAATAATCGCTTTGGCTTCATTGGCGGTCGGGGTTAGCGGCTTTTCGCAAAACACCGGTTTACCTGCTTTAATGGCCGCCAGAATTTGTTCTTTATGTACCGGGCCAATAGAGCAAATAAAGATCGCATCCACGTCGTCTGATTGAATCATCTCGACTGCATCGTAATAGGGCTGAGCGCCATATTCGCGGGCAATAGCGTCGGTCACATTACGATTGATATCGCAGACGGCGCTGACCCTGGCGTTCTGGATAACCGTCTGGAAACGCTGGAGATGGTCGCGCCCAATCATACCCAAACCAATTAAACCGATATTAACTGTCATATATTCCTCCACGTTGCTAAATCAGAATCTGAATTTTTGTTCAATTTGTTCGAGGGTTAACCCGCGGGTTTCCGGCAGGAACTTCACCAGCAGAATCAGCATTATGACGTTGGTAGCCGCGAAGAAGCCGAAGGTCATTCCACCGCCGTAGCTGTTGAGTAAAATCGGGAAAATAGACTGAATGATGAAGTCAAATATCCATAAACCGAATACCGCAAAACCCATTCCCAGACCGCGCATCCGCAGCGGGTAGATTTCCGCGAGCATCAGCCAGAACACCGGTGCGATCCAACCCTGCATAAAGGTCAGGAACACCAGCATCAGGGCGAGAATGATGTAGCTGGCACCGGTAAAGTTGGCGTGCAAGCCGCTGACGCCATCGACGGTTTCCATATGGAAGAAGAGCTTGAACGAGAGGCCAATCAACACCAGGCTAAGGGTGACGCCGATCTGTCCGGTAAAGAACATTTTCCGTCGGGAATGCCTGCCAATTAACAGCATCCCCAGTAGCGTGGCCAGAATAGAGACGACGCCATTAGCCACGGCGCCGGTCACCGCCGCCGCATCGCCAAGTCCGGTGGCTTTCAGCACCGTCGGCGCGTAGTACATAATGGTATTCACGCCGGTTACGCGCGTTGCCAGCACAATCATCAGGCCGATCAAAATCAGCTGCAGTACCCATTTTCTCTTCAGCTCGTCAACAAATCGGCCATGGTTGATGCCAATCTGGCTCACCTGCTGGATATCGCGGATCTCCTGCTCCACCTCTTCGGGCCGACGAATCGTTTTCAGCACCGCAACCGCTTTGTCTATTTGCCCCTTACGCACGAAGAAGCGCGGAGACTCCGGCATTACCAGCATACCAATCCACAGCAGCGCGCCGGGTAGCGCCGGAATGGCCAACATCAGCCGCCAGTTGTGCGACATGTCGGGATAGAAATTGACAATGGAAGCGTTGACGGAGTAAGCGAGAAACTGCCCGGTGACGATCATCAGTTCGTTGACCGTCACCAGCCGTTCACGCTGCGCGGGTCGCGCCAGTTCGGAAATATAAATCGGCACCGTCACTGACGCACAGCCAACCGCCAGGCCAAGAATAAAGCGGGCGATTATCATCGACGACATATCCCAGGCGACGGCGGTACCGAGGGCGCCAAAGATAAAAATCACCGCCACCCACAGAATATTTTTCCGCCGTCCCTGTCGGTCGGACAGCCAGCCGCCGCCGACAGAGCCGATTGCCGCGCCGAATAATAAAAACGATGTCACCAGCCCTTCCTGCAGAGGAGTGAGGCCAAGATCGTTTTTCATGAAAATCAGCGCGCCGGAAATAACCCCGGTGTCGTAGCCAAAGCACAGTCCACCGATGGTTGAGACGAGGGTTATTAATCTGATTTTCTTATCATTATCTGTTTTACGACTTTCAGTTATCACATGATCGGTCATTTTGTTGTCCTGTCAGGGATGAGCGTTCTATCGTTTTGTTTTTATGAATAAAAAGATCACATTGCCGATCCAGATACGGCAGATTCTGGCATCAGGAATACATTTGCACCTTTTTGCACCCGGGTGCATTATTTAACAACTTGTTATACTCCACCGGATTAAAAAATCCATAACAAGTTATTTTGAAATATTCATTTCGTTAAGGGCGTCAACTTTTTGCTCATTGAATGGCCAATTTTGTCGATCGCAGTCACGATCCGCAGAGCTTGTTGCTTTCGGGGGGAGAAAAATGCCTGGTTCAGGCTAATGGCCGGGGAGGAAGGCAATAAAAAGGGGAACACGTGGGTTAATCCGCGTTCCCCAGAGAGCCGAAAAGCTCATCAGGATTGCCGGGCGCTGGCGATACGCTGTCTGGCTTTATGTTCAATATTTTCCAGCAGCTCCTGCACGTCGTCTTCATCGATATCGAGAAACTGGCCGTCCAGCAGGGCCGCATGAATATCATCGCGGGTCACCGACAGGCCCAGCGGTACGGCTTTGGCCTTTACCTCTTCCGCGGCCAGCGGGTGCGGGTAGCGTCGTCCCACCAGGTTGTTGAAGACGATGGCCAGCAGCGCCAGCATCAGGGAATTGAGCAATACCGGCGTCAGAACAAAGTGGTAGCCTTCACTCTGCACCCCCGCCCCGCCGAGGATCGCCGTTAACGCCACCGCCCCACCCGGCGGATGCAGGCAGCGCAGGAAATACATACCGGCGATCGCCAGCCCCGCCGCCACGCCGCAGGCCAGCGCCAGGTTCGGGATCGCCATTCCCACGGTCACGCCAATCAGCGCCGAGAGCACGTTGCCGCCGACAATCGACCACGGCTGGGCCAGCGGACTGCTCGGGACGCCAAACAGCAGCACTGCCGATGCGCCCATTGGCGCGATAAACCAGATATTGACCTCGCCTAACAGCCAGTGGCTGAACATGCTGGTCACCGCCAGTCCCGTCCCGGCGCCGAGAGAGGCCAGAACAATATGTTTTCTGGCAACCGGCAGGGCGTGCGGCTTGAGGCGACCGAGGAAAATGCGGATCCGCGAAAAGAGCGATCCGGGTAAAACGCTTAACATCGTGTAGCTCGCTTACGTCATAATAAGAACTTATGTTTCATTTTCTTTTTTTAACCTTATTTTAACAACCATGTCTTTGTCGTGGCTTTTCGTCATTCATTTTGTGAATGTAAAAACGGCGCGCGCTACGTTAAAATCCCCTCACCTCTGGGTATCAGCATTCTATGGATTGAAGGTCAAACACGTTGAATAACAAGATAAAATTAGAGAAAGAGATCGCATGGGCCAGTCAGAATATGCCGCGCACCCTGCGTCAGGTCGCCGCCCTGCCGGATCTCAGCCAGGTGCGTCTCGCCTGCTGTATGCACCTCGATATGAAAATGATCCCCCTGGTGCAGGGAATTCTGGAGAAAGGGGCGAAGGTTTTTCTTACCACCTGTAACCCAACGACGGTGCAGGATGACGTGGTCGCCTGGCTGGTGGAGCGCGGCGCGGAAGCCTGCGCCTGGCGGGATATGAGCGACGCCGACTGGCAGCAATCCTGGGAAAAAGCGATTGCCTGGCAGCCGACGCATCTGTGCGAAATGGGCGCGGATATTACCACCCTACTGCATCAGCGCGGGGAGTTTGGCAATATCGTCGCGGGCCTTGAGGCGACCGGCTCTGGCGTTAGCCGCCTGGGCGATATTCGCCCCGGCTACCCGATTTTTAACTGGGATGATTTGCCGGTAAAAGAGGGCCTGCACAACCGTCATATGGTCGGCCTGACCGCCTGGCACACCTTTTTCCAGACGACCCACCTGACCCTGCATGAGAAAAAAGTGCTGGTCATCGGCTATGGTCTGGTTGGCCAGGGCGTAGCGGCGGCGGCGAAGGCCTTCGGCGGCCAGGTGATGGTAGCGGAAATCGACCCGGCGCGGAGACTACAGGCGGCCTACGATGGCTGGCACGTCGTTGAATTACAGGAGGCGATTGCCTCCGCGGACGTGGTGGCCACGGCGACCGGCGGTAAAAAAGTCGTTAACCGCCAGGCGCTGGATAAGTCCAAAGACGGGGTGTTTATTCTCAACGTGGGTCACGTGGCGGAAGAGATTGACTGTGAGTACCTGCGCCAGTTCCGTCATGAAGAGGTCATGCCCTGTATCAACGCTTACCGGATGGGTGATAAAACCGTTTATCTGATGGCGAACGGTTCAATGCTCAACCTGACCGCGGGCTTTGGCGATAGCCTGAACGCCTTTGACGTGACCCTGGCGGTAATGGCCAGCGGCATTCAGCATATCGTGACCGACGGCATGACGGCACCGGCGGACGTTTACCTCCTGCCACAGAGCGTATGGCAAAAAGCGCTGTAAGCACGTGCGCTGAATAATTTTCCCGGAGGCGGCGCGCTGCGCCTGTCCGGGCTACCGGCCCGCAGACAGCGGTGGACTTGTAGCCCGGCTAAGCGCAGCGCCATCGGGAAGAAACCACGCCAATCCATCACTCCGGCACATTCCCCGCAGGCGGCGCGCTGCGCCTGTTCGGACTACCGGCCCGCAGACAGCGGTGGACTTGTAGCCCGGCTAAGCGCAGCGCGAGCCGGGGAGAAACCACGCCTATTCATCACTCCGGCACATTCCCCGCAGGCGGCGCGCTGCGCCTTGTCCGGGCACCGGCCCGCAGACAGCGGTGGACTTGTAGCCCGGCTAAGCGCAGCGCGAGCCGGGGAGAAACCACGCCTATTCATCACTCCGGCACATTCCCCGCAGGCGGCGCGCTGCGCCTGTCCGGGCACCGGCCCGCAGACAGCGGTGGACTGGTAGCCCGGTCAGCGCAGCGCCACCGGGAAGAAAGCAATGCCTACAGCAGGGCCAGCAGAAATATGACTTCGCCCAGCTCAATCGCCGCGCCTAATGTGTCACCGGTTTGCCCGCCCAGGGTACGCTTCAGCGCCTGACCCAGCGCCCAAACCAGCACCAGAGTGATAAGCGCCGCCCGCAGACCGTTGACCCCGAGCAGCAGCGTCGCCAGCGCCAGCGCGATCCCCATGGTAATCAGCATCTGCCGCAGCGTGATTTTGCCGATAAATAAGTTGCCCAGCCCCTCTTCCCGGGCGTAGCGCTGACGATACATCAGCAGCACCGCCATACCGCGGCCGACGGCGCAGGCGGCAGCCAGCGCGGCAAGCGCCGACGTGCCGCGCAGCGCCACTTCGCTGACCACCAGCACTTTGGCAACCAGCACAAAAATCAGCGCCAGCCCGCCGTGAGTGCCCAGCCGACTGTCGCGCATGATTTCCAGCATCCGCTCGCGGCGGCGGGCGGAAAAGATGCCATCGCAGGTATCCGCCAGCCCATCAAGATGGAACCCGCCGGTCAACAGCGCCAGCGCCAGCACGCCGAGCAGCGCGGCGAGCGGGCCGCCGCACCACGGCTGCAGCAGCATCACAACGGCGCCAGCAATCGCCCCCAGCAGCAGCCCCACCAGGGGAAATGTAATGATACTGCGTTGATATTGTTCAATTTCCAGCCCCTGGGATAAACGCGCCGGGACCGGCAGGCGGCTGATAAATGATAATGCGGTAAAAAAAGACTTAATCATTGAGTGATGACTCCTGTCGATAAACCCCGCGGCAGCGGTTATTCACGCCCGCCACCGACCGTGACCTGACTTATCCGCGCGGCTGCCGCGCGGAGAAAGCCTGCCCGCGTTCTTCCAGCCGCCAGTGGGCAAGCCGGGTATCACGGTGGTGTTGAATGCGCACGGCCATTTGGTTGTCGGAGAGCCGGGAGGTAGCGATGAAGATCGCCGAAACGAAAGAGTTGAGTAAAGATTCGGCATCGCGGCGTTGGCCGCTAAGCGCGTCGCCGGTCATCAGTATCATCGCGGCGGCACCTGTTGCAGGGACAGCATGAGATAAACCCTTCCGATATCAATATGTTTACGGCGGAAGTATACCAAATTCCTGGGTAAAGGTTCAGCGTCGCGCGGGCGTTTTTGCTAAGGAACTGTGAGGTCACGCAAGAGGAAGAAGAGGAACTCCGGCGGCGAGCGCCGCCGGAGCGCATTAACGGGGCTTACTCGGCAGATTTATCTTCGACTTTCGCTTCGCCCATCGCTTTCAGCTTTTTAGAGATATCGCGACGTTCTTTGGAGATCTCGGCGTTTTTGATGATGTAATCGTCAACGCGATCTTCGTAATCGCTCTTCATGCTGGCGATGATGCCCTGAATAGCTTCAACGCTCATGCCCGGCTTGATGTAGTCGCTCAGGTTGTCCAGCAGCAGTACGCGCTTCTGGTTATCACGGATCTTTTTCTCAACGTCCTGAATTTCACGCTGCAGTTTGTTCTTACGACGGTACAGGCGAACAAACTCCAGTACGTCCTGGAAAGAAGGCTTAGTTGTTTCCATTTTTATACCCCTAATATTTGAGATTCGGATTCGCTAAAGCGACTGCTACATAGGGCTAACATAACTGTTAGCAGCCGCTGATGACAATGTTTTTTCCTTTGCCGTTATCATAACCCTAAACGCTGCTGAATCGAAGCAAGCGATGGAAAAACCACGTGAGTCTGGTCTTTATTTACGCAACGCACGGCAGATTAAATGCGACAGCAGTTCGAGCTGGCGCGCCAGCTCGATAGTTAACCAGACATAACCGTGAATGGGCGTTTCGGAGAAATTGTCGTCCTGCTGCTCTTTGATGAGCTGGCGCAGTTCGGCAACGATTTCGTTGAGCTTTTCATTGTTGGCAAGAATCGGCTGCGGATTGCCCTCATACAATGCGTGGGCGATAGTCAGCAATGTTTGCTGGGTCATTTGCTGAGTTTCGCGCAGCGTATGAGCGTTAAGCATCACGAAGTGGCCGGGACGCGACGCCCAGTAGGCGTTGATTTGCAGCTCCAGCATGCACACCAGGTTACGGCTAACGGTCTGGATCGCCTCAAAGATGGCCTTCTGGATATGCGTCTCTTTGCTGGCAGGAGTAATTAATCCGCGCATTTTCACCACGTCGTTAAGCACCTTCTGCATATGCTTTTCCAGACGCGGACGCTCAACGAGGTTCGGCGAGAAGCCCGCCTGATACAGACGGTTGAAGGCGGTGACGTAGCTGGCCATCTGGATGCGCCAGTGCAGGAAAGCCCGCTGCGGCCAGATACCGGTAAACAGCATCGCCAGCAGGGAGCCGAAGATAACGTCGCCGCTTCGCCACAGCGCGGTGGTCATGTCGCCCGGCGGCGCGCCGACCACTACCGCCAGGGTGATGCCGATCAGCAGCGCCTGGTAGGGCTTTTTGCCCAGCGCCAGCCAGCCGCAGAGGAACATCGCCACCGCGCACCACAGCAGCATAATGGGCAGAGAGATAAGCTCCAGCTTGAGCGCCACCAGCCCGAGCGCCGAGCCGAGGATCGTGCCGCCGATACGTTCAAACGCGCGCGGTACGACGTTTCCCCAGAAGGAGATAGGCCCCATAACCACCACCAGGGTGATGAGGGGCCAGGTGCCTTCAGGAACGTTAAGCAGGCGCACCAGCACAAAGGTGAGCACAAAGGCCAATGCTATTCGCACGCCATGGACGATGCGGTAATGGCGATACAGCCGAATTTCAAATGGCTTAAGTGATTTATCCGCGCGCACAACCTACTCCGACACAACGAAAAGGCCAATTGTAACTGCTTTTTCGCCGCAAGCATCACGCGAATGTAATAAACCTTGTCAAACGAAGGGACAATGTTCTACTTCACGGCCGGCTCGACCGCGACATACATATCAATATCCCAGTAGCCGTCCTGGTTACCATCGTTAAGATAGACTTCAAAACAGGGCTTCATCGCCATCTGATGGGTTTTGCTTTCCATCAGGCTCTCGAAGAACTGGTACCACGGCGTCGCAAAGTCAAAATTCTCGACTCTGGCACGGGCAACCGCATAATCCCCGCCGGCGATTTCGGTCATCATCACGCCTTCGCTACCCTCAGGAATCTGGTAGTCGTCCGCCACCGTGACGGCGGTATCGCAGCGCAGCTTTTCCGCCGGGACTTCGTCCGGGTTGTCGTAGTAAACGGCCACCCACTCCTGCGCCGGCACCTGGCTGTTATCGACCCACATCATCAGCTGTTCAAACCCCTGTTTTACCGTCTGCTCCCAGGGACCGACCAGATGAAAACCAGCAATTTTCTTCTTGCCTACGGATTTAACGTTATAGTCCATGCTGCCTCCACTGTTGATAAAATACTGTATGTATATACACATAAATTAGCAGTGCTATCACCCACAGTATGTGCGGCAATTCACAAATCCGCGCGGCAAGAAGATGAAAAAATCGCCGCCATACGATTATAAACTGAACGGTAGCTCAACGCCGATGCTGGCCCCAACATCGTCGCTGGCGCTGTGGTTAGCGTCGGTGTACCACAGGGAGGTATTCAGGCGTACCGTTGGCATAACATCGCCGCTCCAGCCCAGCTGTACGCCCTTCAGCGTATCGGCGCGCGGGAAGGCTTTATTGATTCGCTGGTTTTTTGGATTGACCTCAGCGTAGACCAACCGCGCGCTCCAGCGCTGATTATCTTCGGTTACCAGCTCCACCTTACCGGCATATAAACGCCCGTCGCCGCCCATCGCATCGCCCAGCGGATAGCCCTGCTGGTAGTAGCCGTCTTTATAGATAAAGTGGTTATAGATGTAGTTAGTACGGCCCATGTTCGAGCGGGTATCGTGGGCTTCCAGATACCAGTTAACCGCATTGCTGTTCCACTGGTGATGCCCTTCCACACCGCCAAGATAGAGGTGCGCCGAGGGTAAATATCCGGCTTCGTCCTCGCCGATCATCTGGCCGTAAATGCTCACCGGCCAGCCGAGGGTGGGCGCCAGCTTCAGCTTGAAATCAAAACCGGCCAGCTGGTTGCCGGGATCGTCGGCCGAGTCGCCGGTGTTATCATTGCCGGTGAGGCCGTCCCAGAAGCTGCTGAATGAGGAAGGCCGCCCTTCGCCGCCCCACTGCATAACGCGCGAGGCTCCCAGCTCCAGCGAGGTGAGCGGTGAAAAAGTCAGGCGGCCGCCGAAGATTTTGGTATGCGGTACGGCGGCGTACTGGTTCATCTGGCTGGCGGAAAGCTGGTACTGCCAGGGGCCAATCCAGCTTAGCCATGAGGTTTCCGGCGCCCGCTGTTCGGCGCGCTGCAGCAGAAAACCGGTCATGGGACGCGCGGCATCGGAGCGGATCAGGCTACCTTCATAGCCCGGCCCCCACCACTGGGGGATTTGCCCGAACGCCAGCCACTGGTTCCACAGCTTAACCGCGCCGTACGCGCCGTTGGCGTTCACGCTCGAACCGTTACTGATGCGCTTGTCGCCTTCAACATTGCCCTGCAGGTGCAGATCCCACCATTCGCCGCTGTTGTTCAGGGCGAGAGAAAGCGACTGGTCGGCGGGGTAAGATTGGGCAAACCCCTGCGGCGTGCCCGGCTTATCAGTGGAGCTGTAGCCGGTAACGCGCACGTCAGCTTTCAGCGCGCTTAATCGCTGATTTACCCGACCCAGTACCACCCGCTCTGCGGACGTTGTCGGATGGGCATTGGCCAGCGCGCGCTTAATCTCCTCTTCGCTCAGAGGCCAGGTCGACAGGCTCAACGAGAGGGTTCCACGGTCGGATAACCAGGCTAAATCATTGCGGAATTCGTTATCGGCCAGAACGAGGCCGGAGGCAAAACCAGAAGTGCTAAAAACGGCGAACAGTCCCAGAGAAAGCGCACTACGCGCAAAGTATTTCATTTTCCCAGCTCCATTTATGGCGCACAAGCGCCAGGCTTTTTCCTGAAGGGTGACCGGGTAAGGTAATGGAGTGAAAGTAAACGAAGCGCCAACCGAAGCGGCATAATAATCAAACAGCTACGAGATGCCGCTCCGGGCGGAGCGGCGGAGAAGTTACAGTTTTTGATGCAGATAATCGCTAAAGCGCGACAGCACGCCGCCCTTGCCAACGCTTTCCAGCGTCACCAGCGGCCAGTGGGCCACCACTTTATCACCATCGTAAAGGGAGATTTCGCCAACCCGCTGATGGGCGGCGATCGGCGCTTCCAGCACTTTGTTATCCAGCACGTATTTGGCCTTAATGCGCGAGACTTCCGACTTCGGCAGCGCTAACCAGAAGTCCTGATCGGTCCCCAGCTTAATCTGCTCTTTATCGCCATACCAGATACGCTCAACGCCGACCTGCTTGCCGTCCTGCAGAACCTGGACGGTATCGAAGTTTTGCTGCCCCCAGTGCAGCAGCTTCGCCGCCTGCTGTTCACGCCCTTTCGGGCTGTCGGCTCCCATCACCACCGCAATCAGCCGGCGCTGGCCGTCCACCGCGGAGGCAATCAGGTTGAAACCGGCGCCCGAGGTGTGGCCGGTCTTCAGACCATCGACGTTCATGGTCTTATCCCACAGCAGACCGTTGCGGTTCTGCTGGGTAATGCCGTTCCAGGTCAGGCTCTTCTGGCTGTACATATGGTAGACGTCCGGCTCGCCGTGAATAATCGCCCGCGAGAGCACCGCCAGATCGTAGGCCGAACTGTGCTGACCCGGCGCGTCCAGACCGTGGACGGTTTCAAAATGGGTATCCTGCAAATGCAGTTTTTCCACGTAGCTGTTCATCAGCGCGACGAACTGCGGCTGGCCGCCGGCGACGTAGTCCGCCAGCGCCACGCAGGCATCGTTGCCGGAGTCAACGATCAGCCCGCGGCTTAAATCGCGTACGCTGACCCGATCGCCGGGCTTAAGGAACATCAGCGAAGAACCATTAAAGACCGGGTTACCCTGCGCCCAGGCGTCTTTCCCGACGGTGACGATGTCGTCAAAGGTGATGCGGTGGCTGTCGATAGCGCGATCGACCACGTAGCCGGTCATCAGTTTGGTCAGGCTGGCGGGATTGCGCTGCTGATGCTCGTTACCGGCGGTCAGGATCTGGCCGGTGGTGTAATCCATCAGCACCCAGGAACCGGCCTGAATAGAAGGAGGCGTCACGTTGACGGGAAAATCATTGGCGGCAAATGCGCAGGAAACGCTCGCAGCGAGCAAAGATACAGCAATAAAAAAACGGCCTTTCAACGGCATATCCTCTAAATTGACAGATTCGCCGTCCTTTTTACGGAACTTCTCGTTTCAAATCAGGGTTTAATTGCAAGAAAATATGACATCGCCGACGCGGGACAAAGGGGATACCCTTCTGATGGCCCGGCAAATCGTTTACCATGAAGGCTGCTCGCCACCAGGAATAATGAACAGATTATGCAAGATAGCGCCAGCCAGCCCGGATTTTTATTTCATGATTACGAGACCTTCGGCACCAGTCCCTCGCTCGACCGACCGTCGCAGTTTGCCGCCATTCGCACCGATGAAGACCTGAATATCGTCGGCGAACCCGAAGTCTTCTACTGCAGACTCGCCGATGACTATCTGCCGCAGCCGCAGGCGGTCATGGTCACCGGGATAACGCCGCAGGAGGCCAATGCCAAAGGCGACAACGAAGCCGCTTTCGCCCGCCGCGTTCACGATCTGTTCACGGTGCCGAAAACCTGCATCGTCGGCTACAACAACGTGCGCTTCGATGACGAAGTGACGCGCAACATTCTCTATCGTAATTTTTACGATCCCTACGCCTGGAGCTGGCAGCACGACAACTCCCGCTGGGATCTGCTGGACGTGATGCGCGCCTGCTATGCGCTGCGCCCCGAAGGGATCAACTGGCCGGAAAACGAAGAGGGCTTACCGAGCTTCCGGCTGGAGCATCTGACCGTCGCTAACGGCATCGAACACAGCAACGCCCACGACGCGATGGCCGACGTTTACGCCACTATCGCCATGGCGAAGCTGGTGAAAACCCAGCAGCCGCGCCTGTTCGACTATCTTTACGCCCACCGCAACAAGCGCAAGCTGGCGACGCTGATTGACGTGCCGCAAATCAAACCGCTGGTGCATGTTTCCGGCATGTTCGGCGCGGCGCGCGGCAACACCAGCCTGGTCGCCCCGCTGGCGTGGCACCCGGACAACCGTAACGCGGTGATTATGGTCGACCTGGCCGGAGACATCGCCCCCCTGCTGGAGCTCGATGCCGACACCCTGCGCGAGCGGCTGTATACGCCGAAAAGCGAGCTGGGCGACCTGCCCGCGGTGCCGATTAAGCTGGTCCACCTGAATAAATGCCCGGTGCTGGCGCAGCAAAACACCCTGCGTCCGCAGGATGCCGACCGGCTGGGCATCAATATCCAGCGCTGTCTGGAGAACGCCCAGCTGCTGCGGGCTAATCCGCAGGTACGCGAGAAAGCGGTGGCGATTTTTGCCGAAGCGGAGCCGTTTGTGCCGTCCGATAACGTCGATACGCAGCTGTATAACGGCTTTTTCAGCGATGCCGACCGCGCGGCGATGAAAATCGTGCTCGAAACCGAGCCGCGCAACCTGCCGGCGCTGGATATCACCTTCGCCGATAAGCGTATCGAGCGCCTGCTGTTCAACTATCGCGCGCGCAACTATCCCGGCACGCTGGATGAAGCCGAGCAGCAGCGCTGGTTAGAGCACCGTCGCCAGGTCTTTACGCCTGAGTTTTTGCAGGCCTACGCCGATGAGCTGCAGATGCTGTACCAGCAGTATGCGGACGATAAAGAGAAGCTGGCGCAGCTGAAGGCGCTGTGGCAGTACGCGCAGGATATTGTTTGATTGGCAGAAATTCCCGGGTTGCGGCTAACGCCTTACCCGGGCTACAAACAATGGCAGGACTCGTAGCCCGGGCAAGACGCCTCGCGTCGCACCCGGGAACGTTGCTTAGCCTTTGGCGCGGCTGGCGATAATCGCCTCAGCCACGTTGCGCGGGGCTTCCGCGTAGTGGTGGAACTCCATGCTGTAGGTCGCCCGGCCCTGGGACATGGAACGCAGCGTGGTGGAATAGCCAAACATCTCGGCCAGCGGCACGTCGGCGCGGATAATCTGGCTGCCGAACCGCTCCTCCATCCCCTGCACCATTCCGCGACGGGAAGAGAGATCGCCCATGATATTCCCGGCGTACTCTTCCGGGGTCTCCACTTCCACCTGCATCACCGGTTCAAGAATAACCGGGTCGGCCCTGCGCGCCCCTTCCTTGAAGCCAAATATCGCCGCCATCCGGAAAGCCATCTCCGACGAGTCGACGTCGTGATACGAACCAAACGTCAGGGTCGCCTTGATATCCACCACCGGATAGCCCGCCAGCACGCCGGTGCCCATCGCTTCGCGCAGCCCTTTTTCCACTGAAGGGATGTACTCGCGCGGCACCACGCCGCCTTTGGTCGCGTCCTCAAACACGAAACCGCTTCCCGGCTCCAGCGGTTCAAGGGTCAGCACCACGTGACCGTACTGCCCTTTACCGCCGGACTGGCGGACAAATTTGCCTTCCACCTCTTTGACCGTTTTGCGGATCGTCTCGCGATAGGTCACCTGCGGACGCCCGATATTCGCCTCGACGCCAAACTCACGCTTCATGCGGTCGACGATAATCTCCAGATGCAGTTCGCCCATCCCGGAAACGATCGTCTGGCCGGACTCCTCGTCAGTATGCAGACGAAACGACGGATCTTCCGCCGCCAGCCGCTGCAGGGCGATACCCATTTTCTCCTGATCGGCTTTGGTTTTCGGTTCAATCGCCAGCGAAATCACCGGCTCCGGAAACTCCATCCGTTCGAGGGTAATCACCGCATCCGGGTCGCACAGCGTGTCGCCGGTGGTGACATCCTTCAGGCCGACGCAGGCGGCAATGTCCCCGGCGTGCAGTTCGTCCACCTCATGGCGATCGTTGGCCTGCATCAGCACGATGCGTCCGATGCGCTCTTTCTTACCTTTCACCGGATTCCACACCGCATCGCCTTTTTTCAACGTCCCGGAATAGACGCGGATAAAGGTCAGCTGTCCGACGTAGGGATCGGTCATCAGCTTGAAGGCCAGCGCCGAGAACGGCTCGTCGTCGCCCGGATGACGTTCAGCGGCCTGCCCTTTTTCATCCACGCCCTGAATCGCCGGGATATCCAGCGGCGACGGCATCAGCTCAACCACCGCATCGAGCATCCGCTGCACGCCTTTGTTTTTAAACGCGCTGCCGCACAGCACCGCCTGGATTTCCCCCTTCACCGTGCGCTGGCGCAGACCGGCGACGATCTCCGCCTCGTCCAGCTCACCGGTTTCGAGATATTTGTCCATCAGTTCGTCGCTGGCTTCCGCCGCCGCCGAGACCATTTTCTCCCGCCACAGACGGGCGGTTTCCACGAGGTCGTCAGGCACCGGCGCATAGCTGAAGGTCATCCCCTGGGTGGCGTCATCCCACAAAATGGCGCGCATTTTGATGAGATCCACCACCCCGGTGAAGTGCTCTTCGGCGCCAACCGGGATCGCAATCGGCACCGGATTGGCCTTCAGGCGATCGATCATCATCTGCACCACGCGGAAAAAATCCGCGCCGGGGCGGTCCATCTTGTTGACGAAGGCCAGCCGCGGAACGTGGTATTTATTCGCCTGCCGCCAGACGGTTTCCGACTGCGGCTGCACGCCGCCGACGGAGTCGTAAACCATCACCGCGCCGTCCAGGACGCGCATGGAGCGTTCCACTTCGATGGTGAAATCCACGTGCCCGGGGGTATCGATGATATTAATCCGGTGCGGCTCGAAGCTGCGGTCCATGCCGGGCCAGAAGCAGCTCACCGCCGCGGAGGTAATGGTGATCCCGCGCTCCTGCTCCTGCGCCATCCAGTCGGTGGTTGCCGCGCCATCGTGTACTTCCCCCAGCTTGTGGCTCATCCCGGTATAAAACAGGATGCGCTCGGTGGTGGTGGTTTTACCGGCATCGATATGCGCGGAGATACCGATGTTGCGATAACGTTCGAGGGGGATGGGTCGGGGCATGATGCGTCCTTAGTCATTGTGACTGTTAACAGGCGGCCGGAATTGGCCGCCGTTCATATAACGGCATCTATCATAGTACAACTGTACGAGTATATTCGAACTATTTTTGCTATCGTTACTATTGGTGAAGCTGCGACGACCCGCGTGGCTTTAGAAAAGCAGTTTCGGTATATTACCGGCCAGCCGCCGATACAGGCTGCTGCTCACGGAGCTGCGCCGCCGCCGACACAGGAATATTATGATCGCCAATCACCCCGAACGTGAACAAATTCGCCTCGAAAATGTCCTTTTCGCTCTCGGCAACCCGCTGCGGCTTGAGATTATCCGTATCCTTGCCGACGGCAGCGAGCAGAGCTGTAACGCCCTGCGTCATGAAGATGTGGCGAAGTCGACCATGACCCACCACTGGCGCGTCCTGCGCGACAGCGGTGTGATCTGGCAGCGGCCTCAGGGGCGGGAGAATTTGATTTCGCTGCGCCGGGAAGATTTAGACGCGCGCTTTCCCGGCCTGCTGGATACGCTGCTTAAGGTCATGCAGCACGATAGCTAAAGCCTGCGCGCCGGCCCCTACTCCTCACCGGCCAGCCGCCGATACTGGGCAAAGCGGGCGCGCGCATCCTCCTCGGTTCTGCTAAAAAGCGCATCCGCGAGATGCGGCGTCGTTTTGTGCAGCGAGGCGTAGCGCACTTCGCCAAGCAAAAAGTCGCGGAAGCTCTCCTCCGGCTCTTCGGAATCGAGCATAAACGGCGTCTTGCCCTCCGCTTCCCGCTGCGGATGATAGCGCCACAGGTGCCAGTATCCCGCTTCAACCGCCCGTTTCGCCTCGCGCTGGCTGCAGCGCATACCGGCTTTCAGCCCGTGGTTAATGCAGGCGGCGTAGGCAATCACCAGCGACGGTCCCGGCCAGGCTTCGGCCTCGGCGATCGCCCGTAAGGTCTGATCTTTATCGGCGCCCATGGCGACCTGGGCCACGTACACATTGCCGTAGCTCATCGCCATCATGCCGAGATCTTTTTTCCGCGTGCGTTTGCCCTGCGCGGCAAACTTCGCGATGGCCGCCACCGGGGTCGATTTAGACGACTGCCCGCCGGTATTGGAGTAAACCTCGGTATCAAACACCAGAATATTCACGTCTTCCCCGCTCGCCAGCACGTGATCGAGACCGCCGAAGCCGATATCGTAGGCCCAGCCGTCGCCGCCGAAAATCCACTGCGACCGGCGCACAAAATAGTCGCGGTTCTGCCATAGCTGCTCCAGCAGCGGCACGCCCTCTTTTTCCGCCGCCAGCCGTTCGCTGAGCCGGTCCGCGCGCTCGCGGGTACCCTCGCCTTCATCCTGCTTCGCCAGCCACTGGCGCATTGCGTCGCTAAGTTCGTCGCTGACTGGTAGCGCCAGCGCGGCGGTCATCTCCTCGGCGATTTGTTGACGCACCGCCTGGCCGCCGAGCATCATGCCGAGGCCAAACTCCGCGTTATCCTCAAACAGCGAGTTCGCCCATGCCGGGCCGTGGCCGCGGTGGTTGGTGGTATAGGGAATCGACGGCGCGCTGGCTCCCCAGATTGAAGAGCAGCCGGTGGCGTTAGCGATTAGCATCCGGTCGCCAAACAGCTGGGTTATCAGGCGGGCATAAGGCGTTTCGCCGCATCCCGCGCAGGCGCCGGAAAACTCCAGCAGCGGGGTTTCAAACTGGCTGCCTTTGACCGTCGTCTTCCGGAACGGATTGCTCTTCGGCGTCAGCGCCAGCGCATAGTCCCAGACCGGCGCCATCTGGCGCTGGCTATCAAGTGACTGCATTTTTAACGCCTTGCCGCGCGAAGGACAGATATCCACACAGTTGCCGCAGCCGGAGCAATCCAGCGGCGAAATAGCCAGATGGTAGTGGTACGCCTTCGCTCCCTGAGCGGGTTTGCTCAGCAGCTCAGCCGGCGCGGCGTCCTGCTCTTCGCCGTTGAGCAGCGCCGGGCGGATCGCCGCGTGGGGGCAAATAAAGGCGCACTGGTTACACTGCGTGCAGCCCTCCGGCTGCCAGACCGGCACTTCCAGCGCGATCCCGCGTTTCTCCCAGGCGGCGGTGCCCGAGGGAAAAGTGCCGTCTTCCATGCCGACAAACGCGCTTACCGGCAGCTGGTCGCCGCACTGGCGGTTCATCGGCTGCAGAATATCGCGGATGAAATCCGGCATCATGGCTGAAGCCTGCGCCACGGGCTCATCCAGCGTCGCCCAGTGTGCCGGAATGGTTACCTGATGCAGCGAGGCCATGCCCAGCTCGATCGCCCGCTGGTTCATCTCGATCACCGCCGCCCCTTTGCTGCCGTAGCTTTTTTCAACCGCCTGCTTGAGGTAATCCGCCGCGGTCTGCGGGTCGATAATCGCCGCCAGCTTAAAGAACGCCGCCTGCATCAGCATATTAAAGCGCCCGCCCAGCCCGAGCTCGCGGGCGATATCCACGGCGTTCAGGGTATAAAAATGGATATTTTCCCGCGCCAGATAGCGTTTAAAGCCGACCGGCAGATGCTGCTCCAGCTCCGCATCGGACCAGCTGCAGTTGAGTAAAAAGGTCCCGCCCGGCTTTAACCCATCCAGCAGGTCATAGCGCTCAACGTAGGACTGCTGCGAACAGGAGATAAAATCGGCCCGATGGATCAGGTAGGGCGAATTGATCGGCCGGTCGCCGAAGCGCAAATGCGAAACGGTAATGCCACCGGATTTTTTCGAGTCATAGGAAAAGTAGGCCTGCGCGTAGAGCGGCGTTTTGTCGCCGATGATTTTGATCGCGCTTTTATTGGCCCCGACGGTGCCGTCCGAGCCCATGCCCCAAAATTTACAGGCGGTGATGCCATCATGCGAGACCGCCAGCGTCTGCTGGCGCGAGGGCAACGAGGTAAAGGTGACATCATCGACAATGCCGAGGGTAAAGCCGTCCATCGGCAGCGGTTTATTGAGGTTGTCAAAGACCGCCGCGATATCGTTGGGCAGAACGTCCTTACCGCCAAGCGCGTAGCGGCCGCCGACAATCAGCGGCGCATCGTCGTGGTGGTAGAAGGCGTTTTTCACATCCAGGCACAGCGGTTCGGCCTGAGCGCCGGGCTCTTTGGTGCGGTCAAGCACGGCAATGCGCTGTACGGTTTTCGGCAGCTGAGCGAAAAAGTGGGCCAGCGAAAAAGGGCGAAACAGATGCACGCTGAGCAGCCCGACCTTCTCTCCCGCCGCGTTCAGCGTATCCACCACTTCCTGAACGGTGTCGCAGACCGACCCCATGGCGATAATCACCCGTTCGGCATCCGCCGCGCCGGTGTAGTTAAACAGATGGTACTCCCGGCCGGTGAGCGCGCTGATTTGCGCCATATAGCTTTCGACAATGTCGGGCAGCGCCTGATAAAAACGGTTACCCGCCTCTCTTTCCTGGAAGTAGATATCCGGGTTTTGCGCCGTTCCGCGGATGACCGGATGATCCGGATGCAGCGCGTTACGGCGGAAGCTGTCGAGCGCGGCCCGGTCCAGCAGCGTCGCCAGCTGGTCATATTCCAGCACCTCGATTTTTTGAATTTCGTGCGAGGTGCGGAAACCATCGAAGAAGTTAACAAACGGGATGCGTCCCTTAATCGCCGCCAGATGCGCCACCGCCGACAAATCCATCACC
This sequence comes from Klebsiella sp. ME-303, assembly GCF_007910085.1. Lineage (NCBI taxonomy): Bacteria > Pseudomonadati > Pseudomonadota > Gammaproteobacteria > Enterobacterales > Enterobacteriaceae > Klebsiella > Klebsiella sp. ME-303. The sequence continues at coordinate 49,310 of NZ_VOJB01000054.1, read as the reverse complement.
TGCTGCACGTTGTTCTCCGCCAGCATCGCGCAGCCGGTCTGGCGAACCGCCATCACGTCCTGGTGATCGCCAAAAATATTCAGCGAATTGGTCGCCAGCGCCCGGGCGCTGACGTGAAAGACGCCCGGCAGCAGTTCACCGGCGATTTTGTACATGTTGGGGATCATCAGCAGCAGCCCCTGGGAGGCCGTATAGGTGGTGGTGAGCGCCCCGGCCTGCAGCGCGCCGTGTACCGCGCCTGCCGCGCCGGCTTCCGACTGCATCTCCATTAAGCGCACCGGCTGGCCAAAAAGGTTCTTTTTCCCCTGCGCCGCCCACTCGTCGACGTTTTCCGCCATCGGCGTGGAAGGGGTAATGGGGTAAATCGCCGCGACCTCGGTAAAGGCATAAGAGATCCAGGCCGCCGCGGCGTTGCCATCCATTGTTTTCATTTTTCCGGACATTGTTCAATCCTCGAAGGTGAGAGGCATCTTCGCCGCCTCGAATAAGCGGCAAACCCAGTTGTTGCCTCAAGCACAGCCTGTGCCAGCTCGCGGGTGACCGAAGAGTTAGCGCGAATTCAACGCGTTATGAAGATAAAGGCAACGCAGCGCGCCGAGAGATTGCGTGGAACAAGACACAGGGGACGACAAGCTGTTGAACAGACGACAAACCGCCACAATGGCCCCGGCAGGCGGAATTGTTCTGTTTCCCACATTTGGTCGCCTTATTGTGCCGTTTTGTTTTACGCCCTGCGCGGCAATGAATTAATAAATTCATAAAAATCAGATAAATAAATAAACAGGCACGGCTGGTATGTTCCCTGCACTTCTCTGCTGGCAAACACTCAACCACAGGAGAAGTCACCATGACCATGCGTCAATGCGCTATTTACGGTAAAGGCGGTATCGGCAAATCCACCACTACGCAGAACCTCGTCGCCGCGCTGGCGGAGATGGGTAAGAAAGTGATGATCGTCGGCTGCGATCCGAAGGCGGACTCCACCCGCCTGATCCTGCACGCTAAAGCACAGAACACCATTATGGAGATGGCCGCGGAAGTCGGCTCGGTCGAGGATCTCGAGCTCGAAGACGTGCTGCAAATTGGCTACGGCGACGTGCGCTGCGCGGAATCCGGCGGCCCGGAGCCAGGCGTCGGCTGCGCGGGGCGCGGCGTGATCACGGCGATCAACTTTCTTGAAGAAGAAGGCGCCTACGAGGACGATCTCGATTTTGTCTTCTATGACGTGCTCGGCGACGTGGTCTGCGGCGGCTTCGCCATGCCTATCCGTGAAAACAAAGCCCAGGAGATCTACATCGTCTGCTCCGGCGAAATGATGGCGATGTACGCCGCCAACAATATCTCCAAAGGGATCGTTAAATACGCTAAATCCGGCAAGGTGCGCCTCGGCGGCCTGATCTGTAACTCACGCCAGACCGACCGTGAAGACGAACTGATCATGGCCCTGGCGGAAAAGCTCGGGACCCAGATGATCCACTTTGTCCCCCGCGACAATATCGTGCAGCGCGCGGAGATCCGCCGAATGACGGTGATCGAGTACGACCCCGCCTGCCAGCAGGCCAACGAATACCGCACCCTGGCGCAGAAGATCGTCAACAACACCATGAAAGTGGTGCCGACACCCTGCACCATGGATGAACTGGAGTCGCTGCTGATGGAGTTCGGCATCATGGAAGAAGAAGACACCAGCATCATTGGTAAAACCGCCGCCGAAGAAAGCGCGGCCTGAGCACAGGACAATAATGATGACCAACGCAACGGGCGAACGTAATCTGGCGCTGATCCAGGAAGTCCTGGAGGTGTTCCCGGAAACCGCGCGAAAAGAGCGCAGAAAGCACATGATGGTCAGCGATCCGCAAATGGAGAGCGTCGGCAAGTGCATTATCTCTAACCGCAAATCACAACCCGGCGTGATGACCGTGCGCGGCTGCGCCTACGCCGGCTCGAAAGGGGTGGTATTCGGGCCAATCAAGGATATGGCCCACATCTCGCACGGGCCGGTCGGCTGCGGCCAGTATTCCCGCGCCGGACGACGCAACTACTACACCGGGGTCAGCGGCGTCGATAGCTTCGGCACGCTGAACTTCACCTCTGATTTTCAGGAGCGCGACATCGTCTTCGGCGGCGATAAAAAGCTCAGCAAGCTGATTGAAGAGATGGAGCTGCTGTTCCCGCTCACCAAAGGGATCACCATACAGTCGGAATGCCCGGTGGGGCTGATCGGCGATGATATCAGCGCGGTGGCCAACGCCAGCAGCAAAGCGCTGGATAAACCGGTGATCCCGGTACGCTGCGAAGGCTTTCGCGGCGTGTCGCAGTCGCTAGGGCACCATATCGCCAACGACGTGGTGCGCGACTGGATCCTTAACAATCGCGAAGGACAGCCGTTTGAAACCACCCCTTACGATGTGGCGATCATCGGCGACTACAACATCGGCGGCGACGCCTGGGCCTCGCGCATCCTGCTTGAAGAGATGGGGCTACGGGTGGTCGCGCAGTGGTCCGGCGACGGCACGCTGGTGGAGATGGAGAACACCCCATTCGTCAAGCTGAACCTGGTTCACTGCTACCGTTCGATGAACTATATCGCCCGCCATATGGAGGAGAAACATCAGATTCCGTGGATGGAGTACAACTTCTTCGGGCCGACCAAAATCGCCGAATCGCTGCGCAAAATCGCCGACCAGTTTGACGATACCATTCGCGCGAACGCCGAAGCGGTGATCGCCCGGTATGAGGGGCAGATGGCGGCGATTATCGCCAAATATCGCCCGCGCCTGGAGGGGCGTAAGGTGCTGCTCTATATGGGCGGCCTGCGGCCACGCCACGTCATCGGCGCCTACGAGGATCTCGGCATGGAGATCATCGCCGCCGGGTACGAGTTTGCCCATAACGATGACTACGACCGCACCCTGCCGGATCTCAAAGAGGGCACGCTGCTGTTCGATGACGCCAGCAGCTATGAGCTGGAAGCGTTCGTTAAGGCGCTGAAGCCCGACCTTATCGGCTCCGGCATCAAGGAAAAATATATCTTCCAGAAAATGGGCGTGCCGTTCCGCCAGATGCACTCGTGGGACTATTCCGGCCCGTACCACGGCTACGATGGTTTCGCCATTTTCGCCCGCGATATGGATATGACCCTGAACAACCCGGCGTGGAACGAACTCACCGCGCCGTGGCTGAAGTCTGCGTGATTGCCCACTCACTGTCCCGTCTGTTCACCGATTTGTGGCGCGGGAGGAGAACACCATGAGCCAAACGATTGATAAAATTAATAGCTGCTATCCGCTATTCGAACAGGATGAATACCAGGAGCTGTTCCGCAATAAGCGGCAGCTGGAGGAAGCGCACGATGCCCAGCGCGTGCAGGAGGTCTTTACCTGGACCACCACCGCCGAGTATGAAGCGCTGAATTTCCAGCGCGAGGCGCTGACCGTTGACCCGGCGAAAGCCTGCCAGCCGCTTGGCGCGGTGCTTTGCTCGCTGGGATTTGCCAATACCCTGCCGTACGTCCACGGCTCACAGGGGTGCGTGGCCTACTTTCGCACCTATTTTAACCGCCATTTCAAAGAGCCGATCGCCTGCGTCTCCGACTCGATGACCGAAGACGCGGCGGTCTTCGGCGGCAACAACAACATGAATCTGGGTCTGCAAAACGCCAGCGCGCTGTACAAGCCGGAGATCATCGCGGTTTCCACCACCTGCATGGCGGAAGTCATCGGCGATGACCTGCAGGCGTTTATCGCCAACGCCAAAAAGGATGGCTTCGTCGATAGCAGCATCGCCGTGCCCCATGCCCATACGCCAAGCTTTATCGGCAGCCACGTCACCGGCTGGGACAACATGTTTGAAGGCTTCGCCAAAACCTTCACCGCGGACTACCAGGGGCAGCCGGGCAAACTGCAGAAGCTCAATCTGGTGACCGGCTTTGAAACCTATCTCGGCAACTTCCGCGTATTAAAGCGGATGATGGAACAGATGGCGGTGCCGTGCAGCCTGCTCTCCGATCCGTCAGAAGTTCTCGACACGCCCGCCGACGGCCATTATCGGATGTATTCCGGCGGCACCACGCAGCAGGAGATGAAAGAGGCTCCTGACGCCATCGATACGCTGCTTCTGCAGCCGTGGCAGCTGCTGAAGAGCAAAAAAGTGGTGCAGGAGATGTGGAACCAGCCCGCCACCGAGGTCGCGATTCCTCTGGGGCTGGCCGCTACCGATGAACTGCTGATGACCGTCAGCCAGCTTAGCGGCAAGCCGATCGCCGACGCCCTCACCCTTGAGCGCGGCCGGCTGGTTGACATGATGCTCGATTCCCACACCTGGCTGCACGGCAAGAAATTTGGCCTGTACGGCGACCCGGACTTCGTGATGGGCCTCACCCGCTTCCTGCTGGAGCTGGGCTGCGAGCCGACGGTGATCCTGAGCCATAACGCCAACAAACGCTGGCAAAAAGCGATGAAGAAAATGCTTGATGCCTCGCCGTACGGGCGCGATAGCGAAGTGTTTATCAACTGCGATTTGTGGCACTTCCGTTCGCTGATGTTCACCCGTCAGCCGGACTTTATGATCGGCAACTCCTACGGCAAGTTTATCCAGCGCGATACCCTGGCGAAGGGCAAAGCCTTTGAAGTACCGCTTATCCGCCTCGGCTTTCCGCTGTTCGACCGCCACCATCTGCACCGCCAGACAACCTGGGGTTATGAAGGGGCGATGAACATTGTGACGACGCTGGTAAACGCCGTACTGGAGAAACTGGATAGCGATACCAGCCAGCTGGGCAAAACCGATTACAGTTTCGATCTCGTCCGTTAACCATCAGGCGCCCCGCGTCACGCGGGGCCAGGAGGGAGTATGCCCATCGTGATTTTCCGTGAACGCGGCGCGGACCTGTACGCCTATATCGCGAAACAGGATCTGGAGGCGCGAGTGCTGCAGATTGAGCATAACGACGCTGAACGCTGGGGCGGCGCGATTTCGCTGGAAGGGGGACGCCGCTACTACGTCAATCCGCAGCCGGGGCGCCCCGCCTTTCCGATAAGCCTGCGCGCGACGCGCGGCGCGTTGATATAAGGAGCTGGAGATGTCCGACAACGATACCCTTTTCTGGCGCATGCTGGCGCTGTTTCAGTCCCTGCCGGACCTGCAGCCGGCGCAAATTGTCGACTGGCTGGCGCAGGAGTGCGGCGAGACGCTGACCCCGGCGCGGCTGGCGACCCTGGCCCAGCCGCAGCTGGCCGCCAGCTTCCCCTCCGCGACGGCGGTGATGTCCCCCGCTCGCTGGTCGCGGGTGATGGCGAGCCTGCAGGGCGCGCTGCCCATCCATTTACGCATCGTTCGCCCTGCCCAGCGAACGCCGCAGCTGCTGGCGGCGTTTTGCTCCCAGGATGGCCTGATGATTAACGGCCATTTCGGCCAGGGGCGACTGTTTTTTATCTACGCGTTCGATGAGCAAGGCGGCTGGCTGCACGATCTGCGCCGCTATCCCTCCGCGCCCACCCAGCAGGAAGCCAGCGAAGTGCGCGCCCGGCTGATTGAAGACTGCCAGCTGCTGTTTTGTCAGGAGATCGGCGGGCCCGCCGCCGCCCGGCTGATCCGCCACCGGATCCACCCGATGAAAGCGCAGCCCGGGACGACGATTCATGCCCAGTGCAAGGCGATCAATACGCTGCTGGCCGGCCGTTTGCCGCCGTGGCTGGCGAAGCGGCTTAACCAGGAGAACCCTCTGGAGGCGCGCGTTTTTTAATTCCTGTTTTGTGCTTGTTGCCCGCTGACCCCGCGGGCTTTTTTTCGCGTATGGACGCTCTTCCCGCGTGAGGGTCAGGCATTATTCCGTTCAGGGGAATATTCCGTTCACGGTTGTTCCGGGCTTCTTGATGCGCCTAACCCCCTCGCTGCCAGCCTTCCAGCAACAAATAGCCATGCCAGCGAGATAGGCCATAAAGGATCACTTACCGCCATCCCTTGTCCGATTGTTGGCTTTGTCGCAAAGCCAACAACCCTTTTTCTTTAAATATCAAGGCGCCGCTTATGGAGCGCGAATTGCATCTTCCCCCTCATCCCCCACCGTCAACGAGGTCACTATGAAGGGAAATGAAATTCTGGCGCTGCTGGATGAACCGGCCTGTGAACACAACCATAAACAAAAATCCGGCTGCAGCGCGCCCAAACCCGGCGCCACCGCCGGCGGCTGCGCGTTCGACGGCGCGCAGATAACCCTGCTGCCCATTGCCGACGTGGCGCATCTGGTCCATGGCCCCATCGGCTGCGCCGGAAGCTCCTGGGATAACCGCGGCAGCGCCAGCTCCGGCCCCACCCTGAATCGGCTCGGGTTCACCACCGATCTCAACGAACAGGACGTGATTATGGGCCGCGGCGAACGTCGCCTGTTTCACGCCGTTCGCCATATCGTCGCCCGCTATCACCCGGCGGCGGTCTTTATCTACAACACCTGCGTACCGGCCATGGAGGGCGATGACCTGGAAGCGGTATGCCAGGCCGCGCAGACCGCCACCGGCGTACCGGTTATCGCCATGGACGCCGCCGGTTTTTACGGCAGTAAAAATCTCGGTAACCGGCTGGCCGGCGAGGTCATGGTGAAACGGGTAATCGGTCAGCGCGAGCCCGCGCCCTGGCCGGAGAGCACGCCCTTTGCCCCGGAGCAGCGTCACGATATTGGCCTGATTGGCGAATTCAATATTGCCGGCGAGTTCTGGCATATTCAGCCGCTGCTCGACGAACTGGGGATCCGCGTGCTCGGCAGCCTCTCCGGCGATGGCCGTTTCGCCGAGATCCAGACCATGCATCGGGCGCAGGCCAATATGCTGGTCTGCTCGCGGGCGCTAATTAACGTCGCCAGAGCCCTGGAGCAGCGCTACGGCACGCCGTGGTTCGAAGGCAGCTTCTACGGGATCCGCGCCACCTCCGACGCCCTGCGTCAGCTGGCGGCGCTGCTGGACGATGACGACCTTAGCCAGCGCACCGAAGCGCTGATTGCGCGGGAGGAACAGACGGCGGAACTGGCGCTACAACCGTGGCGCGAACGGCTGCGCGGCCGCAAAGCGCTGCTCTATACCGGCGGGGTGAAATCCTGGTCGGTGGTCTCGGCGCTTCAGGATTTGGGCATGACCGTGGTGGCAACCGGCACGCGTAAATCCACCGAAGAGGATAAACAGCGGATCCGCGAGCTGATGGGCGAAGAGGCGGTAATGCTGGAAGAAGGCAACGCCCGCACGCTGCTGGATGTGGTCTATCGCTATCAGGCCGACCTGATGATTGCCGGCGGACGCAATATGTACACCGCCTATAAAGCCAGGCTGCCGTTTCTCGATATCAATCAGGAGCGCGAACACGCCTTCGCCGGCTACAAGGGGATCGTCACCCTCGCCCGCCAGCTGTGTCAGACCATCGACAGTCCCATCTGGCCGCAAACCCATGCCCGCGCCCCGTGGCACTAAGGAGTTCACCATGGCAGACATTTTCCGCACCGATAAACCGCTGGCGGTCAGCCCGATCAAGACCGGCCAGCCGCTCGGCGCAATCCTCGCCAGCCTCGGGATTGAACACAGCATCCCTCTGGTCCACGGCGCGCAGGGATGCAGCGCCTTCGCCAAAGTCTTTTTTATTCAACACTTCCACGACCCGGTTCCCCTGCAGTCGACGGCGATGGACCCCACGTCGACGATTATGGGCGCGGACGGCAATATTTTCACCGCCCTGGACACCCTCTGCCAGCGCAACGCGCCGCAGGCTATCGTGCTGCTCAGCACCGGGCTGTCTGAGGCTCAGGGCAGCGACATTTCCCGCGTGGTTCGCCAGTTTCGCGAAGAGTATCCCCGGCACAAGGGCGTGGCGATATTAACCGTTAACACGCCGGATTTTTATGGTTCCATGGAAAACGGCTTCAGCGCGGTGCTCGAGAGCGTCATTGAGCAGTGGGTTGCGCCGACGCCGCGCCCGGCTCAGCGCAATCGCCGGGTCAACCTGCTGGTCAGCCACCTCTGCTCGCCGGGCGATATCGAGTGGCTGCGCCGATGCGTCGAAGCCTTTGGTCTGCAGCCGATAATCCTGCCGGACCTGGCGCAATCGATGGATGGGCACCTGGCGCAGGGCGATTTCTCGCCGCTGACCCAGGGCGGGACGCCGCTGCGCCAGATAGAACAGATGGGACAAAGCCTGTGCAGCTTCGCCATTGGCGTCTCCCTCCACCGCGCGTCATCGCTGCTGGCCCCGCGCTGCCGGGGCGAGGTTATCGCCCTGCCGCACCTGATGACCCTCGATCGCTGCGACGCTTTTATTCATCAACTGGCGAAAATTTCCGGACGCGCCGTTCCCGCGTGGCTGGAGCGCCAGCGCGGCCAGCTGCAGGATGCGATGATCGACTGTCATATGTGGCTTCAGGGCCAGCGCATGGCGATAGCGGCGGAAGGCGATCTGCTGGCGGCGTGGTGTGATTTCGCCAACAGCCAGGGGATGCAGCCCGGCCCGCTGGTGGCTCCTACCGGCCATCCCAGCCTGCGCCAGCTGCCGGTGGAACGCGTGGTGCCGGGAGATCTGGAGGATCTGCAAACGCTGCTGTGCGCCCAACCCGCCGACCTGCTGGTGGCCAACTCCCACGCCTGCGACCTGGCGGAGCAGTTTGCGCTGCCGCTGGTACGCGCGGGTTTTCCGATCTTTGACAAGCTCGGTGAATTCCGCCGGGTGCGTCAGGGGTACTGCGGAATGCGCGATACGCTGTTCGAGCTGGCAAACCTGATGCGCGAGCGCCATCACCACCTCGCCCGCTACCGATCGCCGCTTCGCCAGAACACCGAATCTTCACTCTCCACAGGAGGCGCCTATGCCGCCGATTAACCGTCAGTTTGATATGGTCCACTCCGATGAGTGGTCTATGAAGGTCGCCTTCGCCAGTTCCGACTATCGTCATGTCGATCAGCATTTTGGCGCCACGCCGCGGCTGGTGGTATACGGCGTCAAGGCGGATCGGGTCACCCTGATCCGGGTGGTTGATTTCTCCGTTGAGAACGGCCACCAGACGGAGAAGATCGCCAGGCGGATCCACGCCCTTGAGGATTGCGTCACGCTGTTCTGCGTGGCGATTGGCGACGCGGTTTTTCGTCAGCTGTTGCAGGTCGGCGTCCGCGCCGAACGCGTTCCCGCCGATACCACCATCGTCGGCTTACTGCAGGAGATCCAGCTTTACTGGTACGACAAAGGGCAGCGCAAAAATGCGCGCCAGCGCGACCCGGAGCGCTTTACCCGTCTGCTGCAGGAACAGGAGTGGCATGAGGAACCGGACCCGCGCCGCTAGCCGTGTCGTTTGTGTGACAAAGCCCACAAAACATCCCGACACTGTCGGGCGCGTCTTGTCAGGGAAAAATATAACAAATTGAAAATATTGCATTTTATTCTCTGGTATCGCATTTGCTAGTTCGTTAACGCCACCGCACTCCTGCGGTGAACCGCGCCCCGGCGTTTTCCGTCATCATCCCTGGAGCTGACAGCATGTGGAATTACTCCGAGAAAGTGAAAGACCATTTTTTTAATCCCCGCAACGCGCGCGTGGTGGACAACGCCAACGCGGTAGGCGATGTGGGGTCATTAAGCTGCGGCGACGCGCTGCGCCTGATGCTGCGCGTTGACCCGCAAAGCGAAATTATCCAGGAAGCGGGCTTCCAGACCTTCGGCTGCGGTAGCGCCATCGCCTCCTCCTCCGCGCTGACGGAGCTGATTATCGGCCATACCCTGGCCGAAGCCGGGCAGATAACCAATCAGCAGATTGCCGATTATCTCGACGGGCTACCGCCGGAGAAAATGCACTGCTCGGTGATGGGCCAGGAGGCCCTGCGCGCGGCCATCGCCAACTTTCGCGGCGAAAGCCTGGAGGAGGAGCATGAGGAGGGCAAGCTGATCTGCAAATGCTTCGGCGTCGATGAAGGACACATTCGCCGCGCGGTGCAGAACAACGGCCTGACCACCCTTGAAGAGGTGATCAACTACACCAAAGCGGGCGGCGGCTGCACCGCCTGCCACGAAAAAATCGAGCTGGCGCTGGCGGAGATCCTCGCGCAGCCGCCGCAGACGCCGCCCGCTGCGGCCAGCGGCAAAGATCCGCACTGGCAGAGCGTCGTCGAGACCATCGCTGAACTGCGCCCGCATATTCAGGCCGACGGCGGCGATATGTCGCTGCTCAGCGTCGCCAACCACCAGGTGACCGTCAGCCTCTCCGGCAGCTGTAGCGGCTGCATGATGACCGATATGACCCTGGCCTGGCTGCAGCAAAAACTGATGGAACGTACCGGCTGTTATATGGAAGTGGTGGCGGCCTGAGCCGCGGTTAACTGACCCTAGGGGGACAAGATGAAACAGGTTTATCTCGATAACAACGCCACCACCCGTCTGGACCCAATGGTTCTGGAAGCGATGATGCCCTTTTTGACCGACTTTTACGGCAACCCCTCGTCGATACACGATTTTGGCCTACCGGCCCAGGCGGCTCTGGAGCGCGCGCATCAACAGACCGCGGCGCTGCTGGGCGCGGAGTATCCCAGCGAGATCATCTTTACCTCCTGCGCCACCGAAGCCACCGCCACCGCCATCGCCTCGGCCATCGCCCTGCTGCCGGAGCGGCGCGAAATTATCACCAGCGCGGTCGAACATCCGGCGACGCTGGCGGCCTGCGAGCACCTGGAGCGCCAGGGCTACCTGATCCATCGCATCGCGGTGGATAGCGAGGGGGCGCTGGACATGGCGCAGTTCCGCGCCGCGCTCAGCCCGCGCGTCGCGCTGGTCAGCGTGATGTGGGCGAATAACGAAACCGGGGTGCTTTTCCCGATCGCCGAAATGGCGGAGCTGGCCCATGAACAAGGGGCGCTGTTTCACTGCGATGCGGTACAGGTGGTGGGCAAAATGCCGATTGCCGTGGGCGAGACCCGCATCGACATGCTCTCCTGCTCGGCGCATAAGTTTCACGGACCAAAAGGCGTAGGCTGCCTCTATCTGCGCCGGGGAACGCGCTTTCGCCCGCTGCTGCGCGGCGGTCATCAGGAGTACGGTCGGCGCGCCGGGACGGAAAATATCTGCGGAATCGTCGGCATGGGCGCGGCCTGCGAGCTGGCGAATATTCATCTGCCGGGAATGGCGCATATCGGCCAGCTGCGCGACAGGCTGGAGCATCGCCTGCTGGCCAGCGTGCCGTCGGTCATGGTGATGGGCGGTAGCCAGCCGCGGGTGCCCGGCACGGCGAATCTGGCCTTTGAGTTTATTGAGGGTGAGGCCATTCTGCTGCTGCTCAACCAGGCCGGGATCGCCGCCTCCAGCGGCAGCGCCTGCACGTCAGGCTCGCTGGAACCCTCCCACGTGATGCGGGCGATGAATATCCCCTATACCGCCGCCCACGGCACCATCCGCTTTTCCCTCTCGCGCTACACCCGGGAGAAAGAGATCGATTACGTCGTCACCGCGCTGCCGCCGATTATCGACCGGCTGCGCGCGCTGTCGCCCTACTGGCACAACGGCAAGCCGCGCCCGGCGGACGCCGTCTTCACGCCGGTTTACGGCTAAGGCGGAGGTGGCTGATGGGACGCGTGCTGATTAACGATACCACCCTCCGCGACGGCGAACAGAGCCCCGGCGTCGCCTTTCGCACCAGCGAAAAGGTCGCCATTGCCGAGGCGCTTTATGCCGCAGGGATTACGGCGATGGAGGTCGGCACCCCGGCGATGGGGGACGAGGAGATCGCGCGGATCCAGCTGGTGCGTCGCCAGCTGCCCGACGCGACGCTGATGACCTGGTGCCGGATGAACGCGCTGGAAATCCGCCAGAGCGCCGATCTGGGCGTTGACTGGGTGAATATTTCGATTCCGGCTTCAGATAAGCTGCGGCAGTACAAACTACGCGAGCCGCTAACGGTGCTGCTGGAGCGGCTGGCGATGTTTATCCGCCTTGCGCATACGCTCGGTCTGCGGGTATGCATCGGCTGCGAGGACGCCTCGCGCGCCGGCGTCCAGGCCCTGCGCGCTATCGCCGAGGTCGCGCAGCAGTGCGGCGCCGCCCGCCTGCGCTATGCCGATACGGTCGGCCTGCTCGACCCCCTCACTACCGCGGCGCAAATCTCGGCCCTGCGCGAAGTCTGGTCCGGGGAAATCGAAATGCACGCCCACAACGACCTGGGTATGGCCACCGCCAATACGCTGGCGGCGGTAAGCGCCGGGGCCACCAGCGTGAATACGACGATCCTCGGCCTCGGCGAGCGGGCGGGCAACGCGGCGCTGGAAACCGTCGCGCTGGGCCTGGAGCGCTGCCTCGGCGTGAAGACCGGCGTGCATTTTCCGGCGCTGCCCGCGCTCTGTCAGAGGGTCGCCGAAGCCGCCCAGCGCGCCATCGACCCGCAGCAGCCGCTGGTCGGCGAGCTGGTGTTTACCCATGAATCAGGGGTCCACGTGGCGGCGCTGCTGCGCGACAGCGAGAGCTATCAGTCGATCGCCCCTTCCCTGATGGGCCGCAGCTACCGGCTGGTGCTGGGTAAACACTCCGGGCGTCAGGCGGTCAACGGCGTATTTGACCAGATGGGCTATCACCTTAACGCCGCGCAAATTAACCAGCTGCTGCCCGCCATCCGCCGCTTCGCCGAGAACTGGAAGCGCAGCCCGAAAGATTATGAGCTGGTGGCTATCTACGACGAGCTGTGCGGTGAATCCGCCCTGCGGGCGAGGGGGTAATGATGGAGTGGTTTTATCAAATTCCCGGCGTGGACGAACTTCGCTCCGCCGAATCCTTTTTCCAGTTTTTCGCCGTCCCCTACCAGCCCGAGCTGCTTGGCCGCTGCTGCCTGCCGGTGCTGGCAACCTTTCACCGCAAACTGCGCGCCGAGGTGCCGCTGCAAAACCGGCTGGAGGAAAACGCCCGCGCTCACTGGCTGCTGGCGCGACGACTGCTCGCGGAGAGCTATCAGCAACAGTTTCAGGAGAGCGGAACATGAGACCAAAATTCACCTTTAGCGAAGAGGTCCGCGTCGTACGCGCGATTCGTAACGACGGCACCGTGGCGGGCTTCGCCCCCGGCGCGCTGCTGGTCAGGCGCGGCAGCACCGGCTTTGTGCGCGACTGGGGCGTTTTTTTGCAGGATCAAATTATCTACCAGATCCACTTTCCGGAAACCGATCGGATCATCGGCTGCCGCGAACAGGAGCTGATCCCCATCACCCAGCCGTGGCTGGCCGGAAACTTGCAATACGGTGATAACGTCGCCTGCCGGATGGCGCTTGCGGTCAACGGCGATGTGGTCGTGAGCGCCGGCCAGCGGGGACGCATCGAGGCGACCGATCGCGGAGAGACCGGCGACAGCTACACCGTGGACTTTAGCGGCCGCTGGTTCAGGGTTCCGGCGCGGGCCATCACCCTTATAGAGGAGAGAGAAGAATGAACGCATGGCAACGTTTTGCCCGGCAGCGGCTGGCGCGCAGCCGCTGGAATAGCGACCCCACGGCCCTGGAGCCGGCCGATACGCCGGCTTTTGAACAGGCCTGGCAACGTCAGTGCCGCATGGAGCAGGCGATCGTCGCGCGGGTCCCGGAAAGCGATATTCCGGCGGCGCTGCTGGAGAATATCGCCGCCTCCCTTGCCGTCTGGCTCGACGAGGGGGAATTTACGCCGCCGGAGCGCGCAGCCATCGTGCTGCATCACGCCCGACTGGAGGTCGGCTTTACCGATATCGCCCGCCAGGCGCCGCAGCCGGATCTCTCCACGGTGCAGGCCTGGTACCTGCGCCACCAGACGCAGTTTATGCGCCCGGAGCAGCGTCTGACCCGCCACCTGCTGCTGACGGTCGATGGCGACCGCGAAGCCGTACACCAGCGGATCCTCGGCCTGTATCGGCAAATCAACGCCTCCCGGGACGCGTTTGCTCCGCTGGCTCGCCGCCATTCCCACTGCCCAAGCGCCCTGGAAGAGGGCCGTCTGGGCTGGATTAGCCGCGGGCTGCTCTATCCCCAGCTTGAGACGGCGCTGTTTTCACTGGCGGAAAACGCCCTGAGCCTCCCCGTCGCCAGCGAGCTGGGGTGGCATCTTTTATGGTGTGAAGCAATTCGTCCCGCCGCGCCCATGGAGCCGCAGCAGGCGCTGGAGAGCGCGCGAGATTATCTTTGGCAGCAGAGCCAGCAGCGCCATCAGCGCCAGTGGCTGGAACAAACGATTTCCCGTCAGCCGGGCCTGTGCGGGTAGCCTCGCGGCTACCCGTTAACGCCTACAGCACCGCGCGTTTAATCTCCTCAAGCCAGCTCGCCAGACGCGCTTCGGTCTGGTCGAACTGGTTATCCTGATCCAGCACCAGCCCAATAAAGCGTTCGCCTTCCAGCGCCGCAGAGGCGCTGAATTCATAGCCCTCATTTGGCCAGCTGCCGATTATCTGCGCGCCGCGCGCGCGCAGAGCGTCGTACAGCGGACGCATCCCGCTAACGAAGTTGTCCGGGTAGCCTTTCTGGTCGCCGAGGCCGAACAGCGCCACGGTTTTCCCGCTCAGGCTGGCGTCGTCGAGGTCGCTAATGAATTCGCTCCATGATTCGCCTTCGCATCCGGCCTCAAGCCCCGGCAGCTGGCCGTCGCCGAGCGTCGGCGTGCCCAGCAGCAGCACCGGATAGGCCATAAAGTCGTCCAGCGTCGTGCGGTTAATGTTGACCGGGGCATCCGCCAGCTCGCCCAGCTGTTTGTGGATCATTTTCGCGATTTTGCGGGTTTTACCGGTATCGGTGCCAAAGAAAATACCAATGTTCGCCATATTGCGCTCCTGTCGGAAAGGGGGTTGAAAACACGCGTTCTCGCAGAGGTATTGCGAAGGCTGTGCCAGGTTTCTTTGCACTATCGCGGCTCACCCCTGCCCCAAAACGATCGCTTCCGCGCCCGCCCGCCGCCCGCAGCGGGGCCGGCGGGCCGCTTAAAATGAAAAAAGCGCTGGGTTTTCCCCTACCGGATCAATGTTTCTGCTTATCTCGCCGATAAGGGCGCACGCTTTGCATGGTTATCGAAATTCGACAAACGCCGCGGCGTTCTCGTCACGGTGTCGGACAAATTGTCATAACTGCGACACAGGAGTTTGCGATGACCCTGAATATGATGCTCGATAACGCCGTACCCGAGGCGATTGCCGGTGCGCTGACTCAACAACATCCGGGGCTATTTTTTACGATGGTCGAACAGGCATCGGTAGCCATTTCCCTCACCGATGCCCGGGCGAATATTATCTACGCCAACCCGGCGTTTTGCCGCCAGAGCGGATATTCGCTGGCGCAACTGCTCAATCAAAACCCGCGCCTGCTGGCCAGCAGCCAGACGCCGCGAGAAATCTACCAGCAGATGTGGCAAACCCTGCTTCAGCGCCAGCCGTGGCGCGGCCAGCTGATTAATCAGCGCCGCGACGGCGGCCTGTATCTGGTGGATATCGACATCACGCCGGTGCTGAATCCCCAGGGCGAGCTGGAGCATTATCTGGCGATGCAGCGGGATATCAGCGTCAGCTATACCCTGGAACAGCGGCTGCGCAATCATATGACGCTGATGGAGGCGGTGCTCAACAACATCCCCGCCGCCGTGGTCGTGGTGGATGAGCAGGATCGGGTGGTGATGGATAATCTCGCCTACAAAACGTACTGTGCGGACTGCGGTGGAAAAGAGCTGCTGGTCGAGCTCCAGATTTCACCGCGCAAAATGGGGCCCGGCGCGGAGCAAATCCTGCCGGTGGTGGTTCGCGGCGCGGTCCGCTGGCTGTCGGTGACCTGCTGGGCGCTGCCCGGCGTAAGCGAAGAAGCCAGCCGCTATTTTGTCGACAGCGCCCCGGCGCGCACGCTGGTGGTGATCGCCGACTGCACCCAGCAGCGCCAGCAGCAGGAGCAGGGCCGTCTCGACCGTCTGAAGCAGCAGATGACCGCCGGAAAGCTGCTGGCCGCCATTCGCGAGTCGCTGGACGCGGCGCTGATTCAGCTTAATTGCCCGATCAATATGCTGGCGGCGGCCCGTCGGCTGAACGGCGAAGGCAGCGGCAACGTGGCGCTGGACGCGGCGTGGCGCGAAGGCGAAGAGGCCATGGCGCGACTGCAGCGCTGCCGCCCTTCTCTCGAGCTGGAAAGCAGCGCCGTCTGGCCGCTTCAGCCCTTCTTTGACGACCTGTACGCCCTCTACCGCACCCGCTTTGACGACCGCGCGCGGCTGCGGGTTGACATGGCATCGCCGCATCTGGTCGGCTTCGGCCAGCGTACCCAGATGCTGGCCTGCTTAAGTTTATGGCTCGATCGGACGCTGGCCCTCGCCGCTGAACTGCCCTCCGTACCGCTGGAGATCGAGCTTTATGCCGAAGAGGACGAGGGCTGGCTCTCGCTGTATCTCAACGACAATGTACCGCTGCTGCAGGTGCGCTACGCCCACTCACCCGATGCCTTAAACTCTCCCGGCAAAGGGATGGAGCTGCGGCTGATCCAAACGCTGGTCGCCTACCACCGCGGCGCGATTGAACTGGCTTCGCGCCCGCAGGGAGGCACCAGCCTCGTTCTGCGATTCCCGCTCTTTGATACCCTGACCGGAGGTGAGCAATGATCCATAAATCCGATTCGGACACCACCGTCAGGCGCTTCGATCTCTCCCAGCAGTTTACCGCCATGCAGCGGATAAGCGTGGTGCTGAGCCGCGCCACCGAAGCGAGCAAAACCCTGCAGGAGGTGCTGAGCGTTTTACATAACGATGCGTTTATGCAGCACGGGATGATTTGCCTGTACGACAGCCAGCAGGAGATCCTGAGCATCGAGGCGCTGCAGCAAACGGAAAACCAGACGCTGCCCGGCAGTACGCAAATTCGCTACCGGCCGGGAGAAGGACTGGTCGGTACCGTGCTGGCGCAGGGCCAGTCGCTGGTGCTGCCGCGCGTCGCCGATGACCAGCGCTTTCTCGATCGTCTGAGCCTGTACGACTACGACCTGCCGTTTATCGCCGTTCCGCTGATGGGCCCCCATTCCCGGCCCATCGGCGTACTGGCGGCGCAGCCGATGGCGCGTCAGGAAGAGCGGCTACCCGCCTGCACGCGCTTTCTCGAAACCGTCGCCAATCTGGTGGCCCAGACGATTCGCCTGATGATTCTGCCGACCTCCGCCCCGCAGCCGCCGCAGCAGAGCCCCCGAGTTGAGCGCCCGCGCGCCTGTACCCCTTCACGCGGTTTCGGCCTGGAGAATATGGTCGGCAAAAGCCCGGCGATGCGGCAGATTATGGACATTATCCGTCAGGTCTCCCGCTGGGATACCACGGTGCTGGTGCGCGGCGAGAGCGGCACCGGGAAAGAGCTGATCGCCAACGCCATTCATCATAATTCCCCGCGCGCCGCCGCCGCATTCGTCAAATTTAACTGCGCGGCACTGCCGGACAATCTGCTGGAGAGCGAGCTGTTCGGCCATGAGAAAGGCGCGTTTACCGGCGCGGTGCGCCAGCGGAAAGGCCGCTTTGAGCTGGCGGACGGCGGCACCCTATTCCTGGATGAAATCGGTGAAAGCAGCGCCTCGTTTCAGGCCAAGCTGCTGCGAATTCTGCAAGAAGGAGAGATGGAGCGCGTCGGCGGCGATGAAACCCTGCGCGTCAACGTACGCATCATCGCGGCGACCAACCGCCATCTGGAAGAGGAGGTGCGGCTGGGGCATTTCCGCGAAGACCTTTACTACCGCCTGAACGTAATGCCTATCGCGCTGCCGCCGCTGCGCGAGCGCCAGGAGGATATCGCCGAACTGGCGCATTTTCTGGTACGTAAAATCGCCCACAGCCAGGGGCGAACGCTGCGCATCAGCGATGGGGCAATTCGCCTGCTGATGGAGTACAGCTGGCCGGGAAACGTCCGCGAACTGGAAAACTGTCTCGAACGTTCGGCGGTGATGTCGGAAAGCGGCCTGATCGACCGGGACGTGATTCTGTTCAACCATCGCGATAACCCGCCGAAAGCGCTACCCAACGGCGGCCAGACTGAAGACGGCTGGCTCGACAACAGCCTCGACGAGCGCCAGCGGCTGATTGCCGCCCTGGAGAAGGCGGGCTGGGTGCAGGCCAAAGCGGCGCGGCTGCTCGGGATGACGCCGCGTCAGGTAGCGTATCGCATTCAGATCATGGATATCACCATGCCGCGGCTGTGAAGCGTTATGTGAGATTCAGGACATTGTCGCCAGCGCGGCGGAATTGCGACAATTTTACCTGGCCGGCCGTCAGTTAAAGCGTTTATTTTTCATATGGTTGTAAAAATCCCCTCTGGTATAGCATTTGCAGCAGGAAGGTATCGCCCAACCACGAAGGTATGACCATGACTTCCTGCTCCTCTTTTTCTGGCGGCCCAGCCTGCCGCCCGGCGGATGACAGCGCCCTGACGCCGCTTGTGGCCGATAAAGCTGCCGCGCACCCCTGCTACTCTCGTAATGGGCATCACCGTTTTGCGCGAATGCATCTGCCCGTCGCGCCCGCCTGCAATTTGCAGTGCAATTACTGTAATCGCAAATTCGATTGCAGCAATGAGTCCCGCCCCGGCGTATCGTCAACGCTGCTCACGCCTGAACAGGCGGTCGTCAAAGTGCGTCAGGTCGCACAGGCGATCCCGCAGCTTTCGGTGGTCGGCATCGCCGGCCCCGGCGATCCGCTCGCCAATATTGCCCGCACCTTCCGTACCCTGGAGCTGATCCGCGAACAGCTGCCGGACCTGAAGTTATGCCTGTCGACCAACGGGCTGATGCTGCCTGACGCCGTGGATCGCCTGCTGGACGTCGGGGTTGACCACGTCACGGTCACCATTAATACCCTCGACGCGGAGATTGCCGCGCAAATCTACGCCTGGCTATGGCTGGACGGCGAGCGCTACAGCGGACGCGAAGCGGGAGAGATTCTGATTGCTCGTCAGCTGGAGGGCGTGCGCAGGCTGACCGCCCAGGGCGTGCTGGTGAAAATAAATTCGGTGCTGATCCCCGGCATCAACGATAGCGGCATGGCCGACGTGAGCCGCGCGCTGCGGGCCAGCGGCGCGTTTATCCATAATATTATGCCGCTGATCGCCAGGCCGGAGCACGGCACGGTGTTTGGCCTCAACGGCCAGCCGGAGCCGGACGCAGAGACGCTCGCCGCCACCCGCAGCCGGTGCGGAGAAGTGATGCCGCAGATGACCCACTGCCACCAGTGCCGCGCCGACGCCATCGGGATGCTTGGCGAAGACCGCAGCCAGCAGTTTACCCAGCTTCCGGCCCCGGAGAGCCTCCCGGCCTGGCTGCCAATCCTCCACCAGCGCGCGCAGCTGCACGCCAGCATTGCCACCCGCGGCGAATCTGAAGCCGATGACGCCTGCCTGGTCGCCGTGGCGTCAAGCCGCGGGGACGTGATTGATTGCCACTTTGGCCACACCGACCGGTTCTCTATCTACAGTCTCTCGGCCGCCGGCATGGTGCTGGTCAACGAACGGTTTACGCCTAAATATTGTCAGGGGCGCGAAGAGTGCGAGCCGCAGGATAACGCGGCCCGGTTCGCGGCGATCCTCGAACTGCTGGCGGACGTTAAAGCCGTATTCTGCGTGCGTATCGGCCATACGCCGTGGCAAATGCTGGAACAGGAAGGCATTGAACCGTGCGTTGACGGCGCGTGGCGGCCGGTCTCCGAAGTGCTGCCCGCGTGGTGGCAGCAGCGCCGGGGGAGCTGGCCTGCCGCGCTACCGCATAAGGGGGTCGCCTGATGCCGCCGCTCGACTGGCTGCGGCGCTTATGGCTACTGTACCACGCGGGGAAAGGCAGCTTTCCGCTGCGCATGGGGCTTAGCCCGCGCGACTGGCAGGCGCTGCGGCGACGCCTGGGCGAGGCGGAGACGCCGCTGGACGGCGAGGCGCTAACCCGCCGCCGCCTGATGAGCGAACTCAACGCTACCCGCGAAGAGGAGCGCCAGCAGCTGGGCGCGTGGCTGGCGGGCTGGATGCAGCAGGAGGCCGGGCCGATGGCGCAGATTATCGCCGAGGTTTCGCTGGCGTTTAACCATCTCTGGCAGGATCTGGGCCTTGCGTCGCGCGCCGAACTGCGCCTGCTGATGATCGACTGCTTTCCGCAGCTGGTGGCGATGAACGAACACAATATGCGCTGGAAAAAGTTCTTTTACCGTCAGCGCTGTTTGCTCCAGCAGGGGGAAGTTATCTGCCGGTCGCCAAGCTGCGACGAGTGCCGGGAGCGCAGCGCCTGCTTTGAGTAGCGGTTACCCGAGCTCCTGCCCGGCCTGCGGAACGCCAGAAACAAAAAAGCCGGAGGTCTCCCTCCGGCTTTTCACATCACCAAACGCGATCAGGCAACGTCTTCGTACTGCGGTACCGGGTTGCGGAAGCTTTTGGTCACGCAGGCCAGGTAGACCAGACCAATACCGCCCCAGATCAGGCCGAGAACCATGGAGCTCTCTTCCAGATTGATCCACAGTGCGCCAACGGTCAGCGCGCCGCACACCGGCAGAACCAGATAGTTGAAGTGGTCTTTCAGCGTTTTGTTGCGCTTTTCACGGATCCAGAACTGGGAGATCACCGACAGGTTAACGAAGGTGAACGCCACCAGCGCGCCGAAGTTAATCAGCGCCGTCGCCGTGACGAGGTCGAATTTAATCGCCAGCAGCGCAATCGCGCCAACCAGCAGTACGTTCCACGCCGGAGTCCGCCATTTCGGATGCACGTAGCCGAAGAAGCGCGTCGGGAACACGCCGTCGCGGCCCATCACGTACATCAGACGGGAAACGCCCGCGTGCGCGGCCATGCCGGACGCCAGTACGGTGACGCTGGAGAAAATCAGCACGCCCCACTGGAAGGTTTTGCCCGCCACGTACAGCATGATTTCAGGCTGCGATGCGTCCGGATCCTTAAAGCGCGAGATATCCGGGAAGTACAGCTGCAGGAAGTAGGAAGCGCCGATAAAGATCAGGCCGCCAATCAGCGCGGTCAGGAAGATAGCCTTCGGGATCACGCGCTCTGCGTCTTTGGTCTCTTCAGACAGCGAAGAGATACCGTCGAAGCCGAGGAACGAGAAGCACAGGATGGTCGCGCCGGTAATCATCGGCACCACGTGCGCGCCTTCAGACCAGAACGGACGGGTGCTGGTCAGCGTGCCCGCGCCTTCGCCGTGCATAACGCCGTAGATAATCAGGCCAACAATCACCGCCACGATGCCCATCTGCAGGATAACGATTAGGGTGTTGAAGTTCGCCACGGTCTTGATGCTGCGCAGGTTGGAGATGGTCATAAAGGCCACCAGCGCGACAACGAAGATCCACGATGGAATAGAAGGCACCAGCGCTTCAAAGTAAATTTTCGCCAGCAGAATGTTGATCATCGGCATGAACAGGTAGTCCAGCAGCGATGACCAGCCAACCATAAAGCCAACGGCCGGGCTAATGGATTTCTGCGCGTAGGTATAAGCGGAACCCGCCGAAGGGAAACGGCGAACCAGTTTACCGTAGCTCAGCGCCGTGAAAAGAATGGCGATCAGCGCGAAGGCGTAAGCCGTCGCAACGTGACCATCAGTCAATCCAGAGACGATACCAAACGTATCGAACAGCGTCATCGGCTGCATATAGGCCAGGCCCATCATGACAACCGGAATCAACGTAAGCGTTTTACGTAATTCCACGCGAGAGGTTTTTGGAGTAGCGTTATGCGACATAGTTATCCCCTTTTACGGTGAACGCCAGCGCGTAAGCAAAAAATTGCCCCATTTCTTTGTATTCCTCAGCGACAACCACTGTCGGTTTTTAGTAAATATCTATCCGGTACGAAGCCCGGCCTCTTGGTATTGAATGATGTGTCTTTCAACCAAAAAAATAACCGACACTTTAAAAAAGCGTCGGCCAGTTTCTGATTTTCAGGACGCGTATTTTGCAACAACTACTGGCACGATGACAAGATGTTACAAGGCTTAATAATTACGGCGATTCTCTAACAGATTAATATTCATACGATTTTAGTATTATAGACCTGATGGATAGCACTATTTGCTAATATCTCCTTTCGCCACCACTCGCCCGCCTGGCCGCAAATATCTTCATTCCAGCCTATCCACGCGCGATTGACCGGTTCAGGCACCGTCGTTTTTAATATTTGTAGCTCGCCGCGGGCGATGAAAGGCTGTACCTGAAATAGCGGCAAATAGCCCCATCCCAGTCCGGCGCACAGCAGCGTCAGCCGGGCGGAAAGATCGAATACCGCCAGGCTATCCTGAGCGTCAATCTGCGGCCACGCGCCGTCGGCTACAATCGCCCGATGACGGCGCAACGTCCGCCAGCCCAGCGGGCCGGCAATCTGCGCAAGCGGATGCCGGGGCGCAACAACAAACGCCTGCGCCACCTCTCCCAGCAGAACAGAGCCGCAGCCGCTGAGCGCCGGCGGGTCGCCCAGCACGCCGAGCAGAAGATCCGCCCGCCCTTCCATCAGCATCTGCCAGTTTGCGCCAGGGGTATCGCGGCGGAATTCAAGGCGGGTGGCGTGATGCTGGTGATAAAACGCCGCGATCGCGGGAGCCAGCAGCGGGAACGGAAAGGTGGCGTCGACGTTGAGTATCAGCGCATTTTCCCAGCCCTGCTGCAGCCTGACGGCCTGCTTTTCCAGTTCTCGGGCGGTGTGCAGCACGTCGCGCCCCTTTTCCAGCAGCATCTGCCCGGTACGGGTAAAGCGCGCCCGGTGGCCGCTGCGGTCAAGCAGTTGAATATTGAGATCGCTTTCCAGCTTATGAATGGTGTAGCTCAGCGCCGACGGCGTTTTATAGAGCTTCGCCGAGGCGGCGGCAAAACTGCCCTCTTTGTCGAGGGCATCAAGAATGACGAGCACATCCAGCAGTGGTTTCATCGCTACCCCCTTACGGTACGCGATTCACCGCTGGCGCATTACTCCATCGGCATGACCAGCGGGTCGGGGTACTGGTACTCAAACCCCAGTTCGTTGCAAATACGGCTGCCATCTACGATCTTACCGCTACCGTTCTCCGGGTTATCAGAGAATACGGGGACGGGAAGCCCAAGCTCGCGGGCCATCTGCGGATAAAAGACGCCGCGCGCGGGATGCTTAGGCGCACATATATTATAGATGCGCCCGCCTTTCGGAGCCTGCAGTAACAGTTCGATCGCGGCAATCACATCCTGAAGATGCACCAGATTGACGCCGTGCTGGCCGTCCGGCGCGGATTTTCCGGCAAAAAAGCGCCCCGGATGACGGGACGGCCCCACCAGCCCGGCGAGGCGCAGAATGTCCACCGAGGTGCCGGGAAGATTATGCAGCCAGTCCTCCAGCTCTTTCAGCACCCGCCCGCTGGCGGTTTGCGGGTTGCGGGGCGAGTTCTCTTTCAGCGTGCCGCTGGCGTTGCCGTAAACCGACGTTGAGCTGGTGAATATGATGCGCGGCACGTGATGCGCCAGCGCGGTATCGACGATCTCCTGTACCGCCTGAAGATAAAAGTCCTCTCCCGGTCCGGTTCGCCGCGCCGGTAAGGTAATGACCAGCGCGTCAACGTTCATTAAGGCATCCAGATCTTCGGCGTCGCAGACCAGCTGCGGCTCCAGACGCAGCGGATAGCCGTCGATGCCGCACATCCGCGCCGCCTCGACGCCATCCTGCGTGGTCTTACTGCCGGTCACCTGCCATCCCCGCGACATCAACGACAGCGCAAGCGGCATACCCAGCCATCCTAAACCTACAATTGCGACCTTTTTCATCCCCTTGCTCCTGAATTTTCGCTGTGCTGACTTAAGGCTACGCCAGCCGGCGGCAGCTGACAATTTCTAAGGTCAATATGAAATCAATTAATGATAGAAAAAAGTCCTTGCTTTATGCGAGTGAAGTGGTTTAGGTTAAAAGGCATCAAATGCATAGTCATTCACAGAGAATTTTATGAACAGCGTTCAATTTAAAAACCACCATCATCACCATCATCCTGACTAGTCTTTCAGGCGATGTGTGCTGGAAGACGTTTGGATCTTCCAGTGGTGCATGAACGCAAAGAGAGCCCCCGGAAGATTCACTTCCGGGGGCTTTTTTTTGGACCGAATTCGGACAGATTCAGACAGGGTTACAGAGGAAAATAAGAATGTTAGACAACAGCCGTTTACGCATAGCTATTCAGAAATCAGGGCGTTTAAGCGAAGATTCACGCGAATTACTCAGCCGCTGCGGCATCAAAGTGAATCTGCACACCCAGCGCCTGATCGCGCTGGCGGAAAATATGCCCATCGATATTCTGCGCGTGCGTGATGACGATATTCCGGGCCTTATCATGGACGGCGTGGTCGATTTGGGGATTATCGGCGAAAACGTGCTGGAGGAAGAGCTGCTGAGCCGCCGCGCTCAGGGCGAAGACCCGCGCTACTTCACCCTGCGCCGTCTCGACTTCGGCGGCTGCCGCCTGTCGCTGGCGACCCCGGCGGATGAACCCTGGGACGGCCCGGCAGCGCTGGACGGCAAACGCATCGCCACCTCCTACCCGCACCTGCTGAAGCGCTACCTTGACCAGAAAGGGATCTCGTTCAAATCCTGCCTGCTGAACGGCTCGGTTGAAGTGGCCCCGCGCGCCGGTCTGGCCGACGCGATTTGCGACCTGGTATCAACCGGCGCGACTCTCGAAGCAAACGGCCTGCGCGAAGTGGAAGTGATGTTCCGCTCCAAAGCCTGCCTGATCCAGCGCGACGGCGAGATGGCCGATAGCAAACAGCAGCTGATCGACCGCCTGCTGACCCGTATTCAGGGAGTGATTCAGGCCCGCGAATCAAAATACATCATGATGCACGCGCCGACCGAGCGCCTGGAAGAAGTGGTCGCCCTGCTGCCCGGCGCCGAGCGCCCGACCATTCTGCCGCTGGCGGGTGACAAGCAGCGCGTGGCGATGCACATGGTGAGCAGCGAAACCCTGTTCTGGGAAACCATGGAAAAACTGAAAGCGCTGGGCGCCAGCTCCATTCTGGTCCTGCCGATTGAGAAGATGATGGAGTAAACCGGCGGGTCGGTCACGGGATAAACAGGGGAAACAACCATGAGCTTCAACACAATTATCTACTGGAACGGCTGTAGCGCAGAACAACAGCAACAGCTCTTAACGCGCCCGGCCATTTCCGCCTCCGAGAGCATCAGCAAGACGGTGTCGGAGATCCTGAATAACGTTAAAGACAACGGCGATGCGGCCCTGCGCGAATACGGCGCGAAGTTCGATAAAACCGACGTCAAGGCGCTGAAGGTCAGCGATGAAGAGATTGCCGCCGCCGGCGCGCGCCTGAGCGACGAGCTCAAGCAGGCGATGGCCGTGGCGGTCAAAAATATCGAAACCTTCCACAACGCGCAGCGGCTGCAGGCCGTCGATGTGGAAACCCTGCCGGGCGTACGCTGCCAGCAGGTGACCCGCCCTATCGCCTCCGTCGGCTTATATATTCCCGGCGGCTCGGCGCCGCTGTTCTCCACGGTGCTGATGCTCGCCACGCCGGCGCGCATCGCGGGCTGCCAGCAGGTGGTGCTGTGTTCGCCGCCGCCGATTGCCGATGAAATCCTCTATGCCGCCCAGCTGTGCGGCGTGCGCAATATCTTTAACGTCGGCGGCGCGCAGGCGATTGCCGCCCTGGCGTTCGGCACCGAATCGGTAGCGAAGGTCGATAAAATCTTTGGCCCGGGCAACGCCTTCGTGACCGAAGCCAAGCGCCAGGTCAGCCAGCGTCTTGACGGCGCGGCTATCGATATGCCCGCCGGGCCGTCGGAAGTGCTGGTGATCGCCGACAGCGGTGCCACCCCGGATTTCGTCGCCTCTGACCTGCTTTCCCAGGCGGAGCACGGCCCGGATTCGCAGGTGATCCTGCTGACGCCGGATAGCGAGATGGCCACCCGCGTCGCGCAAGCCGTTGAGCGCCAGCTGGCCGCGCTATCCCGTGCGGAAACGGCCCGCGGGGCGCTCTCCGCCAGCCGCATCATCGTGGCGCGCGATATCGCCCAGTGCGTGGAGATTTCCAACCAGTACGGTCCCGAGCACCTGATTATTCAGACCCGCAACGCCCGCGAACTGGTCGACGGCATTACCAGCGCCGGTTCGGTATTTCTCGGCGACTGGTCGCCGGAATCCGCCGGCGATTACGCCTCCGGCACCAACCACGTGCTGCCGACCTACGGCTACACCGCCACCTGCTCCAGCCTCGGCCTGGCGGATTTTCAGAAACGTATGACCGTGCAGGAGCTGTCGCGCGACGGGTTTGCCGCCCTCGCCTCAACGATTGAGATTCTGGCCGCCGCCGAGCGTCTGGACGCCCACAAAAACGCCGTTACGCTGCGCGTCGCAGCCCTTAAGGAGCAAGCATGAGCATCGAAGATTTAGCCCGCGCCAACGTCCGCGCGCTGACGCCGTATCAATCTGCTCGCCGTCTGGGCGGTAAAGGCGACGTCTGGCTGAACGCCAACGAATTCCCGACCGCGGTCGCGTTTCAGCTGACCGAGCAGACGATGAACCGCTATCCGGAACCGCAGCCGAAAGCGGTCATTGAACGCTACGCGCAGTATGCGGGCGTCAAGCCGGAGCAGGTGCTGGTCAGCCGCGGCGCCGATGAAGGCATTGAACTGCTGATCCGCGCCTTCTGCGAGCCGGGCCAGGACGCGGTGCTCTACTGTCCGCCGACCTACGGCATGTACAGCGTCAGCGCCGAAACCATCGGCGTGACCTGCCGTACGGTGCCCACCCTCGCCGACTGGCAGCTGGATCTGCCGGGTATCGCGGCCAATCTTGACGGCGTGAAAGTGGTGTTCGTCTGCAGCCCGAATAACCCGACCGGGCAGATTATCAACCCGAAAGATTTTCGCACCCTGCTGGAGATGGCGCGCGGTAAAGCCATCGTGGTCGCGGATGAGGCCTATATTGAGTTCTGCCCGCAGGCCACGCTGGCGACCTGGCTCAACGAGTATCCGCACCTGGTGATTCTGCGTACCCTCTCCAAGGCCTTCGCCCTGGCCGGACTGCGCTGCGGCTTTACCCTCGCCAACGCCGAGGTGATTAACGTGTTGATGAAGGTTATCGCACCTTATCCGCTCTCGACGCCGGTCGCCGACATCGCCGCCCAGGCGCTCAGCGCGGAAGGCATTGCCGCCATGCGGGCGCGCGTGGCGCAGATCCTCGGCGAACGCGATTATCTGGTCAGCCAGCTGCGCAGCATTGCCTGTGTTGAAGAGGTGTTCGATTCCGAGAGCAACTACGTTCTGGCGCGGATCACCGCCTCCAGCGCGGTATTTAAATCTTTGTGGGATCAGGGCATTATCTTACGTGACCAGAATAAACAACCTTCATTAAGCGGCTGTTTGCGTATCACTATCGGTACCCGTGCAGAGAGCCAGCGCGTCATTGACGCTTTGACTGCGGAGAATGTATGACCCAGAAGTTTCTCTTTATTGACCGTGACGGTACGCTGATTTCCGAGCCACCGGTTGATTTTCAGGTAGACCGCTTCGATAAGCTGGCGTTTGAGCCGCAGGTGATCCCGGCCCTGCTGAAGCTGCAGCAGGAAGGGTACAAGCTGGTGATGATCACCAATCAGGACGGGCTGGGAACCGCCAGCCTGCCGCAGGACGAGTTCGACGGCCCGCACAACCTGATGATGCAGATCTTCTCCTCACAGGGCGTCAACTTTGACGAGGTGCTGATTTGCCCGCATCTCCCGGCGGATAACTGCGACTGCCGCAAGCCGAAAACCAAACTGGTGCTACCGTGGCTGGAGCAAGGGGTGATGGACACCGCCAACAGCTACGTGATTGGCGACCGCGCGACCGATATCCAGCTGGCGGATAACATGGGCATTACCGGCCTGCGCTATGACCGCGAAAAGCTGGACTGGCCAACCATTTGTGAACAGCTAACCCGCCGCGACCGCTACGCCCACGTTGAGCGCATCACCAAAGAGACCCAGGTGGATGTGAAAGTGTGGCTGGACCGCGAAGGCGGCAGCAAAATCTCCACCGGCGTCGGCTTCTTCGATCATATGCTTGACCAAATCGCCACCCACGGCGGCTTCCGCCTGGAGATTAACGTCGGCGGCGATCTTTATATCGACGATCACCACACCGTGGAAGATACTGGGCTTGCGCTGGGCGAAGCGCTGAAGCTGGCCCTCGGCGACAAACGCGGTATCGGCCGTTTCGGCTTTGTGCTGCCGATGGACGAATGCCTGGCCCGCTGCGCGCTGGATATCTCCGGCCGTCCGCACCTCGAATACAAAGCCGACTTTACCTATCAGCGCGTTGGCGATCTGAGCACCGAGATGGTGGAACACTTCTTCCGCTCGCTCTCCTATACCATGGCGATCACTCTGCACCTGAAAACCAAGGGCAAAAACGACCACCACCGCGTAGAGAGCCTGTTTAAGGCCTTCGGCCGCACGCTACGCCAGGCGATTCGCGTCCAGGGCGACACGCTGCCGTCTTCGAAAGGGGTACTCTGATGAACGTGGTGATCCTCGATACCGGCTGCGCCAACCTCAATTCGGTGAAATCCGCGGTGAGCCGCCACGGCTACGAGCCACAGGTCAGCCGCGACCCGGATGTGGTGCTACGCGCCGATAAACTGTTTCTGCCGGGAGTGGGCACGGCTCAGGCGGCGATGGACCAGCTGCGCGAGCGCGATTTGATCGAACTGATTAAAGCCTGTACCCAGCCGGTGCTGGGCATTTGCCTCGGTATGCAGCTGCTGGGAAAACGCAGCGAGGAGAATAACGGCGTTGACCTGCTGGGCATTATCGACCAGGACGTGCCGAAAATGACCGACCACGGCCTGCCGCTGCCGCATATGGGCTGGAACCGGGTATACGCCAAAGCGGGCGATCGTCTGTTTCGCGGCATTGAAGACGGGGCATATTTTTACTTCGTCCACAGCTACGCGATGCCGGTCAACGTCAATACCATCGCCCAGTGCAGCTACGGCGAGGCCTTCACCGCGGCGGTGCAGAAAGATAACTTCTTTGGCGTCCAGTTCCACCCTGAACGCTCCGGCAGCGCCGGGGCGCAGCTGCTGAAAAACTTCCTGGAGATGTGATGATCATTCCTGCTTTAGATTTAATTGACGGCACGGTCGTCCGCCTCCATCAGGGCGATTACGGTCAGCAGCGCGACTACGGTAACGACCCGCTGCCGCGCCTGCAATCCTATGCCGCCCAGGGGGCCGAAGTGCTGCACCTGGTCGACCTGACCGGGGCGAAAGATCCGGCGAAGCGCCAGATCCCGCTGCTGAAAACCCTGGTTGCCGGCGTGAACGTGCCGGTGCAGGTTGGCGGCGGCGTGCGGACGGAAGAAGACGTGGCCGCCCTGCTTGATGCAGGCGTGGCGCGCGTGGTGGTGGGTTCAACGGCGGTGAAGTCGCCGGAAGTGGTGAAAGGCTGGTTTACGCGTTTTGGCCCGCAGCATCTGGTGCTGGCGCTTGACGTGCGGATCGACGCGGAAGGCAACAAGCAGGTGGCGGTCAGCGGCTGGCAGGAGAACTCCGGCGTAACCCTGGAGGAGCTGGTGGAGAGCTATCAGTCCGTCGGCCTGCAGCACGTGCTGTGCACCGATATTTCCCGCGACGGGACGCTGGCCGGGTCTAACGTCTCGCTGTATGAAGAAGTCTGCGCCCGCTATCCGCAGGTCGCGTTTCAGTCTTCCGGCGGCATTGGCGATCTGCATGATATCGCCGCGCTGCGCGGAACCGGAGTGCGCGGGGTGATTGTCGGCCGGGCGCTGCTGGAAGGTAAATTTAACGTAACGGAGGCCATTCAATGCTGGCAAAACGGATAATCCCCTGTCTCGACGTTCGCGACGGCCAGGTAGTGAAAGGCGTGCAGTTCCGTAATCACGAAATCATCGGTGATATCGTCCCGCTGGCAAAACGCTATGCCGACGAAGGCGCGGATGAGCTGGTGTTCTACGATATCACCGCCTCCAGCGACGGCCGCGTGGTGGACAAAAGCTGGGTGTCGCGGGTCGCGGAAGTGATCGACATTCCGTTCTGCGTCGCCGGCGGCATTAAGTCGCTGGACGATGCGGCGCAAATTCTCTCCTTCGGCGCGGATAAAATCTCCATCAACTCCCCTGCCCTGGCGGATCCGACGCTGATTACCCGCCTTGCCGACCGTTTCGGCGTGCAGTGTATTGTGGTGGGCATCGATACCTGGTTTGACGCCGCGAGCGGTAAGTATCACGTCAACCAGTATACCGGCGATGAGAGCCGGACGCGGGTGACGCAGTGGGAAACCCTGGACTGGGTGCAGGAAGTGCAAAAGCGCGGGGCCGGCGAGATCGTCCTCAATATGATGAACCAGGACGGCGTGCGTAACGGCTACGATCTGGCGCAGTTAAGCAAGGTCCGCGCCGTGTGCCACGTGCCGCTGATTGCTTCCGGCGGCGCGGGCACCATGGAGCACTTCCTGGAAGCCTTCCGCGACGCCAACGTCGACGGCGCGCTGGCCGCCTCGGTGTTCCACAAGCAAATTATCAACATTGGTGAACTGAAAACGTACCTGGCAGCACAGGGCGTGGAGATTAGGGTATGTTAAGTGAACAGCTGGATTGGCAAAAAACCGACGGTCTGATGCCGGTCATCGTGCAGCACGCCGTTTCTGGTGAAGTGCTGATGCTGGGCTATATGAATCAGGATGCGCTGGCGAAAACCGAAGAGACCGGCAAGGTGACCTTTTATTCGCGGACCAAACAGCGTCTGTGGACCAAGGGGGAAACGTCGGGCAATTTCCTCAACGTGGTGAGCATCACCCCGGATTGCGATAACGATACCCTGCTGGCGCTGGTTAATCCGATTGGCCCAACCTGCCATAAAGGCACCTCAAGCTGCTTTGGCGAAACCGGCCATCAGTGGCTGTTCTTATATCAGCTGGAGCAGCTGCTGGCGGAACGCAAACACGCCGATCCGGAAAGCTCCTATACCGCGAAGCTGTACGCCAGCGGCACCAAACGTATTGCGCAGAAGGTGGGGGAAGAAGGCGTTGAGACCGCGCTGGCCGCGACGGTGCATGACCAGTTCGAACTGAAGAATGAAGCGTCGGATTTGATGTATCACCTGCTGGTGCTGCTGCAGGATCAGGGGCTGAATTTAACGGATGTGGTGGAAAACCTGCGGAGCAGGCATAAGTAAATCATCAAAGGGAGGCGGCATGACGCCTCCCTTGCAATATCAACATTGCCAGCGCGCTGGTTGATATCACCTGTTTATCATCGTCATGACTTTTTTCGTGCGGTTATTTCTTTAACTAGTCTCAATGGTTTCGTCATTTTCCATGATAAAGATGAAACCAAATCTGTATAGCGCTGAGTCAGCTCCTGGTACGCATTTTCAATGCTGAGCAATTTCTGTTGCTGAGTTTGATACTCGTCCTCTAAATGCGCATTCCGCTGTTCAAGCTCGTGGATAATGGTGGTTTTATCGCCAACCTGCGCCTTCAGAACATCAATTTCACTTCGCTGAGATACCGCCGACTGTTTAAGAGAAGTCATTTCTTCCTGCAGCGTTGAGTTCATCATTTGTGCATGTTCAAGCTCGCGTAACGCTCTGTCTTTCAGCGAAAAAATATACTCTTCCGCTGACTGATTAACGATCCGGGCATACGCAGCTTTGATAAAGTCATCATAAAAATCATCACGATCGATTTCTAAAGATAAGATGAACGACTTTACTTCATTAAACAACGGGTTAAACGTACCGCCAGAAATCGTATTGAGATGCCACTCAAGAAAAACAACGGCGTAATTATTAAAATCACGACTTCTGGACGCCAGTAAATCACGATCTTGCATAAACAAACGTAGCGAAGTTAATGCCTCCAGCGCGCAGTGCCACGAATCTTCTCTGGTGGAGGAAAGCGACTCAGCGCGGTGGATAGTATGAGAGATTAAGATCTCATCAACCAGAGAGATGCGATTTGCTAACAGCATGAAACAACTCACAAAGTACAGGTCGTTTGTGGTTCTCAGCGGTTGAAACTCCAGGCCCATTGCCAGGATAGCCTCGCGTCTGAAGAGCTTATCCCATGGCCACCATATAAAGGCTCTGAAAAAATCGTCAGCAATTTCCCGTGAAGAGAAGACCTCTTTTTCAGGCAGTAAATCCTCACGCGCCGACAAAGGCATGGGAGAACGGGTATTGGTTTGCAAATCGACTGACTGGCACCGGCAGATAACAACATCCGTTTGCAGGGCCGTAGCCCGGTCGGACATTCTCTTTAACATCTCTTTATCGGCGTAATCGTCATCGTCGAGGAAAATGATGTATTCGCCGGTCGCTACTCGTAAGCCGATATTTCGCGATTCGCCGCCACCGACGTTGCTCGGATTGGTGATAACCCGGACTCGCGAATCTTCACTGGCTATTTTAGTGACAATATCCAGAGTATTATCCGTTGAGCTATCGTTAACAAGGATAATCTCAATCTCTTTTAAAGACTGGGCTAACACCGTAGTAAGCGTCTCAGCAATATACTCCGCGGCGTTATGGACAGGGATAATAACGGATACAATAACGTTACTTGATTCATCAGACATTCAATCACCTTCAAAATAAGAGGCACGCAATCATTAAACTCATCATGCGTTTGCTGAGCAGTTACATAGCTTAAAATGCAACCGCTTCGGAG
Organism: Klebsiella sp. ME-303; assembly: GCF_007910085.1. Taxonomy (NCBI): domain Bacteria; kingdom Pseudomonadati; phylum Pseudomonadota; class Gammaproteobacteria; order Enterobacterales; family Enterobacteriaceae; genus Klebsiella; species Klebsiella sp. ME-303. The sequence goes on along the minus strand of NZ_VOJB01000054.1, from coordinate 16,689 downwards.
GTGTTTGATTTACATGAAGCTGTAATCTCTTGCGTTACATCATCCCTGAACCACATCATGATAAGTCTTTAAGGTCTTGCTAATGATCATACCGCTAGAAAACTTATCCTGAACGCGTTGCCGTCCTTTGATACCCATCTCTACTCGTGCTTTGGGATTGGCTAACAAGAATTCAAGCTTATCGGCCAGCTCCTGCGGAGAGTTACTTTTCACGATAATGCCGTTATCGTTATTAACGATCAGGCTATCGCAGCCGCCAACATCGTAGGCAATGCAGGCCCGGCCAACCGAGGAAGCCTCAAGCAGAATACGCGGCACGCCTTCGGAATAGATCGAAGGTAATGCCACAATGTTCGACTCCTCGATCAAGTCGCAGACGTTAGAGCTGTGCCCCAACCAGTTAATCAGACCTTCTTTATGCCATTGCTGGATCACCGCAAGGGATATAGCATCCTTATCGTTTTCAACGAGTATCCCGGCAACGTTTAGCGTAAAATGAATATTTCTTGCTTCGAGGATTTTCTTGGCTTCAATTAAATCCCCGAGCCCTTTACTCCAGAGCATTCTGCTGGCAAACAGCACAACCGGAACGTCACGCTCCTGCTCCAGAGAATATTTATAGATCTCCGGATTGATACCCGCGCCATCGATGACAATAGTCTGCTGATAGTCAATCCCGACAAAACCCGCCAGTTTTTTACGATCTTTATCGTGCTCAAACATAAATATACTGCGCTTATTACTGGCAATATATTTGTAGGCCATGATGGTGATATTGCGCAATAGCTTAAGCAACCCCGTATCACCTGAAAATACACGACCCAGACCGACAAAACTCACGATGACGGGACGGTTGTTTGTCCTGGACAGGAGCCCACCGATCAGACAGGGTTTAATAGTAATACAGTGTAAAAGGTCGGGATTAATTTCTTTAATGAGCTTTCGGGAGGCAAAAAAGGCCCGAAAGAAAGTTAATGCATTAAATGATTGAGCATCAAGTGGGACATTATGACACTTAAAACCGAATGTTTTAAATTTATTCAGCACTTTACCGTCGACAAAATGACTGATGATGTGAATCTCATAACCAGCATCTCGGGCGGCGATCGCACGATCAATCCAGTGCAAATCAAAATACCAATCCGAGTTTATGAAATAACACAGTTTTTTCATTGCTATATCCACTTAATGATTCTTACCGCTGATTCCTTTTACACCATGGATAATTCCACGACGCAAGTATTTAAAATATAACAATTTATTGCGTTGCCATGGCAATATTGATACATATTTAATCAACCGTAAAAGAATTGAGAGACGGCTAAAAATGGCAACTCGCGGAAAAATTCTCTTCGCCAAAATAAGATTTCGACAAAGATAATAAACCTTCCATTCGGGAACAATACATTTCCCCTGGATACTCACATCGTGGGTAAAGATGACCTCGGGAGAATAGCGAATAGCTTCGCCATCTAATGTCAGCTGATAGCCAAAATAGAGATCGTCAAAATATAAAAATAACTCGTCGTGAATACTGTGGAGATGCTTTTGCAGCACATCTCGCTGAATAATCATACCGACAAAGGAAACCGTCTGTACCGCACACGCCCGGGAAACCGACGGAAGAAACTCCGCAGGATTTCTGATGTAGCGTAATGTGTCCATAAACGATGACGGAACTTTGGCAAAAGGCATGTTCATCGGACAGGGTTGCCCCTGAAGATCCTTGACCAAAGCGGTGAACACCCGACAGTTAGCCTTTTCTAGCTGGGAAAATTTTTCCAGCGCATCGCTCTCGGGCCAGGCGTCATCATCGTAAAAGAAAACCCAGTCGCTATCGACGTTGTCGCATAAATATTGACTCCCGGCCTTAAAGCCACCCGCGCCACCGCTGTTGGATGGCAGATTAAGAACAATCACTCGCGGGTCGCTAAGGGTGGCTAACCAGGCCTGGGTTCCATCCGTGGACCCGTTATTGACAACAACGATCGCTGTAAAATTTAATTTCACCGTGTTGGCAATAGTCAGCTTTAACTTCTCTAAACGATTATACGTGACTATTAATGCGGAGCAATTCATCGCACAGAAACCGTAAATACTGGCATAGACTCATTACTGCTAAGGGAGGACAAGTACTTATCGGCTGTATTTAATGCTTCTGCGATAGTGACATCCATATCCAGATATCGATAGGTTCCAAGGCGGCCAACAAACGTCATATTCTTTTCATTTTCCGCGAGGGACAAATATTTATCGAGTAAAGCCATCTCTCCCATCTGACGAATCGGATAATAAGGGATATCCTTTTCACCACATTCGCGGCTGTATTCCTTGTAACAGACCGATCCCTCATGGGATTCCCAGGGCGAAAAGTACTTATGTTCAGTGATACGGGTATAAGGAACATCCAGCGAGCAGTAATTCATTACCGCGCAGCCCTGATAATCGCCCTGCCAGGTGAATTTTTCAAAATCCAGAGTACGATAGCCCAGTCGACCATATTGATAGGAATAAAAAGCATCCAGCGGCCCGCTATAGAACACGTGATCGTACTGTTCTCTCTCTTCAGCGTTAAACGATTGCTGAAGTTCGATGGTAATATTTTCATGATTGGCGATTGACTCAATCATTTTCGTATAACCCAGTTTCGGCATGCCCTGAAATCTGTGGTTAAAGTAATTATCATCGTAGTTAAAACGAACCGGCAGACGCTTAAGAATTGACGCAGGAAGCTGCGAAGGCTCCATCCCCCACTGTTTGATGGTATAGCCCTTGAAGAACGCCTCATAGAGCTCTTTGCCGATAAAACGCAGAGCCTGTTCTTCAAAGGTCTTCGGTTCCAGGATCGAACTGTCCCCTTTTTCGGCAATAAGCGCCCGGGCCTCATCTGGCGAACAGGTCTTCGCAAAAAACTGGTTGATGGTATGCAGGTTGATCGGCAGAGAGAACACCTGGCCATTCACGGTTGCTTTGACACGGTTCACATACGGCATCATCTCAGCGTGCTGAGTCACATAATTCCACACTGTTTCATTATCGGTGTGAAAGATATGCGGGCCATAAACGTGAACCATAACGTCGGTTTGCGGATCGCGCGCATCATAGGAGTTACCGCCTATGTGGTCACGCTGGTCAATAATTCTGATGTGATGACCTTGTTCAGCGAGTTGGCGTGCGATAACCACACCGGAAAAACCCGCTCCGACGATGAGAATATTTTTACTGTTCATAATATAACTCCAGCAGCCTTAACCAAGAATTGAGCGTCTAACTTTATAGTAGTATTTTGTTATCGTGTTTCGCCTCGGTGAACCAACAGGAGCATATTTATTGAGGAAAGGCATCAACGCTTTTTTGATCTTAGTCTGAAGCAGAACTGGCGTTTGCACTGCAGTTTGCGCAGGACTTGATGAATTTACCGGAGATAACTGACGGAAATAGGTCTCTTTTTCCCATGGCGTATTGATGACGTTTTCCAGGAAATCGTCATAAAAGTCAACCTTGTCCGTATTCCACGGTTTATTCTCCCCGGCATAGTGAATCATATTCGGGTTCTTTCTGGCTTTTAAAAAGCGCATATATGTTGCGAACTGGAGATTGGGGAAAAAGTCATCCGTATTGCCATTACCGTGATAGACATTCCACTCCAGCGGTAAAAACTCAACCCGGCCATAGAAGACTTTGTTCATGATGTCCTGGTCGAGGAACCAGTACTTCTTCTCTTTGAGCGTTTTAATCAGCGCGGAGAAGGTATCTTCCTGCACCATCTGGGCAACGTTAAAAACGATAATTCCCGCCTGGAAATACTCATCCGGATTGGTCATTTTAAGCGTTTTTTGCAGATACTCGCCGGCGGGCATCACGCCATCTGCCGACTCCGACATCGCACCAAACTTGACGAAGCCTTCCATCACGATATCTTTAACGGCGGCAACAAGGTTTGTGCCGAGGTCGACATTAAGCAAAGTCGCAAGATCGGCCTTCACCACAGTATCGGAATCGATAAAAATGACCTTCTCATATTCACGGAAAAGCTGCGGAATAAACAAGCGAGCGTAGGTTGATGCGCTAAAGTGTGCGCGGGTATGTACGCCATTCAATTCAGTAAAGGCATTCACATCAAAGAAACGCAGTGAAAAGTTTTGCTGTCCCGAGACCAGTTTTAGTAAGCGCTGTTTGTTAAGGTTACTCACCTTATTTTCCAGCACAACAATATCGTAATGGGTGTTTTTATCAGAATGGCGAACAATGGAGTTGATTAAGGCTCCACCGCTGATGGCATAGTTGTCATCAAAACTGATGACTATCGGCGCAGCGTGAGGAAAAACCGGTTCCAGCTTGCCGTTGAATGTCTCATTCGTCACGAAAGTGCGCTGAAGTTCTTTAACTTTCAGGGCCCGGTCTTGCTGCTGCTTAATAATATAAATGTTAAAAAGACGCTCAGCAATATGTCCAATAACACGCTTTTCTTGCGCGTTATAATTATTCATAGAGATGCGGCTTTCAAGATTAGTCAAAATCGCGAAGAGCCATTCTGAATAATCTACGAACATATCTTTGTGCATCACAAACATGTTCGTATAATAGCCATCTGTGGCATTGTTAAACTGCTGAATAGCCGCTTTATAATCCGGATAAAGCTCTTCGACAACCTCCAGGGCAGCCAGATAGTCCTTTATATGTAAAAACTCACCTTTCTCATAATGATCGAGGTTATTTTTACTGCCGGCAGAGGTCACAGACCACTTCTTTGGTAACAGCAGGTCAAACCCTGAAATACAATCCTGGATTGCCGTGTCGGTTAAACCAAACTGCTTTTCATACTCTGCATCAATAACGGGTGAATTAACGACGCCCCAATTATCTTCGGGAAAGCTCTGCTCTGAGGAAAAGTTCAGATGTCGGCGATAATGCATAAAGCCGACATAATCAGAAAGAGATTCATTTTTCCAAACCCAATAATGTGCTGTTAACTCACAGTAAAAGGGGTTTTTAAAAGAAATATTATCACCGGTATCATCGCCAATACAGCCGATATCATTATAGGAGTTGGCTTTACCCACATGTAATGGTTTGATAATCGATGCATTAAGGAATGCACTCGGCTTATGATGACAGGTATAGATCTTAATACTATTCATTTAATTACCAGATTTAGGCCATTGCTTGTTTATAAAGTTCGATGATTCTTTCAGCGGAACCGATTTCCCGCATACGGTGATTTTCGATCCAGACAACCCGATCGCATATCTTTTCCACATCACTCATGTTGTGGCTAACAAACAATATTGTCACGCCACGATTTTTGAACTCTTTAATCGTCTTGATACATTTGGCCTGAAAAGAAATATCGCCAACGGCAAGCACTTCATCGATAATCAAAATATCAGGCTCAACTTGACTGATAACAGAAAAACCAAGCTTCGCTAGCATACCGCTAGAATAGACGCGGATCGGCTCATCGATAAATTCCCCTAATTCGGAAAATTCAATGATGCGCTCCATTCGCTGCTGCACCTCTTTACGGCGTAACCCAAGAAGTGTGGCATTAAGAAAAATGTTCTCGCGCCCCGTCAATTCTGGATGAAAGCCGCCGCCCAGCTCAAGCATTGAAGCGACTCGCCCACGGGTGGTGACCGATCCTTTTGTGGGTTTTATCACGCCGGCAACCAGCCCCAAAGATGTGCTTTTGCCTGCGCCATTTCGCCCGATGAGCGCAACGGCCTCTCCTTTACCGACCGTAAAAGAAACATCCTGAATAGCAAGATATTTGCGGCCCTTCAGTAATTGAAATGCTCTTTTGGGATGAAATATTAAATCTTTAATACCTGAGCCAATATGATGGTAAAGTGGATACTCTTTTGTCACATTATTAAAATCAATTACTGGTTCCATCACAAGATCTCTGCAAAGCGATATTTTAATTTATTAAAAATACTCAGACCGATAACCGTCAGCACTATACCCGTCAAATATAATACTGAAATATGCTCATAGTTTAAAACCCCATCCATAAATAAGTTGCGCCAGCTTAAAATCATACTCGCCAGAGGGTTATAGTCAATAACCCAGCTATATTTTGCTGGAATCATATCGGATGCGTATAAAATTGGCGTACAGTAGAACATTAACATAATACCGAGAGTCACAAATCTTTCCAGATCTCTAAAAAATAGATTCAACGTTGAAAAGATTATAGATATGCCAAAGGTGAATATCACCTGCCCGATAGCAATGAGCGGTATTCCCCACAGCCACGAAAGCGAAGGACGCATACCGTATACAAAAAGAAAAGCGACGATGACAGGAATGGTACACAAGAAGTGTAACCCTTCCATCATGACATTACTGAGCGGGATAACTGAGCGCGGAAATACAGTTTTTTTAATAATTTGCGCATTAGCAATAAATGAAAAAAGTGAATTTGTTGCTGAGCTTGCAAACCACTGCCAGGGAAACAGCCCCGTTATTAGAAAAAGGGTATAATTAGGTATCTGAACACGCATGATCAGTTTGAAAATAAAATAGTAGATCATCGCAAAAAGCAAAGGATTGGCAATTGACCATAAATAACCAAACACGCTACTTTTATACCGTACCTTTAGATCTTTATTAGTGATAACAACAAGCAGGTCAAATAAATACCCTAGATTATACTTCATTTTTATACTCATAAATTATTCTACGAAATTTTAAGCATTTTGTTATGCACTTTAGATTTCGCGCTGTAGCTGACTAAACCCCCGTCAGCTGCGATAGCTCTAACGCCCGAACTTATAGATTGCCGCTAGATACCGTGACTTGAGCATACGAGCTGAAAACCTAAGCACATAGATTAAAGCAAGATTTTCCCGAGTTTTGTCTCCGCTTTAATGCATTGGCAGCAGCCGACCATTGTAGATCTTGCATACCGAACTGGGACAAGTGAGATGCTGACCTGGAGATGACCAGTTAATGTGCTGTTTCATGGCAAACAGTAAAAACTGCTATTTTTCAGTCAGATACCCCCTCCCCTTAATGTTATGAGATAGCTTTAAATCACGCTACCGCCCTTGGCTGTCGCAACCAAACTGCGTAATGATTCATCTATCTTGTCTGTCAAAACCTCCAGCGCCTGTTATCACAACCACAGCGCACTGGCTCAACGCCGTCCTGACGTTAAACAGCGGCTGTCGAAAAAGTGGCCGCCCGTGACACCGGGTGTTGCTCGCTTGAAAACGATAAAGATTCAAGCAGGGGCACACTCTCGCTGTTTGCTTTCGCCTCATCCATCAGGAATTTCTCAATTCGCTCATCCGACAAGCCTGTTTTCCATGCGTCAGAGGGCTCTGTCTCCGTTATCTACCCATTCATCTTCTGATGAATCAGCGCAAACTGTGCTCCAATATTGATTGAAATGACGCCAACAATCAGTTTAGTGTCATATTTAATGCTGCGCACAGGATAGCTGATTAAGCTGACAACACAATGGTCATGCAAATGAGCAGCAGCATTATAGCGCTGGTCTATAGGAATAAAAATGAAAATACGTTGCCAATCAATTCATATTGCAAATGATTCAGCAGGTAAACATAATTTAAACAAAATTTAGAAAAGAAAACAACTCTTTGATTTAAAAAGAAAAATCTTAAAAACCCGCCTTCAATGTGAAATAATTGTAAACTCAAACATAAAATCAATTTTAATCTGCGTTATTTCTCCGGGGCATAAACCATCCGGGCAGAACAGGGAATCCTGAGTACGCGATCAAACCATACGCAATCATTACCTTGCTAATCATAAAGCACAGATAATGAATTTCATTCAAACTACAGAACGCCAGTACAAACCCATTGATATCCGGACGCCAGCGCTTCCCCAACGAACACATGAACATAATCAGCAACGGTAAAGCAGGTGATCCACACGGCAAGCCAGTGTAAAATCAATGAATATATAGCGGGACACAGTCACCCCAGAGGATGAATATGAAATTTTTAGTAACTGGAGCCGCAGGATTCATCGGCTTTCATACCTGCAAGCGCCTTCTGGAGGCGGGTCATGAGGTTGTCGGCCTCGACAACATGAACGACTATTATGACGTCAATCTTAAGCAGGCCCGTCTGGATTTACTGCAATCTCCCCTGTTCAGTTTTCACAAAATCGATCTCGCGGATCGTGAAGGTATTGCCCGGCTTTTTGCTAACGAGAAATTTAACCGAGTGATCCATCTCGCCGCGCAGGCAGGAGTTCGCTACTCCCTGGAAAACCCGTTCGCTTATGCTGACGCTAACCTGATTGGTTATCTGAACATTCTTGAAGGCTGCAGACACAACAACGTTGAGCATTTGCTCTATGCCTCATCCAGTTCGGTCTATGGTCTGAACCGTAAAATGCCGTTCTCTACGGAGGATTCGGTTGATCATCCGGTTTCGCTGTATGCCGCCACCAAGAAAGCGAATGAACTGATGGCGCACACCTACTCGCATCTTTATGGCATTCCAACCACCGGACTGAGATTCTTCACCGTCTACGGCCCGTGGGGCCGTCCGGATATGGCGCTGTTCAAATTTACGAAAGCCATGCTTGAGGGTAAGAGTATTGATGTCTACAACTACGGCAAGATGAAGCGCGACTTCACCTACATTGACGATATCGTTGAGGCGGTTGTAAGGATGCTGGACATTATCCCGCAGCCTAATCCGGAATGGACCGTTGAAACGGGTTCACCAGCGGATAGCTCAGCGCCGTACCGGGTGTATAACATCGGGAATAGCTCACCGGTTGAGCTCATGGATTACATCACTGCTCTGGAAGAGGCTCTGGGGATGGTGGCGGTGAAAAATATGATGCCGATACAGCCCGGCGATGTGCTGGAAACCAGCGCAGATACCAGGCCGCTGTATGATGCGGTGGGATTCAGGCCGCAAACGACGGTCAGGCAGGGGGTGAAGAACTTCGTTGACTGGTATAAAGCCTATTACAAGGCGTAGTCATATCAGGCATTGTGGATTTAGCCGCAGCAGAACGCTACTGCGGCTTTTTTATATCTGAAATGGTCATTGGATAAACTTATCCATCCCTGCTGCGAGTTGAGATACGTCATTTATTCATGACCTGCCGCTGAAAACCACACAATACATAAACGCAGATTTAACACGAAGCAAACAAAACCTTCAACAAACTCTCATCTAAGCCACTTCCATTACCCTCACTGAAGAGCATTACCTTATAAAGCAAACAATCCCCAGCTCATCAGTCTGCCAGCAAAGTCGGCCACAGCGCTATTGTTCAACGTAACGGTAATGAAAAAGTTTTTTCCACTTTTCTCAAAAAAAAACCACAAACACCATATAGGAACTTTCTTAAATTCAGGCTATGTTAAGCAGGCAAAGGCATGCTTTTGCAGAGATATTAGTTCGCAGGCAAATGGATTTATAACATTCCTTTCATTCTGGTACGCATTATGGCAAACATAATTTTCTTAGCAGTTGCTGCCATCCTGTTGATTGTTTCAGTCTATTTTCTGATTTCTTATATCAAAGATCAGAAAAAGACCAAGCTGACTTTTAACAAACGAAAGTGGTGAAAAGAAAACTTAATATAATTATAATACAGGCATAGGAAATCATAATATAAAAATAAAACACTGCCAGCGGTGGGGATACGCATAGTCTTTACAGCTGGCATTGGATATCTTTTTAAAATAAAAATGTCATATTAAACTGATACTATATCCTTAGCATCAGCACGCTATTCTCACGGCCATGAATGGCTTGCGTTTGCTATGCCTGCGCCCTTCCCTTGAAAGATCCCGCCCCTCCCCGTTTAAATATCAATCAGCGCCTCACCGCAACGCAGTACGCCTGAGAGCCCGGGATCCAGAAACAACAAAAGCCTGCAAGCAGGCTCTGTTTTACCTTCCGGCGCTTATCTCCAGCGTCTACATCACAGTGACGGTAGCTCTTCACAAGGTGAATTTAACATATCCGACCTCAATGGTTGGGACAAGATGATCGATTGAAGAATTTAAGCGAGGTCACGTTTTTTAATGAGTTGAGTCGGGAAAGAGGAGCAAAACGATTTGTCGGGCGAATAGCTGAACCCTTCAGGAGAGAGGAGAACTCTGGCCGACAGCGCATCTCCCGGCCAGAGGGGGGATTTAGTCACTACCGAACAAATCGCGGGTATATACTTTGTCAGCGACATCCGACAGCTCTTCAGCCATTCGGTTTGAGACAATCACGTCAGCTTCTTGTTTGAACGCGTCGAAATCGCGAACTACGCGGGAATTAAAGAACTCATCTTCCTGCATAACCGGTTCGTAGATAATGACCGGGATACCTTTGGCCTTGATACGCTTCATGATGCCCTGAATTGAGGAAGCGCGGAAGTTATCGGAGCCACTCTTCATGATCAGGCGATAGATACCAACAACTTTAGGCTTGCGCGCCAGGATAGAGTCAGCGATAAAATCTTTACGCGTGCGGTTAGCATCGACGATGGCACCGATGATGTTATTCGGTACAGATTCGTAGTTTGCCAGCAGCTGCTTGGTATCTTTCGGCAGGCAGTAGCCGCCGTAGCCAAAGGATGGGTTGTTATAGTGATTACCGATTCGCGGATCGAGACACACGCCTTCGATGATCTGTTTACTGTTCAGACCCTGGCTTTCAGCGTAGCTGTCCAGTTCATTAAAGTAGGCTACGCGCAGCGCCAGGTAGGTATTGGCAAATAACTTAATCGCCTCAGCTTCGGTGGAGTCAGTAAACAGCGTCGGGATATCCTGCTTAATCGCGCCTTCTTTCAGCAGATTAGCAAAACGCTCCGCGCGTTCTGAACGTTCGCCAATGACAATACGAGACGGGTGCAGGTTGTCGTAAAGCGCGCGGCCTTCACGCAGAAACTCAGGAGAGAAAATGACGTTATCAATGCCCAGGCGCTCTTTAATATCACGCGTAAAACCAACGGGAATGGTGGATTTAATAATCATTACCGCGTCTGGGTTAATCTCGGTGACATCACGAATAACGGCTTCAACGGTCGAAGTATTGAAGTAGTTCGTTTTCGGATCGTAGTCAGTGGGCGTAGCGATAATGACATAATCTGCATCACGATAGGCATCATGCTTGTCAGTTGTCGCGCGAAAATTCAACGGTTTTTCCGCCAGATATTCCTGGATCTCTTTATCGACAATCGGAGAAACCTTTTGGTTAATCATATCAACTTTGGATTGAATGATATCCAGCGCCACCACTTCGTGGTTTTGCGCAATCAGGATGCCATTCGATAAACCAACATAACCGGTACCGGAAATAGTAATTTTCATTCGATCACACTTTAATCAGTTAACTGGACGGCGGCAGATGGCCGCAAATTAAGCAAAACTGTTGATGTTTCTACTCTCAGGAACAATGTAAGTCAAGCAAGACACCAACGCTCTCTGAAATACTGTATAGGCCTATAAAGGGCCTATACAGTAAATGAAGCTATATTTTATGCTTATTTATATACTTCAGCTGTCTTTAAGGTATGAGCCTGCAAATCCTTATCAGATAAAGAGAGCGTACAGTCTGCAATCTCCGGCCACTGAATATTAATCTCAGGGTCGTTCCAGATAATGCTCCGCTCAGACTGCGGCGCATAATAGTTCGTAGCCTTGTACACAAACTGAACCGTTTCGCTCAACGCCATGAAGCCATGGGCAAACCCTTCCGGGATCCACAATTGACGCTTGTTTTCCGCGCTCAGTACCGCCCCCACCCATTTACCAAACGTTGGCGATGAACGGCGGATATCGACCGCCACATCAAACACCTCGCCTTCAATGCAGCGAACCAGTTTGCCCTGGGCATGCGGGTCAAGCTGGTAGTGCAGCCCGCGCAGCACGCCCTTCTGCGACTGGGAGTGGTTATCCTGCACAAACTCCACTTTCCGCCCCACTGCTTCATCAAATACTTTACTGCTGAAGCTCTCAAAGAAAAAACCGCGCGCATCGCCGAAGACACGAGGTTCAAAAATCAGCACTTCAGGGATATCTGTCTTAATAATATTCATAATATTTCTGCCCGTTTACTTGCCCAGAACTTCTGTTACCACGCGCGCCACGCCCTGGCGCCAGTCCGGCAGCGTTACGCCAAATACACGCTGGAATTTCTCATTCGACAGCCGCGAGTTCAGCGGACGTTTTGCCGGCGTTGGGTAGGCCGTGGTCGGGATACCGCTTACTGCTTTGATTGCCAGCTCTGCGCCGTGCGACCGCGCCACCTCAAAAACAAATTCCGCGTACTCCGCCCAGCTGGTTTCCCCGCTGGCCACCAGATGATAGGTCCCGGCTACAGCACGGTTGCGCTGTTCTTCACGAATGGCGATTGCCGTACAGTCCGCCAGCAGCTCTGCGCCGGTTGGCGCACCGTGCTGATCGTTAATAATCGACAGCGCCTCTTTCTCACCTGCCAGACGCAGCATCGTTTTAGCGAAGTTTGCTCCGCGGGTGGCATATACCCAACTGGTACGGAAAATAAGATGGCGCGGATTCGCCTGCTCCAGCGCGATTTCCCCGGCTCGTTTGGTTTCGCCGTACACGTTCAGCGGCCCGGTCGCCTCATCTTCCAGACGATAGTGGCTTCCCTGACCGTCAAACACATAGTCCGTTGAGTAGTGCACCATCAGAGCTCCCAGCTTCGCTGACTCTTCTGCCAGCACCGCCACGCCCCGATCGTTCAGCAGATCGGAAAGCTCGCGCTCGCTTTCCGCTTTGTCCACCGCAGTATGGGCAGCCGCGTTCACCACTACATCCGGTTTTACCGTACGGACCGTCTGCGCGATCCCTTCCAGGTTGGTCAGATCACCGCACAGCGTTTTATCAAAAAAGTCCACGGCAACCACTTCGCCCAGCGTGGACAACGCACGCTGCAGCTCCCAGCCCACCTGACCATTTTTGCCAATCAGTAAAATTTTCATACGTTAATATCCCAATGATGACCGGCAGCCATTAATGCTCATTCAGCAGACGTTTCAGGTAAGCACCGTACTCGGTTTTCTTCAACCGTTCGGCCTGTGCCGCCACCCCTTCCGCGCTCAGCCACTGCTTGCGATAAGCAATTTCTTCCAGGCAGGCTACTTTCATCCCCTGACGCTTCTCGATGGTATGGATAAACTGAGAGGCCTCAATCAGGCTGTCGTGGGTTCCCGTATCCAGCCAGGCAAAACCACGGCCCAGCAGTTCAACCTGCAGGTCACCCCGATCCAGATACATCTGGTTCAGCGTGGTGATCTCAAGCTCCCCACGCGCGGAGGGTTTAACTTCCTTCGCCATTGCCACCACATCGGTGTCATAAAAATAGAGTCCGGTCACCGCCCAGTCAGATTTCGGCTTCAACGGCTTCTCTTCAATCGACAGCGCTTTAAAGTTCTCATCAAACTCCACCACACCGAAACGTTCCGGATCGAGAACCTGGTAGCCGAATACCGTAGCTCCGGATGTTTTGCTGGCCGCCGCATCCAGTTTGCGGCCAAAGCTCTGACCAAAGTAGATGTTATCGCCCAGGACTAATGCACAGGCATCATTACCGATAAACTTCTCGCCGATGATAAAGGCCTGCGCCAGACCGTCCGGCGACGGCTGAATCGCATAGCTGAAATTCACGCCAAACTGAGAACCGTCACCCAACAGACGCTGAAATGCGGGCATATCCTCCGGCGTGGTAATAATCAGGATATCCTTGATTCCCGCCAGCATCAGAACAGAAACCGGGTAGTAAATCATCGGTTTGTCATAAATGGGCAGTAGCTGCTTGGAAACACCCTGGGTGATCGGATATAAACGCGTGCCGGAGCCGCCGGCCAGTACAATACCTTTCATACTTCTTTCCTTTTTAGTTGTTCAGGCCAAGACGTTCACCGGCATAGGAGCCATCCAGCACGCGCTGCCACCAGGTCGTGTTGTTCAGGTACCAGTGGACCGTTTTTTCAATTCCGCTTTCAAACGTCTCTTCGGGCACCCAGCCCAGATCGCGTTGAATTTTCGCCGCATCAATGGCATAACGCAGGTCATGACCCGGACGGTCTTTCACAAACGTAATCAGATCGGCAAACTGGCTGATATTGCCCGGCTTCTGTTCAACCACTTTATCGAGAATGGCGCAAATGGTGCGCACGACATCAATATTTTTACGCTCGTTGTGACCGCCGATGTTGTACGTTTCACCACTGCGGCCTTCCGTCGCCACTTTGTATAGCGCCCGGGCGTGATCTTCCACGTACAGCCAATCGCGGATCTGTTCTCCGTTGCCGTACACTGGCAGCGGTTTGCCGGCGAGGGCATTGAGGATGGTCAGCGGAATAAGTTTTTCCGGGAAGTGATACGGGCCGTAGTTGTTGGAGCAGTTGGTCACCACCACCGGCAGGCCATAAGTGCGGTTCCAGGCGCGGACAAGATGGTCGCTGCCGGCCTTGGAGGCAGAGTACGGGCTGCTTGGCGCGTACGGGGTCTCTTCGGTGAACAGATCATCGGTACCGTGCAGGTCGCCGTAGACTTCATCGGTCGAAATATGGTGGAAGCGGAAAGTCTGCTTCTGCGCCGTATCGAGAGCTGACCAGTACTGGCGGGCCGCTTCCAGCAGGGTGAAAGTTCCAATCAGGTTGGTCTGAATAAAGGCAGCAGGCCCATCGATAGAGCGGTCCACGTGACTCTCTGCGGCCAGGTGCATCACAATATCCGGACGGAAATCGCTGAACTGCTCTGCCACAGATTTGGCATCAGTGATATCTGTCTGAGAAAACGAGTAGCGTTTATTACCGGCAACCGGCGCCAGGGACTCCAGGTTACCGGCGTAGGTGAGGCAATCTATTACGCGTACTTCGTCGGAGGTGTTTTCAATGATATGACGAACAACTGCAGAACCAATAAAACCTGCACCGCCAGTGACAAGGATCTTCATATTTAACTTACCTTTTATTACCAGAGCCTAATAAAATTCGAAATATATTCCTTAGGATATGAGTATCATATTAAATGATTTCCTTTAGAAAAACATTTGCAAATTACGTTTTTAAAAAATTAGGATAAGGGAGTACTAATTAGAGGAGAGGAATTCTATTTTTTGAAAATTTATGCCCGGGTTAATACCCCGGGCAAATGACACTATAAAGTTTATTCCATCCACTCAGTGTGGAACACACCCTCTTTATCGGTACGCTTATAGGTATGCGCACCGAAATAGTCACGCTGCGCCTGAATCAGGTTAGCAGGCAAGACTGCGGAACGATAGCTATCGTAGTAGGCGATGGCCGCAGAGAATGTCGGAACCGGAATACCATTCTGCACAGCATATGCGACAACATCGCGCAGGGCTTGCTGATAATCATCGGCGATCTGCTTGAAGTATGGTGCCAGCAGCAGGTTGGCAATGCCGGCATTCTGCTCATAGGCATCAGTAATCTTTTGCAGGAACTGAGCACGAATGATACAGCCGGCACGGAAGATTTTCGCGATCTCACCGTAGTTCAGATCCCAATGGTATTCATCAGAAGCAGCGCGCAGTTGGGAGAAACCTTGAGCGTAAGAGACGATTTTGCCCAGATACAGAGCACGGCGAACTTTCTCAACGAACTCCGCTTTATCGCCTGCACTCTTCGCCTGCGGTCCGGTAAGGACTTTCGAAGCAGCCACACGCTGATCTTTAAGCGAAGAGATGTAGCGTGCGAATACAGATTCAGTGATAAGTGACAGCGGTTCGCCGAGGTCAAGAGAGCTCTGGCTGGTCCATTTACCGGTACCTTTGTTTGCCGCCTCATCGAGGATCACGTCGACCAGGTATTTGCCTTCTTCATCTTTTTTGGTGAAGATGTCTTTAGTGATGTCAATGAGATAGCTGCTAAGCTCACCTTCATTCCATTCGGTAAAGGTTTGCGCCAGCTCTTCATTAGAAAGCGCCAGACCACCTTTCAGTAAAGCGTAGGCTTCTGCAATAAGCTGCATATCGCCGTATTCAATACCGTTGTGAACCATTTTGACATAATGACCAGCACCATCAGCACCGATATAAGTTACGCACGGCTCACCGTCTTCAGCGACAGCTGCAATCTGCTTAAGAATGGGAGCAACCAGTTCATAAGCTTCCTTCTGACCGCCAGGCATGATTGAAGGTCCTTTAAGCGCGCCCTCTTCACCGCCGGACACGCCGGTGCCAATGAAGTTAAAACCATCAGCAGAAAGCTCACGATTACGACGAATCGTATCCTGGAAGAAGGTATTACCACCATCGATGATGATGTCACCCTTGTCCAGGTAAGGCTTCAGAGAGTCGATGGCACTATCAGTGCCTGCGCCCGCCTTCACCATTAACAGGATACGGCGTGGAGTTTCGAGCGACTCAACAAACTCTTGCACTGTATAATGTGGGACCAGCTTCTTGCCGGGATTCTCGGCAATCACTTCTTCGGTCTTTTCACGGGAGCGGTTGAAAACGGAGACGGTATAACCACGGCTCTCGATGTTGAGCGCAAGGTTACGCCCCATCACTGCCATACCGACAACCCCGATCTGTTGCTTGGACATTACATACTCCTGTCAGGTGTGGTCACTGCGACAAGCTCGCAGCTTAAATGTGACTACTATGTTAGCTTAAAGCTTCTCAACCGTATAGACTAAATATTTATTCTAGAGAACGAGTTAAAAATGAAATAATAAATAGCATGTAAAAGCCT
>NZ_VOJB01000053.1:0-67877 GCF_007910085.1 Klebsiella sp. ME-303 | reverse complement strand
GGGTGGAACTTTGACCGATATAACATTTTCCCGGTTATGGATGATGTCAGCGGATGACATTTAAAAATCCCTCTGCAATGGAAAAATCCCACTTTCGATACCAGACTTATTGCTGCCCAAAATAATTGGGTTGGGAAAATGCATGCCGGTTTCGACCGGCACTTACGGGAGATCGCTATGACTGATATTACGCAGTTGCTTGGCAAAGATGCCGACACGCTTTTACAGCACCGCTGTATGACGATTCCAGCCGACCAGCTCTATTTGCCGGGGTCGGATTACGTCGATCGGGTGATGGTTGATAACAACCGTCCGCCGGCGGTGCTGCGTAATATGCAAACCCTGTATAACACCGGCCGCCTGGCGGGAACCGGCTATCTGTCGATCCTGCCGGTCGACCAGGGCGTAGAGCATTCTGCTGGCGCCTCTTTTGCCGCCAACCCGCTGTACTTTGATCCGAAAAATATCGTCGAACTGGCCATTGAAGCCGGTTGTAACTGCGTGGCCTCCACCTATGGCGTGCTGGCCTCGGTGTCGCGCCGCTATGCGCACCGCATCCCCTTCCTGGTCAAGCTGAACCATAACGAAACGCTGAGCTACCCGACCGAATACGATCAGACGCTGTACGCCAGCGTTGAGCAGGCGTTCAATATGGGGGCCGTGGCGGTCGGGGCGACGATCTATTTCGGTTCCGAACAGTCTCGTCGTCAAATCGAAGAAATCTCCGCTGCGTTTGAGCGCGCGCACGAACTGGGCCTGGTGACCGTGCTGTGGGCCTATCTGCGTAATTCGGCGTTTAAAAAAGATGGCGTCGACTACCACGTTTCCGCTGACTTAACCGGCCAGGCTAACCATCTGGCGGCGACCATCGGCGCGGATATCGTGAAGCAGAAAATGGCGGAAAATAACGGCGGCTATAAAGCGGTGAACTTCGGCTATACCGATGACCGGGTTTACAGCAAGCTCACCAGCGATAATCCGATCGATCTGGTGCGTTACCAGCTGGCGAATTGCTATATGGGCCGCGCCGGGCTGATTAACTCCGGCGGCGCCGCGGGCGGGGAAACCGATCTCTCCGATGCCGTGCGCACCGCGGTTATCAATAAGCGCGCGGGCGGCATGGGGCTGATTCTGGGCCGTAAGGCGTTTAAAAAATCGATGGCCGACGGCGTGAAGCTGATCAATGCCGTGCAGGATGTCTATCTGGACGGCAAAGTCACCATCGCTTAAGCATTCGTGTGGCGGCGCTACGCCTGGCCGGGCTACGGTTTCGTGCGGTCTGGTAGCCCGGGTAGGGCGTTTACGCCGCAGCCCGGGATCTTGCTTACTCGCGAATCAGCCGCGCCGTGTGCTGTAGCGTTTTATACGCTTCATAGCGCCGCTGATGATCGGCGCTATACTGGGCAACGCAGCGGTAGGTTTTATCCACCCGGGTAAACTGCTTCATCGCTTCCGGCAGGGACGGGGCGATCTGGCCGGCCACCGCGCCGAGAATCGCCGAACCTAACAGCACCGGTTCGCTGGATTCGGTACTCACCACGCTCACTCCGCAGGCGTCCGCCAGCAGCTGGCGCACCAGCGGATGCTGCCCGGCTCCGCCGCTGATGACGATATGCTCGCTGTGGATGCCGCACGCCTTCTGGGCGTCAATAATCTGCCGCAGGCCGTAGCCGATGCCGCACAATCCGGCGACGTAGAGCGCCATCAGGTTGTCCAGATCCCGCTCCATCCCCAACCCGGCGATAATCGCTTTCGCGTGCGGGTCGGCCAGCGGCGCCCGATTACCTAAAAATTCAGGCACCACGTGCAGCCCGGCGGCGAGTTTGACCGCGGCAGAAGGACGCTCCACTTTCGCCAGCACGCTATCGGCAAGATAAACCGGCAGCGGGACGCCGCGCGCTCTGGCCAGCGCCTTAGCCTCGGCGGCGGCGGGATGGAAGCTCAACAGCTGGTCGATGGCCGCTCCGGCCGCGCTCTGCCCGCCTTCGCTCAGCCAGAACCCCGGCACCATCGCCGAGTAATATGGCCCCCAGACGCCGGGCACGAACACCGCTTCCTGCGTGGTGGTCATGGTGCAGGAGGAGGTGCCGAAGACGTAGGCCATATTGTTGACCGCGCCGTTAAGCACGCCGACGGTGCCGATACCGCCCGCGTGGGCATCGATCATCCCGACCGCCACCGGAGTACCGACCGGCAGGCCCATCTCCTCTGCCGCCGTGGCGCAAAGGCCGTCGCCGCAGGGGGTTCCCGGATCGACAATCCGCTGGCCGATGCGGACAAAATCTTCATCCGCCAGCTCTTCGAGGCCAATCTGGCGGAAGTAGCTGGCATCCCAGCGTTGTTCATGCGCCAGGTAGGTCCATTTACAGGTCACGGTACAGACCGAGCGGGCTAAATCGCCGGTCGAGCGCCAGGTGAGATAATCGGCGAGGTCGAAGAAGTGGCGCGCCTGCTGATAAATGTGCGGGCGGTTCTCCTTCAGCCAGAGAATTTTCGGCGTTTCCATCTCCGGCGAGATTTTACCGCCGACGTACTGCAGCACCGCGTGGCCCGTGGCGTTGATCTTTTCCGCCTGCCCGGTGGCGCGGTGATCCATCCAGACGATAATGTTGCGCTCCGCATCTTCCGAAGGCCCAACCGCCAGCGGGGCGTCGTTATCGCCAATCACCACCAGCGAGCAGGTGGCATCGAAGCCGATCCCGGCAATCGATGACGGCGCGACCCCGGCGCTGGCCACCGCCGTTTTAATGCAGTAGCACACCGCCTGCCAGATCTCGCGGCTCGACTGTTCGACCACGCTTCCGGCGCTGCGGAACAGGGTAATTTCCCGGGTCGCGTGGGCGAGAAGCTCGCCCCGCAGATTGAACACCCCGGCGCGAACGCTGCCCGAACCGACATCGACGCCAATAATATGTTGCGTATCGCTTTGCATAACATCCTCTCACACAGTCTGGTTGAACGGTCAGAGATCCACGCTGTTCGGCAGGATCACAATGTCGCGCACGGTGACGTTTTTCGAGCGCGTCACCATAAACAGCACCGACTCGGCCACCTCAATCGGCTGCATCAGGCTGCCGTTGGCCAGAGCTTCGTCCATTTTGGCTTTCGGCCAGTCGTCCAGCAGGGCGGTGACCACCGGGCCCGGCAGCACGGCGCCGACGCGCACGCCGTACTGCGAAACCTGGCGGCGGGTAGTATGAACAAACGCCTGGACGGCAAATTTCGACGCGGTATAGATAGGCTCCCAGATCACCGGCACCACCCCCGCGATAGAGCTGGTGAAGATAATGTCCCCGGACTTTTGCGCGATAAGATGCGGCAGGACGCTACGCACGCAGCGGAAGGCGGCGTTGGTATTGAGGTGTAGTACGCGGTCCCAGACGTCCGGATCGCCCTCGGCCACCGGCCCGCCGATGTACGCTCCGGCGTTGGCGTGGAAAATATCGAGACGCCCGGTGAGCTGCAAAATACCCTGCAGAATATTATCGACCTGATCCGCCTGCATCAGGTCAACCTGCAGGGCGAAGGCGTTTTCGCCGAGTTCGGCGACAAGTTTGTTGAGCTTCTCGCCTTCACGGTCGATAAGCACCACTTTTGCGCCAGCGCCCAGCAGGGTCCTGGCGCATTCGAGGCCGATACCGGACGCCGCGCCGGTAATGGCGGCGACTTTACCGCTAAGGGAAGTATTCATAGAGGAGACAGAGTGGTTCATTTTATAATCCTTTACAGAGTCTGGTTGGAACTATCGAACGCGAGGGCATCGCGTTCGACGCTGGAGACGAAAACTTGTTAAGGTATTGAATATGAGCGTCATTTTTTTGATGTCCGCTGGCGTATTCACGCTGAATGCGTTAATACTTCGGGAAGTAAAATGGAAGCTCAATCGATGAAGCTCATGTTGCGCTAGCTTCATCGATTGAGCAAGTGGGGAAATTAACAGCGAAATGATTTTGTGACGCAAGTTGGGAAAATGAAGAAAATCACGATTTACGACCTGGCGGAACTGTCCGGCGTTTCGGCGAGCGCGGTGAGCGCTATCCTCAACGGCAACTGGAAAAAGCGCCGCATCAGCGCGAAGCTTGCCGAAAAGGTGACGCGGATTGCCGAGGAGCAGGGCTATGCGATTAACCGCCAGGCCAGCATGCTGCGCAGCAAAAAATCGCGCGTCATCGGTATGATTATCCCCAAATACGATAACCGCTATTTCGGTTCGGTGGCGGAGCGCTTTGAGGAGATGGCCCGCGAGCGCGGCCTGCTGCCGATTATCACCTGTACGCGCCGGAGGCCAGAGCTGGAGATCGAAGCGGTAAAAGCGATGCTCTCCTGGCAGGTTGACTGGGTGGTGGCCACCGGGGCAACCAATCCGGACAAAATTACCGCCCTGTGCCAGCAGGCAGGCGTGCCCACGGTCAATCTCGACCTGCCGGGCTCTGTCGCCCCGTCGGTGATATCGGATAACTACGGCGGCGCGAAGGCGCTGACCCACAAAATCCTCGCCAACAGCGCTCGCCGTCGGGGAGCGCTGGCGCCGCTGACCTTTATCGGTGGGCGCAGCAGCGACCATAACACCCGCGAGCGTTTACGCGGCTTCCACGATGCGCATCGGGAGCAGGGGCTGGTCGTGCCGCAGGAAAATATCCTGGCGCCCGGCTATTCAAAAGGCAAAGTTGAGGCCTGCCTGCAGGAGCGGTTTGCTACCGCGAAGACCCCATTGCCGGGGCTATTTGTCAACTCGACAATATCGCTGGAAGGGGTGGTGCGTTGGCTGTCGCAGGCGGGACTTACCGGCAGCGCCCAGCCGCCGATGGGCTGCTTTGACTGGGACCCGTTCGTCTATCTGCTGGGGCACGATATCGACATGGTGCAGCAGGACGTGCCGGCGATGCTGGAAGCGGTGTTCACGATTATTGACGCCGGCGAGGCCGGGCAGCAGCGGATTGAAATCCCGCCGCTGTTGATGAGCAGCCGCTGATCCGGCTGCCGCCGTTAGCGCGTCAGCAGCCAGCGGGCGGTGTGCTCGTCGGTCACCAGGCCGTTGATCCAGCCGCCTTTAAGCGCCGCCAGAATCGCCGGACGTTTGTACTCGCCGCACGCCACCGCGATGCGCGGGCACTGGTTCTGGCGGATATCGTAGCTGGTGATCATTCTGTTGATTTCGCTCTCCACCACGCCGCCTTCGGCATCGATAAAGCGTCCCATGATCTCGCCGATGCCGCCGCGTGCGGTCAGCTCATCCATCTGCGCCTGATTGATAAAGCCATCTTTGAAGATGGGGCTTTGGGTACCTAATGGCCCAATGCCGACAAAAATAACGTCCGCCCGGCGGGCGACGGCGGAAACGCTGCGAAACAGCCGGCTGGTACACCACATGTCGTACTCCTCCTGGGTCTGCGCGTAGCGCGGCGCGGGCCACTGATAGTACTTGGCCTTAATTTTGCTGGTCAGCAGCAGCGGGACGTCATCGTAATAGTTGCACTGTCCGTCGGCGTCCATGGCGCTGATCAGGGCGACGCAGCGGGTGTTCAGACTGTCGAAGTCGATGCGCTGCAGCGCTTTTTTCAGGGTCAGGCCGGAACCCAGGCCGATGATTTTCTCTTTATCATCCTGCAGATAGCGGGCCATCAGCTGATAGCAGCCGAAGGAGACGCTATCCAGGGTGCTTTCTTCGTTAAAGGCGGGCACGATATTGCACTCGATAAGCCGGTACTTCTCCTGCAGCAGCTGCGCATAGTCGAGGCAGTTCGCCACCGGGTGGTGCAGGCTAATCGACACAATCCCTTCTTCTTTCGCGGCGGCGATCAGCCGCTGTACCACCGGCCGCGACGTGCCAAGCTGGCTGGCGATCTCGCTCTGATTCTGCCCGGCGATGTAGTACATCCACGCGGCGCGGACCTTTTGATCCAGCCGGATATCATCTTCTTTGCTCATGCTTTCCTGCCCTAAGTGTCGGGCCGCGGCGATAATTTCGCCCGGCGAATACCCGCATTCTCGCCGTGGTCGGGAAAACTGGCAAGCTTTTGCTCTTTTCTGGTCATTTGTAATTTTATTGGGTAATTGTTCTTTTGTGATCCGTGGCTCTTATTTTGGTCAATTGATCATTTACAGTGAGGCCATCAACTCAAGGAGAGCGGAACATGAACAATCAATTCACATGGCTTCACATTGGTCTGGGTTCTTTTCATCGCGCGCATCAGGCGTGGTATCTGCATCGTCTGATCGCTTCCGGAGATAAACGCTGGCACATCGCGGCGGGGAATATCCGCAACGACGCCGAACAGGTGGTTCAGGCGCTGGCGGCGCAGGGCGGGCGCTATGTGCTGGAAACCGTCAGCCCGGAAGGTGAACGTGAATATGAAGAGATCACCTCCATTCAGAAACTGCTGCCGTGGCAGGCCGGGCTGCAGCCGCTGATTAACGAAGGGGCAAACCCGCAGACCAAAGTCATCGCCTTCACCGTGACGGAAGGTGGCTACTACCTGAATACCCGCCATAAGCTGGAAACCAGCAATCCCGATTTACAGGCCGATCTGGCAGGGGAGTGCAAAACGATTTACGGCACTATCGCGCGGATTCTGGAAAAGCGTATGGCGGACAACGCCGGGCCGCTGACTCTGCTGAACTGCGATAACGTGCGCCATAACGGCGAACGCTTCCACGACGGTATGGTTGAGTTCCTGCAGCTAACCGGCAAGCAGGCGGTGATTGACTGGATGGCCGCCAACACCACCTGTCCGAACACCATGGTCGACCGCATCACCCCGCGCCCGGCGGCGGACCTGCCCGCGCGCATCAAAGCGCAGACCGGCATTGACGATAAAGCGCCGGTGATGGGCGAGACCTTTATCCAGTGGGTGGTGGAAAACAATTTCCGCGATGAACGCCCGAACCTGGAAGCGGTCGGGGTTGAGATGGTGGCGTCGGTGATTCCTTACGAAGAGGCGAAAATTCGCATTCTGAACTCGTCGCACAGCTGCATTGCGTGGGCGGGAACGTTAATTGGCCAGCAGTACATTCATGAAAGCACGCTAACGGATTTCATCTACGCCATTGCCGACCGCTACGTTACGGAAGATGTGATCCCATGCCTCGGCAATAACGGCATTGACCTGCCGGCCTATCGCGACGTGGTGCTCAAACGCTTTACCAACCCATATATCCAGGACACCAACCAGCGCGTCGCCGCCGATGGCTTCTCGAAAATTCCGGCGATGATCGCCCCAACCCTGCAGGAGTGCTACCAGCGCGGCGTTCGCCCGCAAGCCACCGCTATGCTGCCCGCGCTGTTCTTCGTCTTTATGGAGCAGTGGCACAAGGGCACTCTGCCGTATGAGTACCAGGACGGCATCCTCGACGCCGAGGGGGTACATCAGATGTTTGAAGCCAACGATCCGCTGGCCCTGTACGCCCGCGATAAAGCGCTGTTTGGCGAACTGGCCGAAAACGCCGATTTCCTCGCGCTGATGCGCGAAAAAGTGGCGGCCGTTTATACGCTGATTAACTAAGAGGTGACTATGTATCTGGGTATCGATCTCGGCACATCGGAAGTCAAAGCGCTGGTCATTGATGAGAACAATGAGGTTATCGCCAGCCATAGCGCGCCGCTGAGCATTCAGCGGCCCCATCCGCACTGGTCAGAACAGTCGCCGCAGTCATGGTGGGAGGCGACGGAGTATCTGATGACCACGCTGCGGGAAAAATGCGCCCAGCACTGGCCGGCCATTAAGGCCATTGGCCTTTCCGGGCAGATGCACGGCGCGGTTCTGCTGGATGCCGAGGGGGAGGCGATCCGCCCGGCAATCCTGTGGAACGACACCCGCTGCGCCGCGGAGTGCGCGGAGCTGGAGAAGAGGGCGCCGGAGCTGCATCAGGTGGCGGGAAACCTGGCGATGCCCGGCTTTACCGCGCCGAAGCTGCTGTGGGTGCGTCGCCATGAGCCGGAAAACTTTCAGCGCACCGCCACGGTGCTGCTGCCGAAGGATTATCTGCGCTACCGGATGACCGGTAAAAAAGTCTCCGATATGTCCGACGCCGCCGGGACGCTGTGGCTGGACGTGGCGAAGCGCGACTGGTCCGACGCTCTGCTGGATAAATGCGGCCTGGCGCGCAGCCAGATGCCGACCCTGGTCGAAGGCTGTGAGGTTTCCGCCACCCTTGACCCGCAGGTGGCCGAACGCTGGGGGCTGAACGCCTCGGTAGCGGTAGCCGGAGGCGGCGGCGATAACGCGGTCAGCGCCATAGGCGTCGGCGCGGTTTCGCCCGGGGATGCGTTCATTTCGCTTGGCACCTCCGGGGTGCTGTTTGTGGTGACCGACGCCTATCGTCCGGCTCCGCAGTCGGCGGTCCATGCGTTTTGTCACGTGCTGCCGAATCTGTGGCATCAGATGAGCGTGATGCTCAGCGCCGCCAGCTGTTTGCAGTGGTTCTGCCGCCTGACCGGCACTACGGAAGTGGCGCTGCTGGAGGAGATTGCCGAACTTAGCGAAGAGGAGAAGTCCCACGCGCCGTTCTTCTTACCCTATCTCTCCGGCGAACGTACGCCGCACAACGATCCTGACGCGCGCGGCATGTTCTGGGGTATGACCCACTCCAGCCTGCGCGCCCAGCTCGGCTACGCGGTGCTGGAAGGGGTGAGCTTCGGCATCAGCGACGGTCTGCAGGTACTGAAAGAGAGCGGTACGCAGATCGAACAATGTTCGCTGGTTGGCGGCGGCGCCCGCAGCCCGTTCTGGGCGCAGCTGTTGGCCGATATCCTCGATATGCCGGTGGTGACCCACAAAGGCGGTGAGACCGGCGGCGCGCTGGGCGCGGCGCGGCTGGCCTGCCTGGCGGCGGGCAAACCGATTACCGAAGTCTGTGAAAAACCGGAGATCTGGCAGACCTGGCGCGCGGACCCGGTACGCCATCAAACCCTGATGCGGCGCTATGCGCAGTTTAAGGCCCTGTATTTAAACGATCTGAACTATCGGCAGCATTAATTTTTATCACCATAACCGCTCCGGTGAACTGACCGGAGCGGCCTCCTGTACCCTAAAAACGAGGTCATTATGTCCATCAATAATAAACAGTGGCTCGGTTTACCCCTGAACCTGCTCTGGGGATACATCGCCATTGCCGTATTTATGACCGGCGACGGTTTTGAACTGGCATTCCTGTCGCACTACATCAAAGAGCTCGGGTTCTCCCCGGCGCAGGCATCGTTCGCCTTTACCCTCTACGGCCTGGCCGCCGCGCTGTCGGCGTGGATCTCCGGCGTGGTGGCGGAAATCATCACGCCGCTGAAGACCATGATGATTGGCTTCGTGCTGTGGTGCGTGTTCCACGTGCTGTTCCTCGTTTTCGGCCTCGGTCACGCGAACTATGCCCTGATCCTGGTTTTCTACGGCATCCGCGGCTTCGCGTATCCGCTGTTCCTTTACTCGTTTATCGTCGCCATTGTCCACAACGTGAAAAGCGATAACGCCAGCTCGGCGATCGGCTGGTTCTGGGCGGTTTACTCGATCGGCATCGGCGTGTTCGGCAGCTATATTCCGAGCTTTACCATCCCGCATATCGGCGAGCTGGGGACATTGTGGCTGGCGCTGGCTTTCTGCGTCACCGGCGGCATCATTGCGCTGGCTTCCCTGCGCCATATTAAAACGCCGCACCATATGCAGAACCTGACCACCCGCGAGAAGTTTGCCGAACTGGGCCGCGCGGCGACGCTGCTCTATACCAACCGCAATATTCTGCTGTCGAGCATGGTGCGAATTATCAACACCCTGTCGCTGTTCGGCTTTGCGGTGATTATGCCGATGATGTTCGTCGATGAGCTGGGCTTTACCACCTCGGAATGGCTGCAGGTGTGGGCGGTCTTCTTCTTCACCACCATATTTTCGAACGTGCTGTGGGGCATTCTGGGCGAAAAACTGGGCTGGATGAAGGTGGTGCGCTGGTTCGGCTGCATCGGCATGGCGCTCTCCAGCCTGGCGTTTTATTACATTCCGCAGCACTTCGGACATAACTTCGCGATGGCGCTGCTTCCGGCTATCGCTCTGGGGATCTTTGTCGCCGCGTTCGTACCGCTGGCGGCGGTTTTCCCGGCGCTGGAGCCGAAGCACAAAGGCGCGGCCATTTCGGTATATAACCTGTCGGCGGGGATGTCGAACTTTCTCGCGCCGGCCATTGCGGTGATTTTGCTACCGTTCTTCAGCACCATCGGGGTGGTGATCGCCTATACCGCGCTGTACGTGGCGGCTTTTTTCCTCTGTGCATTTATTCGCGTCGAGCAGCCGGGTTTTTCCCACAAGGAAGCGCCGGCCAGCGAGCAGGTGGAGTTCTCTTAAGGTGATGCGGCCGGCATGCCAGGCATGCCGGCCTTAATGAGGTGGATGATGAGTATTCAGGCAGTGATTTTTGACATGGATGGCGTAATTATTGATTCCGAAGCCCTGTGGCGGCAGGCGCAAATCGACGCCCTCGCGCAGTGGGGGGCAACGGCGAGCGTCGAGGAGTGCGAAACCCTGACCAAAGGCAAACGCCTCGACGATATTGCCCGCACCTGGTGCCGCTATTGCCAGCTTGAGCTTGCCCCGCAGCGGCTTGAGGCCGCGATATTGCAGCGTATTACCGGCCTGATCGCCGCCGAAGGCGAGCCGATGCGCGGCGTGCATGAGGCGTTACGCTATTTTCGCCATGCCGGTTATAAAATTGCCCTCGCCACCTCCTCGTCCCGGCAGGTTATCGCCGCCGTGCTGAACAAGCTCTCGCTCTGGCACTATTTTGATGTGATTTGCAGCGCGGACGATGAAGCGCAGGGCAAGCCGCATCCGGCGGTGTATCTGACGACGTTGGATAAGCTGAATCTCGACGCCAGCCGGTGCCTGGTGATCGAAGACAGCTTCAACGGCTTTAGCGCCGCCCGGGCGGCGGGGATTGCCACGATAGTGATTGCCGAAGATAGCCAGCACGCGCGTTTTCAGGGCGCCGCTGGCCGCTATCGGGCGCTGCCTGAACTGCTGGAAGCCCTCACCGCCGAGGCGGAGGCGGTCGAATAACTCACCCTTTCGTGAGCGCAGAAAATCCCGGGATGTACACGGTCGGTTACTCTCTTTTCTGCGCTCACGCCCCCCTTTTTCACCATGCCGATCCGCCTCACATTTCGCTTATCTTTTGTGAAAACAGTCACGCCTTGTTGTGCCAATGCCCAAATTTATTGCCTTGCTTAGCGGTGTTTGTCCGAGGCACTGCTGCGTAATTGTGCTTAGATTAGATATTGAAACGTATTTTCAATAATGTGAAACCACTTTGCCGATTTGCTTCTATCGATCGGATTTGGCCGTGATAAGGACCGAGCATGAAAATTGAATCTGTAAATGTCACCGTTTTCCAGTATCCCACGCGTCGGGTTTCCGACAGCGCCGGGCACTCCCATCCGGGGGCTGAAAGCATGGCCAAAATGGCGATGCTGACCATCACCGCCGATGATGGCGCGCAGGGCTTTTCGTTTGCGCCTCCGGAAGTGGTGCGCCCGTTCGTGGTGAATACCTTTTTCCGCAAGGTGCTGGTGGGGCAGGACCCGTTTAACCGCGAGCGTATCTGGCAGGATCTTAACCACTGGCAGCGCGGCAGCGCTCACCAGCTGACCGAGCGCGCGCTGTCGTTTATTGAACAGGCGCTGTGGGACCTGATAGGCCGCAGCCTTAAGATGCCGGTTTACAAGCTGCTCGGCGGCTATCGCGACATCGTCCCGGCCTACGGCAGCACGATGTGCGGCGACGATCTGCCGGGCGGTCTGTCGACCCCGGAGGAGTATGCCGCCTTTGCCGAAAAGCTGGTCGCCCGCGGCTACAAGGCCATCAAGCTGCACACCTGGATGCCGCCAATCTCTTTTGCGCCCAATCCCAAAATGGACATTAAAGCCTGCGCGGCGGTGCGCGAAGCGGTGGGGCCGGATATTGACCTGATGATTGACGGCTATCACTGGTACAGCCGCGCCGAGGCGCTGTGGATCGGCAAAGAGCTGGAAAAACTCAACTTCGCCTGGTTTGAGGAGCCGATGGAGGAGGATTCGATGTCCTCCTACGCGTGGCTGGCGGAAAACCTGTCGATCCCCATCGTCGGGCCGGAGAGCTTCGGCGGCAAGCACCGCATGCGCGCCGAATGGGTGAAAGCCGGAGCCTGCGACATTCTGCGCGCCGGCGCTAACGGCGTGGGCGGTATTACCCCGACCATGAAGGTCGCGGCGCTGGCGGAATCTTTCGGCATGGATTGCGAAGTCCACGGCAACGGCGCGGCAAGCCTGGCGGTGGTCGGGGCGATCCGCAACTGCCGCTGGTACGAGCGCGGCCTGCTGCATCCGTTCCTCGACTACGATGAACCGGCGGCTTATCTCAACAGCCTTGTCGACCCCATGGATGACCAGGGCTTTGTGCATCTGTCACAACGTCCGGGCCTCGGCGAAGACATTAATTTTGCGTATATCGAAGCCAATACCGTTAGCCACGACTGATTCAAAAAAATAAATGCCCGATGGCGCTGCGCTTATCGGGTCTGCGGCCCGGTAGACCGGATAAGGCGAAAATGCCGTCATCCGGCAACATGTACCCTACAGTACAGGCAAACAGAGATATGAAAAAAACCTCCCGACTGGCAGCGTGCTTGCTCGCGCTCGCCGTGTCGATGGGGAGCGGGGCGGCGATGGCGAAAACGCCGCCCGACCAGCTCATCATCGGTATGAATATGAATAACCTGCTCACCCTGGACCCGGCGGCGATGACCGGTAATGAAGTGGTGGGGATCGTGGTCAACCTCTACGACTCGCTGGTGGAGCTTGACCCTGAGCAGCTCACCAACGTTAAGCCCGCGCTGGCGAAATCCTGGGATATCAGCCCCGACGGCAAAACCCTGACCTTTCATCTGCGCGACGACGTGAAATTTCACTCCGGCAATCCGCTGACCGCCGCCGACGTGGTGTGGTCGATGCGGCGCATCCTGCACCTCAACCTGGCGCAGGCCTCGGTATGGAAATCCTACGGCTTCAGTCAGAAAAACATCGACGGCCAGGTCAGCGCGCCGGACAGCTTCACGGTGCAGATCGTGTTGCCCAAAGATAACGACCCGCAGCTGGTGATCTACTCGCTGGCGGCGCTGGGCAACCTCGGAGTGCTCGACAGCAAAACGGTGCAAAGCCACCAGCAGGATAACGACTGGGGTAACCGCTGGCTGACCACCCATGAAGCCGGCTCCGGGCCGTTCACGCTGGAAACCTGGCAGGCGAAAGATGTGCTGCGCATGAAGCGCAATCCTGACTACTGGCGCGGCGAGGCGAAAATGAGCCGCGTGGTGCTGCGCCATTTCCAGGAGTCGCAAACCCTGCGCCTGATGATCGAAAAAGGCGACCTCGATATTGCCAACAATATGGCGGTTTCCGACATCAACGCCCTGCGCAGCGACCCCCAGCTGACCGTCGACGCGGTGCAGCGCGGCACCATGTACTACGTGGCGATGAGCATGAAAGAGGCGCACTTCGCCCATCCGAAAGTGCGTGAAGCGGTGCGCTATCTGATTGACTACCAGGGCATCAATAAAGCGCTGATGCCGGGCTACGGGGTGCTGCACCAGCGGCCGATTAAGGCGGGCATGCCGTCAACGCTGCCCGACCCGGGCTATAAGCTGGACGTGGCGCGGGCGAAAAAGCTGCTGGCGGAAGCAGGCTATCCCAACGGCTTTGATACCACGTTGCGGGTCCTCTCGGATCAGCCGTTCCTGAACATTGCAATCGCCGTGCAGTCGACGCTGATGCAGGCGGGGATTAACGCCAAAATTATCACCGGCACCGGTAACCAGATCTACGGCGCGATGCGCGAGCGTAAATTTGACCTGCTGGTAGGACGCGGCGGCAGCGGAATGGAGCCGCACCCGCACTCCAGCCTGCGCGCGCTGGTCTATAACCCGGATAACAGCGATGAGGCGCGCCTGACCAACTTCCAGGGCTGGCGCACCGGCTTTTACGACCCGCAGCTCAACGCGATGATTGACCGCGCCCTGCTGGAACGCGATCCGCAAAAACAGGTGGCCGACTACCAGGCCATCCAGACGCGCTACGACCAGCTGGTCCCGGCCCTTATTCCGCTTTCGCAGATGGTCGATTCCGTGGTGGTGCGTAACGAGGTGCGGCAGTATCAGCCGCACCCCTCTGCCACCACTTTTCTGCGTGACGTCGATAAAGTCCGCGAAGGAGAAAAAGGATGAGTATCGCAATCCTTGCGCCCGGCTCACGCGGCCGGCGCTTATCAAAACGGCTGCTGCAGGTGGTGATTACGCTGTTCGGCCTGCTGCTGCTGACCTTTACCATTGGCCGCGTCATGCCCATCGACCCGGTGCTGGCGATTGTCGGCCCGGATGCTGACCAGAGTACCTACCAGCAGGTTTACCATCAGCTGGGGTTTGATAAATCGCTGACCACCCAGTTTGGCATCTATTTCGTCAACCTGCTGCACGGCGATCTGGGCAACGCGCTGCTGACCGGGAAACCGGTGGTGGACGACATTATCCGCGTCTTCCCGGCCACCATGGAGCTGGCGACGATGGCGATTCTCGTCGGCGCGGGCCTCGGTATTCCGCTGGGCGTGCTGGCGGCGGCGCGGCGCAATAGCGTCGCCGATTATGTCGTGCGCATTATCAGCCTGGCGGGCTACTCGACGCCGATCTTCTGGGTCGGGATGATGGGACTGCTGGTGTTCTATGCCTGGCTCGGCTGGGTGGGTGGCGCCGGGAGGGTAGATCTCGGGCTGGATGGTGTGGTGCCGCGCCGCACCGGCCTGATGACCGTTGATGCGCTGCTGGCGGGCAACGGCCAGGTCTTCTGGAACGCCATTAATCACCTGATTCTGCCCGCCTCGCTGCTCGGCTTTCACTCGCTGGCCTACATCAGCCGCATGACCCGCAGCTTTATGCTGGCCCAGCTGTCGCAGGAGTTCATTATTACCGCGCGGGTGAAGGGGCTGACCGAGCGTCAGGTCATCTGGAACCATGCGTTTCGCAATATCCTCGTACAGCTGCTGACGGTGGTGGCGCTGGCCTACGGCGCGCTGCTGGAAGGCGCGGTGCTGATTGAAACCGTCTTCTCGTGGCCGGGTTTCGGCTCCTACCTCACCGGTAGCCTGCTGCTGGGCGATATGAATGCGGTAATGGGCTGCGTGCTGCTGGTGGGGGCGATCTTCGTGATGCTCAACCTGCTCTCCGACATGCTGTATCAATTCTTTGACCCGAGGACAAAATCATGACCGTTTCTCTGGATTCGCCGCTTTCGGGCGGCACGGGCGAAGGCCGTCAGCGGCTGCAACGCGCGGCGGCGCGGGCCGTCGGGTTTATCGGCAAAATGGCGCGCAACCCGCTAACGGCCATCGGCGGCGGAATTATCTTTCTGCTGCTGGTGGTGGCGATTTTCGCGCCGCTGATTGCGCCGTATAACCCGCTGGTGCAGGACCTGAACAGCGCGCTGGTCGCGCCGAACGCGCAGCACTGGTTCGGCACCGATGAGTTTGGCCGGGATATATTTAGCCGCCTGGTGTACGGCTCGCGCATCACGCTCTATATCGTGCTGCTGGTCTCGGTGACCGTCGGTCCGCTCGGGCTGCTGCTCGGCGTTTGCGCCGGCTATTTTGGCGGTAAGGTCGATATGGTGCTGATGCGCGTCACCGATATTTTCATCTCCTTCCCGAGTCTGGTCCTGGCGCTGGCGTTTGTCGCCGCCTTAGGTCCGGGGCTGGAGCACGTGGTTATCGCCATCACGCTCACCGCCTGGCCGCCGATAGCCCGCCTGGCGCGCGCCGAAACGCTCTCTCTGCGCCAGGCCGATTTTATCTCCGCCGTACGTCTGCAGGGCGCATCATCGGCCCGCGTCCTCTGGCGCCATATCGTGCCGCTGTGTCTGCCCTCGGTCATTATCCGTATCACCATGAATATGGCCGGGATCATTCTGACCGCGGCCGGTCTGGGCTTTCTCGGGCTCGGCGCGCAGCCGCCGGAGCCGGAGTGGGGGGCGATGATCTCCAGCGGGCGCACTTACATGATGGAGTGCTGGTGGGTGGTTACGATTCCGGGGCTGGCGATTCTGATCAACAGCTTAGCGTTTAACTTCTTAGGAGATGGCCTACGTGACATCCTCGATCCCCGCAGCGAATAATGCTCCGCTGCTCGACGTGCGCGATCTGTGCGTCGACTTTGTTAACGGCAGCGCGGTGACCCATGCCGTGCGCGGCGTCTCCTTCCAGCTGGGGCGCGAAAAGCTGGCCATTGTCGGCGAGTCCGGTTCAGGTAAATCCACCGTTGGGCGCGCCCTGCTGCAGCTGCATCCGAAAAAGGCCCGCGTCAGCGCCAGCCGGATGCAGTTTGCCAACCTCGATCTGCTGCATCTTACTGAAGCGCAGATGCGTGGCGTGCGCGGCAAACGTATCTCCATGATTATGCAGGACCCGAAATATTCGCTTAATCCGGTGGTCTGCGTCGGTAAGCAAATCGCCGAGGCCTGGCTGACCCATCATCCGGGACGCAAAGATGAGGCGAAGGCAAAGGCGCTGGAGATGCTGGAGGTGGTGCGTATTCGCCAGCCGGAGCGCGTTTATCAGCTTTATCCACATGAAATATCCGGCGGACAGGGGCAGCGCATCATGATCGCCATGATGCTGATTACCGACCCGGAATTGATCATTGCCGATGAGCCGACCTCCGCGCTGGACGTGTCGGTGCGCCTGCAGGTGCTGGGCCTGCTGGATGATCTGGTTCAGTCGCGCGGGCTGGGGCTGATTTTTATTAGCCACGACATCAACCTGGTGCGCAGCTTTTGCGACCGCGTGCTGGTGATGTACGCCGGACGGGTGGTGGAGTCTATTGCCGCCTGCGACCTCGATAACGCCCGTCATCCCTATACTCAGGGGCTGATTAACTCGCTGCCGGATATGCAGCATCGTCGCCCGATACTGCCGGTGCTGCAGCGCCAGGCCAGCTGGTTAACGGAATAAGGAGTGGATGATGATTGAAGTTCAACGTCTCAACCTCGCGTTTGGCGAAGGGGAGAAGCGTAACCAGGTGCTGTACGACGTTAATTTCCACGTTAAGCCCGGCGAGATCTACGGTCTGGTGGGGGAGTCCGGCTCCGGCAAAACCACGGTGCTGAAGTGCCTGGCGGGGCTGTTTACCCACTGGCAGGGGGAGTTAACTATTGACGGGCAGCGCTTAGGGCATGAGATTAGCCGCGAGCGCTGCCGTCAGGTGCAGATGGTATTTCAGGACCCGTACGGATCGCTGCATCCCCGTCACACTATTGGCGATATCCTTGAAGAGCCGCTGCAGATTCATCGCATTCACGATCGCGACCGGCGGATTCATGCGCTGCTGGACAAAGTGGGCCTCAATCGTGCGTTTCGCGAACGCTATCCGCATCAGCTTTCCGGTGGCCAGCGGCAGCGCGTGGCGATTGCCAGAGCGCTGATCCTTGAGCCGCAGGTGCTGCTGCTGGATGAGCCGACGTCGGCGCTGGATGTGTCGGTGCAGGCCGAGATCCTCAACCTGCTGGCAGAATTGCAGCAGGAGGCTAAACTCACTTACCTGATGGTGACCCACGATTTGGGCGTCATTGCCCATTTATGCCAGAAGGTGGCGGTAATGCAGTACGGGAAAATCCTTGAAACCCTGACGGTCGATGCGCTGGTCAACGGCGAGGCGCAAACGGCCTATACGCAGATGCTGGTTAACGCCAGCCGGCAATATACGCGCGAAATGGCGCGCGAGGTGGCGGCATACTAAGCGATATGGCGCATTGTCTCGCGGACAATGCGCCCTGTTTTTGGATAAAACTTTGAAATGATATGTATTAATAGTTATAAATATCGTCTATTAATGTAAAAGTGGTGTTTAGATCTAAAATGAAAGTATCTGTTGTATGAATGAAAATATATGGAATCATAACTTGTGTTTATTATTCATTTTGAAATAAATAACCAGATTTTCTTCAAATCTCAAAATATTCCATGCTGTAAATTCATTTAAACCTTGTTAATTGCAAGGAAAAACTGCGTATTACGCCTCCAGATCCGCTGAGTAATAGAGTAAACTCGCCTGCGAATAATCTTAAGTTATCAGCTGCGTCATAAAGGATTACCGTATTTAGAGTAGGGTACCCATGCCGCTTATCCACTTGATTACTATTCTCAGGGAACAGGATGGAAAAAACATATACGATTAATGGAATAATTACATTTATTCCTCAACGTGGTGCTCTAATACTCATTGCTGACGAGACGAAAACGGTTTCATTAAATATGCCGGCCAGCCGTTGTTTATTGCTGCTTATTCAGCAGGATGGCAAAACCGTTGCCCGCGAAACCTTTTTCGAGGAAGTGTGGATAAAGCATGGCTCCCAGGTAACCAGCAACGGTTTCTACCAGAATATTTCTCTGCTGCGCCGGGCATTTAAAGAGCTGGGCATGGAGGGCGATATTATTATTACGCTGCCGAGGGTTGGCGTCAGGCTGGATGCGACAATATCGGTGACGGAGTCCCAGCCGTGCGAGATGGAGAAGGCACCGGAGCCACAGGTGCCCCTGGATGGGCCCGTGCACGAGGAGGTCGCGGCTGCGAGTGTGCCTGAAAAAAAGCGGTTAAGGCCGCGATGCTCTCTGTTATGGGGGCTTGCGGCGCTGCTGAGCTGTCTGGTCGGCGGTTTTGTTGCGTGGCAAACAGAATTCGACTCTTATTTGCAAACTTATTCGCCCATAATTGCTAAATTTTCGCAACAATGTCATTTTTTTGCCAATAATGATGTGGTTGATCACGTTCGTCATGTCAATTTTATCAAGCGCAGCAAATTTGAATGTGAAGAATACTCGTGGATTTATTTGACGCTTTATCCCGGGCAAGCGCGGGTGTCGGTGATTCGCTGCCGTCAGCCATTTAGTCAATGGCGTGATAATCAATGCCTCACCAAATATTACATTAAGGAGGTAGCCAATGCGCCCGCGTGAAATTAAATGGTTAATCGCTATCGTATTTATCGGGGTGCTTAGCGGAATAATGATCAAATCCTGGCAATACTGGCAGCGCAATCATTTCCAGTGCAGCGGCGAGATGCGGCTAATTAACGCAGGCTACCAGGGCGATATTTCCTTACGCTACGTATTTGATAGCAGTCGCGGGCTGGCGATGGTCCGGGGGGAAATTACGCCGCCGCAGGGCGCTGCGTTTACCATTAATCAGAACATCTGGTTTAGCTTTACCCGCGACGGCCAGCACTACTTCCTGCGTTCGGAAACCGTCTCAGCCAGCATCGGCGAGACCGAGCAGGAGGAGCATGTAAAGCGTATCCTGCCAGCGTTTTTCCTCCAGCCGCAGGTACCGTTTTACCTTAACATCCAGCGGCTCAACGAACGTACCCGGCTGCTGTATACCAGCCGGGCGCCGTCTTTGCTTTGCGAAACCTGATTAACGTAGCAGCGGGCAGTCCGGCGGCAGTCGGCAGCGAAGCGCGGCCGGTAACAGCTCCATACGGAAGGTTTTGCCGGTTAGCGGTTCACCATCGAGATTAAACGTCATCTCGTGGGGTGCGGTGATCTCGAACCACGATGAGACGCCGTCGATAATATTCGGCGAGGTTTCCGGATTGGCCAGGGTGCTGAACAGCGCGGGGATTAGCTCTTCGCCGGTGAAAATGCGCAGATGCAGCAGGCCGTCGTTGATTAACGCTTCCGGGCACAGCTGCTGGCCGCCGCCGGCCTGGCGCCCGTTGCCGATGCCGATGACTAGCGCGTCGCCATGCCAGTGAAAGTTCTCGCCGCGGATTTCGCAGCGGTCCGGCTTAAGCGTATCCATGCGCATCAGGCCGTGGATTAAATAAGAGACGCCGCCCAGCGCGGCCTTGAGCTTCTCCGGGGTTTCGGTCGTGATTCGGGTGCCGAAACCGCCGGTGGCCATATTAATAAAACCGGTCTTATCGTTAACCCGTGCAACATCTATCGCCACATCGCGGCCAACGATGGCCAGCTTCAGGGCGCTGGCCAGATCCTGGGGGATGCCGACGCTGGTGGCGAAGTCGTTCGCCGTGCCCAGCGGTAAAATCCCCAGCGCCAGATTGCCGTCGCGCTCCACCAGCGCCGTCGCCACCTCATTGATGGTGCCATCGCCGCCGCCGGCAATCACCGTTTCGACATTCAGCGTCAGGGCTTCATCGATAAACCGAACGGCATCGCCCTTTTCCCAGGTGACGCGGACGTGAATATCGATACCTTCGTCGCGTAACAGTTTAACCGCCTCTCGCAGGGACGGTTCATTGGCGCCTTTACCATTCAGAATCAGTAAGCTGGCTGGAAACGTGGACATTATCAGGGGACCTTTGTTGCTCAATGATGCATAAAGTGTACCGCATGCGGAAAGGGAAGGCCGGGAGAGAGATAAAAAAATAAGCCCGCGTAAGGGAGATTACGCAGGCTAAGGAGGTGGTTCCTGGTACAGCTAGCATTTATGGGTTATGTTTTTCAGCGAAATGGATGATATCTGCTTTGAACGAACCGGTATGTGATCCGTTTCTAATATCTTTACATCGTGAAAAAATAACCCAAATTAACTAGTTACTGTGCGGATTTCTGGTCGTCTGACCAGTAAAATTACGCATCAGCAGCGCATACTGCAGCGCCATATCTTCCGGAACAGGCAACCATACTGTGTGGCCATCGCCCGGCGCCACCGGCATGCGTTCACCTTTGCCATTTTCCATATGCTCGAGGGTAAAGTTAACGTTGCCCTGCGGGGTCATCAGCTCAAGGCTGTCGCCGACGGAAAATTTGTTTTTCACCGCCACCGCTGCCAGCTGGCCGTTGCGCTCGCCGGTAAATTCGCCGACAAACTGCTGGCGTTCGGAAACGGAGTAGCCGTGCTCGTAGTTCTGGTAGTCATCGTGCGTATGGCGACGCAGGAAGCCTTCGGTATAGCCACGGTGCGCGAGGTTTTCCAGGGTATCCAGCAGGGAGGTATCGAACGGTTTGCCAGCGGCAGCATCGTCAATGGCCTTGCGGTAGACCTGAGCGGTACGGGCGCAATAGTAATGTGATTTGGTGCGGCCTTCGATTTTCAGCGAGTGGACGCCCATCTGGGTCAGGCGCTCAACGTGGGCAATCGCGCGCAGATCCTTCGAGTTCATGATGTAGGTGCCGTGTTCGTCTTCGAAAGCGGTCATGTATTCGCCCGGACGTTTGGCCTCTTCAATCATAAACACCTGGTCAGTCGGCGCGCCGATGCCCAGCGTCGGCTCGACGTTCTGCACCGGGATCGGTTCGTGCTTATGCACGATATTACCGACGTCGTCTTCTTTACCTTCCTGCACGTTATACTCCCAGCGGCAGGCGTTGGTGCAGGTCCCCTGGTTTGGGTCGCGTTTGTTGATATAGCCAGAGAGCAGGCAGCGGCCGGAGTAGGCCATGCACAGCGCGCCGTGAACGAAAATTTCGATCTCCATTTCCGGCACCTGGCTGCGAATTTCGGCGATTTCATCCAGCGACAGCTCGCGGGAGAGAATAGCGCGGGTGAGCCCCATTTGCTGCCAGAACTTGACCGTCGCCCAGTTGACGGCGTTGGCCTGTACCGACAGGTGAATATCCATATGCGGGAAATTTTCGCGCACCAGCATGATCAACCCCGGGTCGGACATGATCAGCGCGTCCGGTCCCATTTCCACCACCGGCTTCAGATCGCGAATAAACGTTTTCAGCTTGGCGTTATGCGGGGCAATGTTGACCACCACATAGAATTTTTTACCCAGCGCGTGGGCTTCGTTGATGCCGAGCTGCAGATTTTCGTGATTGAATTCGTTATTACGCACGCGCAGGGAGTAGCGCGGTTGGCCTGCGTAAACGGCATCTGCGCCATAAGCGAAAGCGTAACGCATATTTTTCAGCGTTCCCGCCGGGGAAAGGAGTTCCGGTTTAAACATGATTTTCTCGTTCTGATGACAGGTCAGATTCGCCGCACCCGGTACGGCGAGTTGGGGAGTGCCCCCACATTAAGGGCGGGCATTGTAGCGCCGTGGGGGAGGGGAGTAAATATCAGTCGGGTATCTTTGGCGATAAGCGGACGGCAAATCAGTTCCGGGTATGCATCAAGCGGCCGCTATCTGCCGGTTTCAGCCGCTGCTTTTTCCCCGGAGGCGGCGCTTGACGCGCCTGTCCGGGCTACCCGGCCCGCAGACGGCGGTGAGCCTGTAGCCCGGCTAAGCGCAGCGCGAACCGGGGAAAAGTCGGGCAGGGGCTAACTATGCCAGCCGGCAGGCGTCGGCTTCCCAGCGGTACCCTACGCCGTAAACGGCGCGGATAAACGACTGCTCGGCGTCCAGCGACTCCAGCTTACGCCGCAGGTTTTTGATATGGCTATCGATCGTTCGGTCGGTCACCACGCGGTAATCATCGTACAGGTGATTCAGCAGCTGTTCGCGCGAGAAGACTTTACCCGGTTCCTGGGAGAGGGTTTTCAGCAGGCGGAACTCGGCGGGCGTGAGGTCCAGCAGCTTGTCGCGCCAGGAAGCCTGAAAACGACCTTCGTCGACAATCAGCGGGCTTTCCGCATCCAGCGCCTGCAGATCGCGCTGCGGTTTGCAGCGGCGAAGAATGGTCTTCACGCGGGCCACCACCTCACGCGGGCTGTAGGGCTTACAGATATAGTCATCGGCGCCGATTTCTAACCCCAGCAGGCGGTCGATCTCCTCGATTTTGGCGGTGACCATAACCACCGGTACCTCAGAGAAACGGCGGATTTCCCGACACAGGGTCAGGCCGTCGGTGCCGGGCAGCATCAGATCCAGCAGGATCAGATGCGGCGGCGTCTGGCGAACGTACGGGAGAACCCGATCGCCGTGATTAATCAGCGTCGGCGCATAGCCCGCCGCCTGAAGATAATCGATCAGCAGCTGACCCAGCTTGGGCTCATCTTCCACGATAAGAATGCGTGGCGTGTTTTCATCAACAGGTAATTCAGTCATACGTCTCTCGATAAATTACGTTCCAGAGGTAGTTCTACTTTAATGCTAACCCCGCCCAAAGGCGAATGGCCGGCACGCAAAGTACCGCCGTGGGCCGCGACAATGTTAAGGCAAATCGCCAGCCCTAAACCAGAGCCGCCGCTGGCACGATTGCGCGACCCCTCAGTACGATAAAAACGCTCAACCAACCGCTCCAGCTGTTCATCGGTGACGCCGGGGGCGCTATCGGCAAACTCGAGAACCAGCCCATCCCCGCTCTGGCTGGCGCTAATCTGCAGGCCGCCGCCGCTATCGGTATAGCGCAGGCTGTTTTCCAGCAGGTTATTAAACAGCTGCATCAGGCGATCCCGGTCGCCGAAAATCGTTGCGCTTTCCGGCAGCGAAACGCCGATCGACAGCCCGCGGCTGGCGAAGCGCTCGCGAAACGCGCCGGCGGCGACCTCCAGCAGATTGATGATATCCACCGAGGTTTTCTGGTAGGAGAGGGCGCCTTCATCGGACATCGACAGCTGGTGTAAGTCATCGACCAGTTTGGTGAGGGTGGCGACTTCCGCCTGCAGGGAGGCGATGGAGTCCGGGGTAAATTTGCGGATCCCATCCTGAATCGCCTCCAGCTCGCCGCGCAGCACCGCCAGCGGCGTGCGCAGCTCGTGGGAAATATCGGCCATCAGGTCCCGGCGCATCTGCTGGTTGCGTTCCAGAGTGCTGGCCAGCTGGTTAAAATCTTTGGCCAGACGCCCCAGCTCATCGCTGCTGGTGGCGGCGACGCGGGTGGAGAAATCGCCGGCCGCCAGACGGTGCGTCCCCTCAACCAGGCGTTTAACCGGCGCGAGCAGGCCGCGCGCCAGCGGGAAGGTGGCCAGCGCCGCCAGCAGCGTGGCGAGGGCGACAATCAGCCAGCTGGTACGTTTCTGCTGGCGGTCAAAGTTGATATCGGTGTTGCGCGTCAGGCGTTCAACCGGCGAGGCGATGACCGCGCCAACCTCAACGCCGTCGACCATAATACTGCGCCGGGTACCGTCCTTCGGCACGCGTTCGCGCGGGCCCACCAGTACGCGTCCTTTTTGATCGACCACCCAGAACATCGTGCGCCAGCCGTGCGGAGGCATATCGGGGCCGGGACCGCGGTCGCCACGATCGCCGCGTGGACCGTCGAGCGGCCGGTCCGGCGCGGCGTCCGGCGGCATCTCTTCCGGGCCGGGGCCACCGTGCGGCTCATCCATCGGACCGTGGCCCATACCGCGGCCCGGCGGCGAGCGGTCATCGTTGTCGCGTTCAAAGGTTTTCAGCAGCTGGAAAATAAAGCGGTCGTTGTTGCGCAGGAACGTCCAGCTGCCGTGCTGGGCATACTGCTCGCTCAGGGCATCGCCGAGCATGGTCAGGCGCTGTTCGTTGCCGCGCTTGATATAGTCAATAAAGCCGCGTTCAAAGCTGATACGCACCGCCCAGTGCATACTGATCAGCAGCACGATGCAGGTGGCGAGGATCGCGATAAACAGCTTGCCGGTAATGCCGGGACGCCAGAACTTCAAGACTCACTCCTTTTACGGCGACGAATCACGGTATTGGTCGTGGTGTCGTCCGGTACGCGGGAAAAAAGCAGCGCCGGCAGCGCGATAATCACCGCCATGCTTAAGTAGGTATAGAGAAAGACCTGATGAGCGATCGCCGCATCGGCGCTGATATGCTGCTGGCCGTAGAGACCGAGCAGCATCCCGGCGATAGTGACGCCGATACTCATCGACAGCTGCATGACCATCGACAGCAAGCTGTTGCCGCTGCTGGCCAGATCGTCGGGCAGATCTTTCAGGGTCAGCGTATTCATTGAAGAAAAGCGGCTGGAGTTAATCATCCCCTGCAGGAACAGCACCACCGGCAGCAGCCAGTACCAGCCCGCGAGCGCAACGGCCATAAACAGCAGGCTGACCAGCGCGAGGCCAATCGTCGAGGTCACCAGTACCCGGCGATAGCCGAAGCGGTTGACCACCTGGACCACAATGCGCTTCATCCCCATGCTGCCGAGCACCATCGGGATCATCATCAGCCCGGCGTGGAACGGCGTAAAGCCGAGGCCGATCTGTAAAAACACCGGCGTCATAAACGGCAGCATGCCGCTGCCGATACGCCCGGCGAAGCTGCCGCCAAGGCCGAGAGAAAAGGTGCGGTTGGTAAACAGTTTCAGGCTAAACAGCGCGTTGCGGTTGCCGCGCGCGTGCCACAGATAGCACAGCATTGACGCCGCGCCGATGGCCACCAGCGCCGTCAGCCACAGGGGGGAGAGCCCGAGCCCTTTTTTACCGTCGAGCGCCAGGGTCAGCGTCGCCATGCCGGCGGCCAGCAGAATAAAGCCGAAGATATCAAAGCGCCGGGTTTGCAGGGTGTAGTTGGGCATCAGGCACAGCGTGGCGATGGCGCCGACGATGCCGACCGGAATGTTGATCAGGAAGATCCAGTGCCAGGAGGCGTACTCCACCAGCATCCCGCCGAGCGCCGGGCCGAGCAGCGGACCCACCTGGCCGGGCAGGGTGACGAAGGTCATCGCCGCCATGTATTGACTGCGCGGGACGATTTTCATCACCGTCAGGCGGCCAACCGGCACCATCATCGCGCCGCCGACGCCCTGCAGCACGCGGGCGAGTATCAGCTGATCGAGCGTGGCGGCCTGCGCGCAGAACAGGGAGCCGGCGGTAAACAGCACGATGGCGCTAAAAAAGATATTCCGCACCCCGACCCGATCCGCCAGCCAGCCGCTGGCGGGCAGCATCACCGCCACCGTCAGCACATAGGAGACGATAACCATATGCATATGCAGCGGGCTCTCCCCGAGGCTCTGCGCCATGGAGGGGAGGGCGGTGTTAACGATAGTGGTATCCAGCGCCTGCATAAAAAAGCCGAAGGCCACTATCCACAGCTGCCAGCGCACGCTGGAGGGAAGATCTGTCATGTTATTCGCTTACCGGTTGAGGGACTTTTCGCGAAAAACGCAGCCGCAGACGGTCGAAGAACAGATAGACCACCGGCGTGGTGTACAGGGTCAACAGCTGACTCATCACCAGGCCGCCGACAATGGTAATCCCCAGCGGCTGGCGCAGCTCGGAGCCGTCGCCGCCGGAGATAACCAGCGGCAGCGCGCCGAACAGCGCCGCCAGGGTGGTCATCATTATCGGCCGGAAGCGCAGCAGACAGGCCTGGAAGATCGCCTCTTCCGGCGGCAGGTTGCCGTTGCGCTGCGCCTCAAGGGCGAAATCGACCATCATGATGGCGTTTTTCTTCACGATGCCAATTAATAGCATAATCCCGATAAGCGCGATTAGGCTGAACGGGGCATCGAAAAGCTCCAGCGCCAGCAGCGCGCCGACGCCGGCGGACGGAATGGTCGACAGAATGGTCAGCGGATGAACGTAGCTCTCATAGAGGATCCCCAGCACGATATAGACCGTGGCGATGGCCGCCAGAATCAGGATCACCTGCGAGTTCATGGTCTCCTGGAACACCTGCGCGGTCCCGGCGAAGGACCCGCGGACGCTGGACGGCACGCCAATCTGGGTCATCGCCCGGTTGATGGCGTCGCTGGCTTCCGACAGCGACTTGCCGGTAGGCAGGTTAAAGGAGATGGTCGACGCCGCCGACAGCCCCTGGTGGTTCACCGACAGCGGCGCGTTAGCCGGCTGCCATTTGGCGAAATAGGAGAGCGGAATCGGCTTGTCTTCGCTGTTGATTACAAACATCTTATCGAGGGCGCTGACGTCCTGGGTGTAGACCGGGTCGACCTGCATCACCACTTTATACTGGTTCAGCGGCTGGTAGATGGTTGAGATCTGCCGCTGACCGAAGGCGTTGTTCAGCAGATTGTTGGCGTCCTGCACGCTGATGCCGAGCCGCGACATGGTATCGCGATCGTAGATCAGATCCATCTCCGCGCCGTTATTCTGGCTGTCGGAGTTGACGTCCGCCAGCTCCGGCAGCGCCGCCAGCGTTTTGCGGATTTTCGGCTCCCATTCCCGCAGCGCCGCAAGGTCGTCCGACAGCAGCGTATACTGGTAGCTGGCGTTGGCCTGACGGCCGCCGACGCGGATATCCTGTACCGCCATCAGGAACAGGTTGGCCCCCGGCTCTTTGGCCAGCTTCTTCCGCAGCCGATCGATAATCTGCTGCGCCGTTTCATGGCGCTCATCGCGCGACTTGAGGGTGATAAACATCATTCCGCTGTTGACCCGCGAGCCGCCGGTAAAACCGGTGACGTTGTCCACCGCCGGATCTTCACGAATGATCTTCATAAAGTCCTCCAGCTTGCCGCGCATCGCCTGGAACGAGATGCTCTGGTCTGCCTGGATACCGCCCATCAGCACCCCGGTGTCCTGCTCCGGAAAGAAGGTTTTGGGAATTGAGATATAGAGCCAGACGCTCAGCGCGATGGTGCCAAGCAGCACCAGTCCGGTTAAGCGGCTGTGCTTCAGCACCCACTTCAGCGATTTGCCGTATCCGCCCTGAATCGCCACCAGCAGGCGGCCAACCCCGCGCTTGCGCGTCGGCTCGTGGGGCTTGCCGCTTTTCAGCAGCCAGCCGCACATCATCGGCGTCAGGGTCAGAGAGACCGCCAGCGAAATGCCAATCGCCACCGACAGGGTAACGGCGAATTCGCGCAGCAGCCTTCCCGGCAGGCCGCCCATCAGCAGCAGCGGCAGGAACACCGCCACCAGCGACAGGCTCATCGACAGGACGGTAAAACCGACTTCCCGGCTCCCCTGCAGCGCCGCCTGCAGCGGCTTCATGCCGGCTTCCAGATGGCGGGAAATATTTTCCAGCACCACGATGGCGTCATCGACCACGAAGCCGGTAGCGATAGTCAGCGCCATCAGCGACAGGTTGTTAAGGCTGAAGCCGCACAGGTACATGGCGGCGAAGGTGCCGATCAGCGAAACCGGAACCGCCACCGCCGGGATCAGCGTCGCGCGCCCCGAGCGGAGGAAGAGGAAGACCACGAGGATCACCAGCGCCACCGAGATGACCAGCGTTTGCTCCACTTCCTCCAGCGAGGCGCGGATGGTCGGCGAGCGGTCCTGGGCGATTTGCAGATCGACAGAGGCCGGGATGGTGCGCTGCAGCTCCGGCAGGCGGGCGCGAATGCTGTCCACCGTCTCGATGATATTGGCTTCCGGCAGCTTGCGGATCATCAGCAAAATCGCCGGTTTGGCGTTAGTCATCCCGGCGTTGCGCACGTCCTGCACCGAATCGGTGACGTTGGCGACGTCGCCGAGGCGCACCGCCGCGCCGTTGTTATAGTGCACGAT
The DNA here is from genome assembly GCF_007910085.1 of Klebsiella sp. ME-303. Lineage (NCBI taxonomy): Bacteria > Pseudomonadati > Pseudomonadota > Gammaproteobacteria > Enterobacterales > Enterobacteriaceae > Klebsiella > Klebsiella sp. ME-303. The sequence continues at coordinate 39,587 of NZ_VOJB01000053.1, read as the reverse complement.
CAGCGGCTGGTATTCGGCGGCGGTCTTCAGCTCGTCGTTGGTCGCCACCTGCCAGCGGTGGGTGGCATCTTCCAGCGCCCCCTGCGGTTTACGTACGTTGGCGTTGCTGATGGCGGTGCGCACCGCGTCCAGCGATACGCCCTGGTTAAACAGCGCCTGCGGGTTGAGGTCGACGCGCACCGCGGGCAGCGAACTGCCGCCGACGTCCACGTCGCCGACGCCGTCAATCTGGGCAATGGTCTGCGCCAGCTGGGTAGAGGCGAAGTCGTACAGTTCACCCTGGGACCAGGTATCCGAGGTGAGGGTGAGGATCATGATCGGCGCGTCTGACGGGTTGGCTTTGCGGTAGGTCGGACGGCTCGGCATGCCGCTCGGCAGCAGGCTTTGCGCGGCGTTAATCGCCGCCTGCACGTCGCGGGCCGCGCCGTTGATATCGCGGTCAAAGTTGAACTCAAGAATGATGCGCGTACTGCCGAGCGAGCTGGAGGAGGTCATCTCATTGACCCCGGCAATCCGCCCCAAAGAGCGCTCCAGCGGCGTCGCCACCGAAGAGGCCATGGTCTCCGGCGACGCGCCGGGCAGCGAGGCGCTGACCATGATGACCGGGAAATCCACCTGCGGCAGCGGCGCCACCGGCAGCAGGCGGAAACCGAGGATGCCGCACAGGGTGATGGCGAGCGAAATCAGAATCGTCGCCACCGGACGGTAAATGAAGAGGGCGAAAAACTTCACCTACGCCTCCTCCTCACGCCGCGGGAACCGGCTCTTTATATACAGCGACAGCCGGTCGAACAGCAGATAGATAACCGGAGTCGTGAACAGCGTCAGCACCTGGCTGAGCATCAGACCGCCGACCATGCCAATCCCCAGCGGACGCCGCAGCTCCGCGCCGACGCCGGTACTGAGCATCAGCGGCAGTGCGCCCAGCAGGGCGGCGAGGGTGGTCATCAGGATCGGGCGGAAGCGCAGCAGGCAGGCCTGGTAGATCGCCTCGCGCGGCGGCATGCCCTGCTCGCGTTCGGCGGCCAGCGCGAAGTCGATCATCATGATGGCGTTTTTCTTGACGATGCCGATCAGCAGAATGATGCCGATAATCGCGATAACGTCCAGTTCGCTCCCCGCCAGCCATAGCGCCAGCAGCGCGCCGACGCCCGCCGTCGGCAGGGTGGAGAGAATCGTTATCGGATGAATAAAGCTTTCATACAGCACCCCGAGGACGATATACATCGCCACCACCGCGGCAACCACCAGCCAGACGGTGCTGCCGAGCGCCGACTGGAAGGCCAGAGAGCTGCCCTGGAACTGGGTACGGATATCGCTCGGGAATTCCAGCGCCTGCTCGGCGCCAAGAATCGCTTCGACCGCATCGCCCAGCGAATAGTTGTCCGGCACGTTAAACGAGATGGTGGTAACCGGGAACTGATCGAGATGGTTTATGGATAGCGGGGCAAAGCGCTCCTCGACGCTGGCGATGGATTTCAGCGGCACAATCCCGCCGTCGCTGCTGGTCAGGCGAATATTATCCAGCGCCGCCAGCCCCGGCGTGGCCTGGGTATCATGCTCCAGCACCACGCGGTACTGATTCGCCTGGGTATAAATGGTGGAGATTAAGCGCTGACCGAAGGCGTTATACAGCGCGTTATCCACGTCCGCCATGCTGATGCCGAGACGGCTGGCGCTATCGCGGTCAACGTTGATATACGCCGCCAGGCCCTTATCCTGCCAGTCGCTGCTGACGTCGGAGAGCTGCGGCAGCGCCTGCAGCCGGGCCAGCAGCTGCGGGACCCAGTTGCTGAGCGCGTCCAGCGAGTTGGCCTGCAGGGTGAACTGATACTGGGTGCGGCTGACGGTGGTGTCAATGGTCAGATCCTGCGTCGGCTGGAGGTAAAGCTCAATGCCGGGGATGCCGCTCACCGCGTTCTGCAGGCGGGCGATCACCGTCTGCACGCGATCGTCGCGCTCGTCCAGCGGCTTAAGGTTGATTTGCAGGCGGGCGCTGTTGAGCGCCGGGTTGGTACCGTCGACGCCGACGTAGGAGGTCAGGCTTTCCACCGCCGGATCGTTGAGTATCGCTGCCGACACCTGCTGCTGGCGCTCGGCCATGTTGGCGAACGACGCCGACTGCGGCGCCTGCAGCGTCCCCTGGATAATGCCGTTGTCCTGAATCGGGAAGAAGCCCTTCGGAATAAACACCCACAGCATAATCGACAGCACCAGCGTACCGAGGGCCACGCTCAGGGTCAGCCACGGATGATTCAGCACCCGGCTCAGCCAGCGGCCATAGACGGCAATCACCCGCTCAAAGAAACGCTCGCTGGCGCGCGAGAAGCGGTTCTGCTTGCGCAGAGACTCGTGGCTCAGCATGCGGGCGCACATCATCGGCGTCAGGGTCAGCGACACCACCGCGGAAATCAGGATCGCCACCGCCAGGGTAATGGCGAACTCGCGGAACAGACGGCCCACGATATCGCCCATAAACAGCAGCGGGATCAGCACCGCAATCAGCGAGAAGGTCAGCGAGATAATGGTAAAGCCAATCTCTCCGGCCCCTTTCAGGGCGGCGGCCAGCGGCTTTTCGCCTTTCTCGATATAGCGCGAGATGTTTTCAATCACCACGATGGCGTCATCGACCACAAAGCCGGTGGCGATGGTCAGGGCCATCAGCGTCAGGTTGTTAATTGAAAAATCGAGAAATACCATCACCGCAAAGGTGCCGACCAGCGATAGCGGTACGGCGATGCCGGGAATAATCGTCGCCGGGACGTTGCGCAGAAAGACGTAGATAATCATCACCACCAGGGCGATGGCCAGCATCAGCTCGAACTGGGTATCGCTAACCGAGGCGCGGATATTGGTGGTTCGGTCGGAAAGTACCTGTACTTTAACCGATTTCGGCAGGCTTTCGGTGAGCTGCGGCAGCATCTGGCGGATGCTGTCGGCGGTCGAGATAATGTTGGCCCCCGGCTGGCGCTGGACGTTCATGACGATCGCCCGCTGATTGTTGGCCCATGCCCCAAGCCAGCTGTTTTCCGCGCCCTGTTCCACGGTGGCGACGTCGCCGAGGCGAATCGGCGCGCCGTTCTGATAAGCGATAATCAGCCGGCGGTAATCTTCCGCCGACTGCATCTGATCGTTGGCGGAGAGGGTCACCGCCCGCGACGGGCCGTCAAGGCTCCCCTTCGCCGAGTTGACGTTGGCGCTGGTTATCGCGGTGCGCACCGTTTCGCTGGTCAGCCCGAGGGCGGCGATGGCCTGGGCGTTGAGCTTGACGCGTACCGCCGGGCGCTGGCCGCCCGCGAGGGTGACCAGCCCGACGCCGGAAACCTGGGAGATTTTCTGCGCCACGCGGGTCTCCACCATATCCTCGACCTGGGTCATCGGCACGGCGGAAGAGGTGACCGCGAGGGTCATAATCGGCGGATCGGCGGGGTTCACCTTACTGTAGACCGGCGGGTTAGGCAGGTCCGAAGGCAGCAGGTTGGTGGCGGCGTTGATGGCCGCCTGCACTTCCTGCTCCGCGACGTCCAGCGGCAGCGTGAGCTGGAACTGGAGCGTCACCACCGACGCGCCGCCGGAGCTCTGGGAGGACATCTGCTTGAGGCCGGACATCTGGCCAAACTGGCGCTCCAGCGGGGCGGTCACCGACGAGGTCATCACGTCCGGGCTGGCGCCGGGATAGAGGGTTACCACCTGAATCGTCGGGTAGTCCACTTCCGGCAGCGCCGAAACCGGCAGGAAACGATAGCCGATAATCCCGGCCAGCATAATGGCCACCATTAACAGCGTCGTGGCGACCGGGCGCATGATAAACAGACGGGAAGGGCCACCCGTGCTGCTCGGCGGTAACACTTGCATCAGGAGCGCGCTCCTTTTTTACCGTACTCGCGGCTGGTGGCTTTTTCCGGCTCGGCGGCGGTAGCCGCATCGTGGGCTTCCACCACCTCAACCTTCGCGCCTTCGGTCAGACGGTCGATACCGTCGGTTACGACGCGATCGCCGGCGGAAAGCCCGGCGTTGATCACCACTTTCAGGCTGTCCTGAATACCCGGCGTGACGGTGTGCTTGCTGACCTTGTTCTCATCGTTCAGTACCCAGACGAAATGGCCTTCGTTACCCATTTGCAGCGCGGCGGTTGGGATCACCACCGCGTTCTGCTCGGTATCGACCAGCATACGGGCGTTGACGAACTGATTCGGGAACAGGGCATCGTCCAGGTTAGTAAAGCGCGCTTTCAGCTTGATGGTGCCGGTGGTGGCGTCAATCTGGTTATCGAGGCTCAGCAGTGAGCCTTCGCTGATTTTCTGTTTATTGGTGCGGTCCCAGGCTTCGACAGCCAGCTTTTTTCCCGCCTTCTGCGCCTGTACTACGGTGGCGATTTGGTTTTCCGGCAGCGTAAAGACCACGTCGATAGGGTGGGTTTGCGTCAGCACCACAATCCCGGTGGTGTCGCCGCTGGCGATCTGGTTGCCGATATCCACCTGTTTTAAGCCGACCCGGCCGTCGATTGGCGCGGTGATGCGGCTCCAGTCCAGCTGCAGCTGGGCGCTGGCGACGGCGGCTTCGTCCGCTTTGATCGTACCCTGGGTTTCGCTGACCAGCGACTGCTGGGTGTCCAGCTCCTGCCGGGAAACCAGATTGGTTTTGACCAGCTGCTGGTAGCGCGCCAGATCGCGACGGGCGTTGGCGAGGGTCGCCCGATCTTTGGCCAGCTGGCCTTCGGCCTGGGCGAGGGCAACTTTAAACTGGCTGGGGTCGATTTCCGCGAGCAGATCGCCCGCTTTGACCTGCTGGCCTTCGGTAAAGTGGATGGCCAGCAGCTGGCCGTCGACGCGGCTGCGGACGGTGACGGTATTCGCCGCCGTCACGGTGCCGAGGCCGGAAAGGTAGCGGGGTACCGCTTCGCTGGTGGCGGTGGCCGCCTGTACCGGCGCGAGGGCGGCGCCAAAACGACCGGGGCGTCCGCCTCCGGGCCCCTGCTGACGCGCGCCTGATGCCGTCGGCGCGCCGCTGTTTGCCGCTTCGCGACCCTGCCAGAACCAGTACGCGGCGCCCGCGACGATCGCGACCACCAGCACCGCAGCCCAACGGCTTTTATTGCTACCTTTCATTAATTTGCTATCTCATCCTGAAACGTTTCACGGAATGATACTAGTTTAGCCAGCGAACGCTGCTTAAAAATGGAGGAATTATGAAAAGACTGTCCAGATATGTCTGTAAAAAATGCTTTTCGCAGAGCCGGTTACGGTGAATAGTTAGGCGTAATATTCGCTTAACGATTTTGCTTAGCCGGGCGATGAACCCGGTTAGTTATTGCCCGTCATCCGCTGTTTCTTAAGGGTCACAGCGGAATACGTCGAATCTGAACTGATATACAGCGTGAATAAGCGGCTCCGGAAAGTGATTCAGCCTGATTGGCGGCGGCATCTGTTTGATAATCAAATTCACTCACGATTTTGCCTTAAGCAATGCGACCACTACCAGAGGGTTCTTTATGCATTTTACCCAAGCTATCGCCCGTCTCCCGGCCGCCACCTGCGGCGCAGGACAAACTACCGCCCGGCTGGGCGCGCCGGATATCGCCGCCACCACCCGCCAGTTTCTCTCCTATGTAGAAACCCTGCTGCAGCTTGGCCTGAAGGTCACCGTACTGCCCGCGGCGGCGGATTATCCTGATGCGCACTTTGTTGAAGATACCGCGGTGGTGATGCCGGAACTGGCGGTGATCACCCATCCGGGCGCGCCGAGCCGTCAGGGCGAGGTCGATACCATTGCGCCGGTGCTGGCGGGGTTCCGTCCGCTGGCGCGAATGAGCGAGCGCGGGCATATGGACGGCGGCGACGTGCTGTTAGTGGATAAGCAGTTTTTTATCGGCCTGACGGCGCGCACCGATGAGCAGGGGATCCGCGAGTTTGCCGCCGCCGTTGAGCCGCACGGCTATCAGGTCGCGGCGATTGAAGTGAGCGCCGGTCTGCATCTGAAATCGATCGTCAACTATGTGGGCCGCAATACGCTGCTGCTGACGGAAGGCTACGTTAGCCATCCGGCGTTTAGCGGCTTCAACAGCATCGTGATCCCGGAAGAGGAGGCCTACGCCGGAAATACGCTGTGGATCAACGATACCTTAATTACGCCGCAGGGCTACCCCTATACCCTGGGCGAAATCAGCAAGCTGGGAATGCCTATCGTGCAGCTCGACACCAGCGAATTTAAGAAAATGGATGGCGGCCTGACCTGCCTCTCACTGCGTTTTTAATCACCGCGCCAACACCGGGGAGATCGAAATGAAAATACGCCTTGCCGCACTACTGGCCTGCATGGCGCTCAGCGCGCCGCTGGCCGCCCAGCAGTTTGACACCATCAGCTTTGGCGTCGATGGCGGCTATCCGCCGTTTGACGTGCTGGCGCCCAGCGGTGAAATTACCGGCTTTGATATTGATATCGCCAATGCGCTGTGCACCCAGCTAAAAGCCAAATGCGTTTTCGTGAAGCAGCCGTTCGAAAGCATGATTGCCGCCCTCAACGCGCATAAGTTCGATGCCATTATCGCTTCGCTCAATATTACCGATGAGCGTAAAAAGGAAGTGGATTTCACCGACCGCTACTACCGCAGCGCGGCGCAGCTGGTGGCGCGCAAAGGCAGCCCGCTGATGCCTGACGTCGCCAGCCTGAAAGGCAAAACCGTCGGCGTCCAGACCGGCTCCACCCATGAAGCGTTTGCGAAGGCCAACTGGGCCAATCATGGCGTGAAGATTGTCGGTTACGCTAACCAGGATAACGTCTACCTCGACCTGCTCTCCGGGCGAATCGACGCCGCGTTGCAGGATAATATTCAGGCGGCGACCGGCTTTATTGATACCCCGCGCGGGCAGAAATTCGCCTTTGCCGGTCCGGTTATCCAGGACGGCGGCATCTCTTCCGACGTGGGGATTGCGGTGAATAAAGACAACCCGGCGCTGCGCGATGCGCTGAACGGGGCCATTAAGGCAATCCGCACCGACGGCACCTACGACGCGATCCAGAAAAAATACTTTAGCTTTGATATTTATGGCAAATAAGTCGTGAAGATGCGGGCGCGGGTGATGGCCTGCGCCCCTTTACGACCTCCGCGGAAGGCTGAATATGGTCGCAGACTATTTACCCCTGTTGTTACGCGGCGCGGCGCTTTCGCTGTGCGTGATGCTCTCTTCATTACTGGTCGCTCTGCTGCTGGGGCTGATTAACTCGCTGGTTAAGCTCTTTGGCCCGCCGTGGCTGCGCCTGTTTTCCACCGCCTACACCACGCTGGTGCGCGGTATCCCGGAGCTGGTGATTATGCTGCTGCTGTTTTTCGGCGGCGAGATGCTGGTGAACCTGCTGCTGGGTCTGGTGGGGCTCGGGCCGGTGCGCTTCAATACCTTTATCTCCGGCGTGCTGGCGATCGGCTTTGTTTTCGGCGCCTATTACACCGAGACCTTTCGCGGCGCCTTTCTGACCGTCGATCGCGGGCAAACCGAAGCTGCGCAGGCCTACGGGATGCGGCCGTGGACGGTGTTCCGCCGGGTGATGCTGCCGCAGATGCTGAGCTTCGCGATCCCGGGCATCAACAACAACTGGCTGGGGCTGATGAAAGCATCGGCGCTGGTGTCGATCCTGGGCCTTGAGGATATGGTATGGCTGGCCGAACAGGCCGGGCGCGCCACGCAAAAGCCGTTCCTCTTCTATTTTCTGGTCTCGCTGATTTACATGGTGATTACCGCACTCTCCAGCTGGCTTTTCAGCCGCCTGGCGAAGCGTTACGCGCTGCGCTCTTCCACGGCGGGGACGGCCTTATGAATCTGCAAACCTTTCTCGATGCGATCCCGAGCTTTTTGTGGAGCGACGGCAACGGCGCCGCCAGCGGGCTGGCGGTCACGGCGGAGCTGTTTTTGCTCTCCATCGTTCCCGGGATGGCGCTGGCGATAGCGATGGCGGTGGGGCAGGTGTATGGACCGCGCGCGCTGGCGCTGCCCATCCGTGGTTTTACGTATTTTTTCCGCAGCACGCCGCTCTATCTCCAGCTGATGCTGATTTACTACGGCCTGTCGCAGTTCGATATCGTGCAGACGGGCTGGATGAACGACCAGCCGTTCTGGCTGTTGTTCCGCGATGCGACCTTCTGCGCCACGCTGGCGCTGGTCCTCAACACTGCCGCGTACGTCGCGGAGCTCCTGGCGGGGATGATGGTGACCTTTCCGCGCCAGGAGTGGGTCGCCGGGGAGGCCTACGGGATGGGGAAATGGCAGATTATTCGTCGTCTGGTGCTGCCTGCGACGCTCAGACGCGGGATCCCGGCGCTGAATAATGAAATGGTCTTTTTACTGCACGCCACGTCGCTGGCCAGCACCGTCACCCTGCTGGATATTACCGGCGTGGCCCGCGCGTTCTACGCCATGACCTATTCGCCGTTTATTCCGTTTCTGATGGCCGCGGCGCTGTATCTGCTCTGCACCTTTATGCTGATTTTCGCCTTTTCCCGCGCCGAGCGGCGCTGGCTGGCGTTTATCCGGCGCGGCTAGTCAGGAGCGCTTAATGGCCTGCAGTTCGGTCAGGGTGACGATTTTATCGACGTGAAACTTTTTACTGGTCAGCCAGCTATCCGCCAGCTGGCAGTAGTGCGCCATGCTGCGGCAGCCGATGCGTACCAGAAAGTCGAAGCTGCCGCTGACCAGCCAGCAGTCCAGCACTTCGGGCGTCTGGCGCATCTCCTGCTCAAACATCGGCTGCGAGCGCCCGTGGTCGGCCAGCGCGATTTGCGCCTGTACCACAAACGCGTGCTCCGGCTCGGGCAGTTCTACAATGGCGCTGTAGCCGCGAATAATGCCGTCGCGCTCGAGGCCGCGCACCCGCTCCAGGCATGGACGGGCGGTGAGGTTTACCTGCTCCGAGAGCTTCTGATAAGAAATGCGGCCATCCCGGCGCAGAATTTCAAGGATCTTATGATCGATACGGTCAAGCCGGGCTTTCTTTTCCACAACCAGGACGTCCAATGAAAATTAAACACTATACATTACCTGAACATGCACTCGGTGGGCAGCGGCAATTAAGCCATTTTCATTTCGGCGCGCCCGGCACGGGAGAGAAGGTCTATCTGCAGGCGGGGCTGCACGCCGATGAAATCCCGGGCATGCTGGTTCTGCATTATCTTAAAAGATTACTCAGCCAGGCGGAACGGCGCGGCGAACTGCGCGGCGAAATCATTCTTGTGCCGGTAGCCAACCCGCCGGGGCTGGCCCAGGTGCTGCTCAGCAGCGGTATTGGCCGTTTCGATCTGGCGAGCGGGCGCAATTTTAACCGCGATTTTCCCGATCTGGCGGCGCTGGCGCAGGCCGGTTTACCGGCGGATTTGCCCGGTACGCGCCCCGAGTATCTGCAGCGGGTGCGCGCGGCGATGCGGGAGGCGCTGGCGGCGCTTCCCGCCGTGAGCGAGGCGCAGGCCCTGCGCCACCATCTGCTGAGCCTCGCCTGCGATGCCGATCTGGTGCTCGATCTGCACTGCGATGACCAGGCGATTTTGCACCTCTACGCCGACCCGGCCTGGCAACGCGAGGCGAAAGTTCTGGCGGCTTTCCTCGGTATTGGCGCCGTGCTGCTGTCGCAGGAGAGCGGGGGCAACTCGTTTGATGAAGCCTGCGGCCTGCCGTGGCAGCGTCTTTGCGCGAGGAATCCGTCGTGGCGCCAGCAGCAGCCCGGCTGCATGGCGGTGACCGTCGAGCTGCGCGGCCAGCAGGAGGTGAATCACGCCACCGCCTGCGACGACGCCGAACGCATTTACCGTTACCTGCAGTACCGCGGCGTGCTGGCGGGCGCCAGGCCCGAGGTTCCGCAGCAGGAAACGGTGATGCTGCCGTTTGCCGCCGGGGAGATTGTCACCGCGCCGGCGACCGGCATCCTGGTGCAGCTAAAACAGCCCGGCGAGTGGGTCAGCGCTGACGATGTCGTCGCGGAAATCATCGATCCGCTGACCGATATGGTCAAAGCGGTGCGGCCGACATCGGGCGGCCTGATTTATGCCAGCCGTCGGGCGCCGTTTGTCACTTTAGGGGCTGAAGTGATGAAAATCGCCGGCGAGCGGCCCTTCAGTGGCGGAGGCGGACTGGCGCTGTAAGCGGCTTTTATGGTATCGCCCGGCCTAAAAAGTCGTTCACCGTCTTCATGCACAGCTCGCGCTCTTCGACGTGCGGCATATGGCTCGAGGCTTCAAAAATGACCCACTCGGCGCCGGAGATATGGTCCATAAAGGGCTGTACCACTTCCGGCGTGGCTTCATCGTAGCGCCCGGAAAGCAGCAGAACCGGAACCGTAATGCGCGCGAGGCGGTCGATAATCGTCCACGCTTTCATGCTGCCGATAACGTGGAATTCGGTGGGGCCATTCATGGCGTGATAAACCGTCGGGTCGGCATCCATGGCGTCGAAGGTGCGCCGCACTTCCGCCGGCCAGGGATCGAGCCGACAGACGTGGCGTTGATAAAATACTGCGCTTGCCGCCTTATATTCCGCGCTGTCCAGCGTTCCCGCCGCCTCATGGTCCAGCAGCGTCTGCTGGACGTCGGCGGGCAGCTGCGCCCGCAGCTTTGCCGCACCCTGCAGCCACAGCGCCATCGATGCCGGGGAGTTGGCGATAATCAGCGCCTTTAACCCCTTTGGCTGCGTCACGGCGTGCTCCGCGCCGAGCATACCTCCCCAAGATTGGCCGAGCAGGGCGTAATTATCGGCAATATTGAGATGCAGCAGCAGGTTAGCCAGTTCGTCAAGAAACAGCGCCGGTTGCCAGAAGTCGGCGGGCTGCTGCGGTAAATGGGTTGAACGCCCGTTGCCTAACTGATCGTAGTGGATCACCGCTCGCCCGCTGAGGGCGATATCGCGGAACGCATCGACGTAATCATGCGTGCACCCCGGCCCGCCGTGGGCGACGACCAGCGGCGTGAGTCCGCTATCGATATCGCCGCAAACGCGAAACCAGGTTTGATAGTGCCGAAACGGGGCGTAACCTTCGCGGATGGTATACATGAATCATCTTTACCCTGCTAAGTGGACCGGCTTTCAGGGTAAAGGCTGGCAACCGCGGCTGAACACTAGCAAAAATGCTAGTTCTTAGCTGTCGAGCAGACGGTAGTGCAGGGCGCGGACCACCGCCTGCACGCGGTTGCTGGCGCCCAGCTTTTTGGCCGCGGTATTGAGATGCAGCGTCACCGTCGCCACCGAGCGATGCAGCTTGCGGGCGATCTCTTTGGCGGTAAGCCCCTCGGCGGACCACGCCAGGCATTCGCGCTCGCGGTTGCTCAGCTTGACGTGATGGCAGGTGAGCATAGTGCTGTCGAACAGCGGGAAGGCGGACTCCTGAAACTGCCAGGCGAGCAGCATCAGCTGCGCCAGGGTGGCGCTGATTTCCCGCTCCTGGCGCTGGCCGGTATGGATGCCGGTGAGGGTCACGAATCCCCCGTTGGGGAGATGCAGGGGAACCGTCGCGCCGCAGGGCATATTGTGTTCGCGCATATAGTCGGTGACCGCGGTGGGATGATTGTCCAGCCTCCCGCGCAGCATGCTGCTGTCCGGCCGTTGATAGGACCAGACAAAAGGCGCGCAGCTCTCGAGCGCGCAGTGCTGTACCGGATCCACCTGGTAATATCCGCGCTCGCACCATAGCTGGCGCATATCTTCCGGCACGTTGAACGTTTTCAGCAGCGAGGGCGTAATCAGTTCTCCTTCCAGAGAACGCGGAACCGGCGTGTAATCGTAAATCACCGCCTCAAATCCCAACCTCCGGGTGTGCTGAAAAAGCCCGCTGAATGCGTCATCCAGGCTGGCCGCCCGCGCGCTGCCGGGGTGGTCAAACTCCAGTCGCATATAACCCCCTTCACCTAAAACGAGACCTGCGACGGGCACGATTTGTGCAAATCCGTCAGTAGCTGGCCCAAAGATATGCAATTCCGGTGCCGTCCCGGCGCAGCGCAAAACTAGTATTTTTGCTAACTGTTCAGCGTCCGGGGTTGCCGTTAGCGTTAAGACAGACCCCAACCCTCTTACCATCGACGATGAGGAATAGACCATGTGGAGCGAAATAGCGCCCGACCGGTGCCATAACATTGCGGTGGAAGGCTATAACGTCGTGGCCTATCAGTTTGGCGACGGCGATGAGACCGTTCTCTGCCTCAACGGCGGACCGGGGCTGCCCTGCGACTATCTGCGCGAAGCCCACGCCTGCCTGAAACAGCACGGCTATCGGGTGATCGCCTTTGACCAGTTGGGGACCGGAAAGTCCGACCGGCCGGATGACGCCAGCCTGTGGACGATGGCGCGCTATGTGCGTGAAGTGGAGACCGTCCGCCGGACTTTGGGCCTTGGTCAGGTGCATCTGCTTGGTCACTCGTGGGGCGGATGGCTGGCGATTGAAGTGGCATTGCACCATCCTGGCGCAATTCGCTCGCTGATTCTTGAAAACACCGTCGCCGATATGCCGCATCTGGTGCAGGAGCTGAACCGTCTGCGCGGGGCGCTGGGGCCAGAAACCGTCGCGATGATGCAGCGCTACGAAGCGCTCGGCTGGCTAGACCACCCAGCCTATCAGGCGGCGATTACGCTGCTGAATTACCGTCACGTGTGCCGTCTTGACGTCTGGCCAGAGCCGGTTACCCGCTCGCTTGGGGACTGGAATATGGGCCCGTATATCACCATGCAGGGGCCGAACGAATTCCTCTATACCGGTAATTTAAAAAACTGGAACCGCAGCGCTGAGCTGGCGTCAATCCGCGTGCCCTGTTTGATCACCAGCGGCCAGCACGATGAACTGACGCCCGCCTGCGCCCTGAAAATGAAGCAGGGCCTGGCGAACGCTGAAATAGCCATTTTTGCCAACAGCAGCCATATGCCGTTTTACGAAGAGCCGCAGGCTTACTACCCGGTGCTGCTCGATTTTCTGGCACGCCAGCGCGACGCGGGAGGCTGTTAATGCATCGTTACCGCTTTCTGCTTTTTCGCCCGCTACAGCTGCTGCCGGTTCTGCTGGGTATCAGCCTGATCACCTTCATGATGGTGCGCGCGATCCCCGGCGATCCGGCGCGTATTCTGCTGGGGGTGCGCAGCACGCCGGCGGCGCTGGCCCGCATTCGCGCGCAGTTTGCCCTCGATGAACCGCTGTGGGTTCAGTACGGCTATTTTCTGCGCAACCTGCTGCAGGGCGAGCTGGGGAAGTCGATTGTATACCGGGTGGATACCCTGAAGCTGATTGCCTCGCGGCTGGAACCGACGCTGTGGCTGGTGCTCGGCAGCGTTCTGCTGGCAGTAGCGTTGACGGTGCCGCTGGCGGCGATAGCCGCACGCCAGCGCGGGCGTCTCGCCGATCGGTTGATTCGTCTGTTTACGACCGCCGGGCTCGGATTCCCGGCGTTCTGGCTCGGCATCATGCTGATTCTGCTGTTCAGTATCGTGCTCGGCTGGTTTCCGGTCTCCGGCTACGGCAGCGATTTTTTAGACCAGCTGCACCATATGGTTTTGCCGTGCCTGACCGTGGCGCTGGCGCTGTCGGCGGTATTGATTCGCAACCTGCGCGCCAGCCTGCTGATGGAGATGAATAGCGACTATGTGGTGGCGGCCCGGGCGCGCGGGCAGCAGGAAAGACGTATCTTCTGGCGGCACGTGCTGCCGAACTCGCTGGTGCCGACCATCAATCTGCTGGCGGTGAATATTGGCTGGCTTATAGGCAGTACGGTGGTGATTGAAAGCGTGTTTGCTATCCCCGGCCTCGGACAGCTGCTGGTTAAGGCGATTTTTAGCCGCGACTACATGGTGGTGCAGGGCGTGGTAATGGTCTTTGCCCTTGCCACCGTGGCGGTCAGCCTGCTGGCGGATATTCTGACCGTGGCCCTCGACCCAAGGATAAAACTATGAAGGCGATAGCGACCTTTTCCCGCCTGCGTCAGCGGGCGATCCCGCGTCAGCAGGCGCTCTTCGCCGGGCTGGCGATAGTCGGACTATGGCTACTGGTCGCCTGTCTGGCGCCGTGGATAGCGCCGTTCGATCCTATTGTCCAGGACGCCTCTTCCAGCCTGCTGCCGCCGGGCGGCGCGCATCTCTTCGGTACCGACAACTTTGGCCGCGACGTTTTTTCCCGCGTGCTGTGGGGGGCGCGGGTCGATCTGCAAATCTGCCTGCTGGGGGTCCTGTTCCCCTTTATGCTCGGCACCACCCTGGGGGCGCTGGCGGGCTATCTCGGCGGCGTGGCCGACGCGCTGGTGATGCGGGTTATTGATATCGTGCTGGCCTTTCCGTTTCTGGTGCTGATGCTGGCGATTATCGCCATCCTCGGGCCGGGGCTGAGCAGCTTTTATATGGCGATGGCGATGGTGGGCTGGGTCTCCTACGCCCGGCTGGTACGCGCTCAGGTACTGACGCTGAAACAGCGCGATTTTATTCTGGCGGCCCGCAGTCTGGGCTACGGCCATCTGCGGATTTTGTTCCGCCATCTGCTGCCCAATGCGCTAACCGGAGCCATAATTTTTTCGATGTCTGACTGCGTTCTGGTGCTGCTGAACGGGGCCTCGGTGAGCTATCTCGGGCTCGGCGTGCAGCCTCCTACCGCCGAATGGGGGATTATGGTGGCCGAAGGGCAGAGCTTTATCACCACCGCATGGTGGATAACCACCTTTCCGGGGCTTGCCATCGTGCTGCTGGCGATGGGCTTCAGCCTGCTGGCCGATGGGCTGGGCGATAAGCTAGGGGAACGCGTATGAGCTTGCTGAAGGTAAATCAGCTGACGGTCATGCGCGGCGAGGATGTCGCGCTGGTGGATAACGTCTCGTTAACGCTTGAAGCCGGGGAGATGCTTGGGCTGGTTGGCGAAAGCGGGTCGGGGAAAACCGTGACCTGCCGGGCGCTGATGCGCCTGCTGCCGGGGGCCGGACTGCGGATTACCGGCGGTGAGGTTCTGCTGGACGGCCGGGATATCTTGTCCCTCAGCGAAGGGCAAATGTCGGCGGTGCGCGGCCGGGAAATCGGCATGATTTTCCAGAACCCGACCAGCCATCTCAATCCGGTGATGACCATTGGAGAGCAGATTGCAGAAAGTCGCCGCCTTCACTTTGCGGCAAACCGCCGTCAGGCGCGGGAGGATGCGCTGGCCTTGCTGCGCCAGGTCGGTATCCCGGACCCGCAGAATCGGCTCAATAGCTATCCGCACGAATTTTCCGGCGGCATGCGCCAGAGGGCGATGATCGCCGTTGCCCTCGCGCCGGAACCCCGGCTGCTGATTGCTGACGAACCGACCACCGCGCTGGATGTCACCGTGCAGATGCAGATTCTGCGCCTGCTCAGCGATCTGCGCGCCGAGCTGGGGCTGGCGGTCATTATGATCACCCACGATCTCGGGGTGGTGGCGCAAACCTGCGACCGGATTGCGGTGATGTACGGCGGCAGGCTGTGTGAAGTGGGCGGCAAACGCGAAGTGCTTGGCGGGCCCCTGCATCCCTACACCCGCGGGCTCATTGATTGTCAGCCGGCCAGCGAAGGCGGGCAGGGGAGGTTGACGATCATCGACGGCCAGCCGCCCAGCGCCGACCACTTCCCATCAGGGTGTCGCTTTCACCCGCGCTGCCGCCGCGCCGATGAGGCGTGTCAGAGCCAGCCATTGCTGCGTTACGGGCAGGATTGCCATAGCCACGCGGTGGCCTGCCATCACATTTTGCCAGCACGGCAGGAGGGATAATGGTTAACGCTCGCTGGCCGCTGCTTGAGGCCGATAATCTTTGCGTCACCTTCCCGGTTTCCGGCGGCCTTTGGCGGCCGAAGCGGGTCGTACACGCGGTAAACCGGGTCACGATGCAGATCTTTCCTGGCGAGACGCTGGGCCTTGTCGGCGAATCCGGCAGCGGTAAGAGCACGCTTGGCCGAGCGCTGTTACAGCTTGAACGGGTTGCCGATGGCGAGGTGCGGTTCGCCGGACAGCGCATTACCCATGGCTTAACCAGCGATATTGCCCGTCTGCGCCAGCAAAGCGCGATGATTTTCCAGGATCCCTATGCCTCGTTGAATCCCCGGCAGACCGTAGGAGAAAGCATCTCCGAGGTGCTGCGCGTGCATCAGAAAGTCCCGCGCGGGCAGGAAGCGCTGCGGGTTGCGGAACTGCTCACCCTGGTCGGCCTGCGTCCGCAGCAGGCCAGCGCGAAACCGTCTCAGCTAAGCGGCGGCCAGTGCCAGCGCGTCGGTATTGCCAGAGCGCTGGCCATGGAGCCGCGGCTGATCGTGGCCGATGAGTGCGTCGCGGCGCTGGACGTCTCTATTCAGGGACAGATCGTCAACCTGCTGATGGATCTGCGGGAAAAGATGGGGCTGGCGATTCTGTTTATCGCCCACGATCTGGCGATTGTGCGGCGGCTCTGCGATCGCGTTGCGGTGATGTATCTTGGGAGAATTGTGGAAGAGGGGCCGGCAGAAGCGGTCTTCACTCGACCGCTGCATCCCTATACCGCCGCGCTGGTCTCGGCGATCCCGGAAATCGACCCGGATAAACCGCTGCCGAAAAATTTGCTGGGGGGCGAGCCGCCCAGTCCCGTAGCCGTTCCACAAGGCTGTGCATTTCATCCGCGCTGCCCTTATGCGCAGGTGCAGTGCCGCACCGGCGCACCACCACCAACCCGGCAGATTGCCGATCGCGCTTATGCCTGCGTGCTCAACCTCGCGGGCGATGAGACCGTTTTTCCGTTAACTGGGGGATCTTTTGATGAAGCACAGGCAGATTAAGTTACTGGCGGCGAGCGTTTTTCTGGCGCTCAGCGTGGTGAGTGAAATAGCTCAGGCGGCCGGCGTATTGACCATTGGCCGCCGGGAGGACAGCACCACGTTTGACCCGATAAAATCGGCGCAAAATGCGGATAACTGGGTCTTTTCCAACGTCTTTGACCCGCTGGTGCGGGTGGATAAAAGCGGGACGAAGCTGGAGCCGGGCGTGGCCGAGAGCTGGACGATTTCACCGGATGGCAAAGTCTATACCTTCAAAATTCGCGCAACCCGGTTCTCGGACGGTACGCCGCTGACCGCCAGCGATGCGGCGTTTAGCCTGATCCGTATCCGCGATGATGAAGGCTCGCTGTGGCGGGATTCCTATAGCATTATTGCCAAAGCGGAAGCCACGGACCCGCGCACGCTGGTGGTGACGCTGAAATCGCCTTCAGCGCCGTTCTTATCGCAGCTGGCGCTGCCGAACGCTTCGGTGATTTCCCAGCAGGCGATGAAGGCGGAAGGCGAAGAGGCGTTTGCCGAAAAGCCCGTGGGCTCCGGCGCGTTTAGCGTGAAAGAGTGGCTGCGCGGAGAAAAGATCGTGCTGGTGAAGAACCCGAACTTCTGGCAGGCGAAAAACGTCAGCCTGGATGGCGTGGAGTGGTTAACCATTCCGGACGACAATACCCGCATGCTGAAAGTGCAGGCCGGCGAACTTGACGCCGCGCTGACCGTGCCTTTCTCGCGCATTGCATCGTTACAAAAGGATGCCAATCTGAAGGTGGAGCTGGATCCTTCTACTCGCGAGGACCATCTGCTGATCAATCATTCTCACGGCGCGCTGGGCAAGGTGGAAGTCCGTCAGGCGCTGGACTTCGCGATTGATAAAGACGCGATTGTAAAAACCGTGACCTTTGGCTACGGTCAGGTGGCCAATTCCTATATTCCCGCCGGAGCGCTTTACCACTATCAGGATAATCTTCGCCGGCCATACGATCCGCAAAAGGCCAAAGCGATGCTGAAAGCGGCGGGTGCTGCCGACCTGAAGCTGAACTATGTGGTCAATGCCGGGGATGAAGTCGATGAGCAAATTGCCATTTTGCTACAACAGCAGCTGGCAAAAGCCGGGGTGACGGTGAATTTGCAAAAAGTCGACCCGAGCCAGAGCTGGGATATGCTGGTGGCCGGGGAGTACGATATATCGGTGATGTACTGGACCAACGATATTCTCGACCCCGATCAGAAAACCACCTTCGTGCTGGGTCACGATGCCAATATGAACTATATGACCCGCTATCATAACGACCAGGTTAAAGCGCTGGTGGCCGCCGCGCGCGTTGAAATGGACAGTAAAAAGCGCGAGCAGATGTATATCGACCTGCAAAAAATGGCCAAGGCCGACGTGAACTGGGTCGATCTGTATTACAGCCCGTACCGCAACGTCAGCCGCAAAAATATCGATGGTTTTTATCAGAATCCGCTGGGACGTTTCTTCCTGGAGGATACCGTAAAACACTAATGCCTCTTTGCGCCGGTTGTCTTCTGACGCCGGCGCCTTTTTCATCTTACCGGCGGCGCGGCACGGTTTGATGCACATCAACGAGCACATTAACTTTTACTATAAAAACTAAAAAAGAGTTGTAACCCCGCCTGCTTTTATTCAATTTATGTGGTGAATGTTTAATGTATTCCAATAAATAAAACATATATACATTAAAAAACAACACGTTAAATAAATCAGGGGTTAATTTTTGTGGCAAGTGCAAACAAACTCACGCTGTTCATCGTCATCTTCATGCTGTTGGGGATCCTCTCCGGCGCGGCCATCCACGCTTACGCCGGGCAAACGACTATTACCGCATGGTCGGAAAACATTACGCTGCTTACCGACGTGTTTCTGCGCCTGATTAAGATGGTCATTGCGCCGTTGGTGTTCAGTACCCTGACGGTGGGGATTATGCGGCTGGGCGAAACGGCGACCATTGGGCGGGTCGGCGGTAAAGCCATGGTGTGGTTTATTACCTCGTCCATTCTCTCCATTCTGGTCGGGCTGGTGATTGTTACCCTCGAGCATCCCGGCGCCGGTTTGAACCTGGCGATCCCGAAAGAGTCCGTGGATACCGGGCTGGCGGTGAGTGGGATGAGCCTGAAAGGCTTTCTGACCCATACCATCCCCACCAGCATTACCGAGGCGATGTCCAACAACGAGATTCTGCAAATCGTGGTCTTCTCTATGTTCTTCGGTATAGCCGGGGCATCGCTGGGGGAGAAATTCAACGCCCCGCTGGTGGCGGCGCTGAACGTGGTTTCCCATATTATGCTGAAGGTGACCGGGTACGTGATGTACGTCGCGCCGCTGGCCATTTTCGCCGCGATCTCTTCGGTTATCGCCTCGCAGGGGCTGGGGATCCTGCTTAATTACGCCTCGTTTATCGGCGGATACTATGTCGCGATTCTGCTGACCAGCGCGGTGCTGCTGGCGGTGGGGTATATGGTGCTCAAAAAAGAGGTTTTTCGCCTGCTGAATATGCTCAAAGATCCGGTGCTGGTGGCGTTCACGACCAGCAGCTCCGAGGCTGCCTATCCGAAGACCCTGGAGCGTCTGGTGGAATTTGGCTGCTCGCGTAATATCGCGTCGTTTGTGCTGCCAATTGGCTACTCCTTTAATCTGGTCGGTTCAATGGTGTACTGCTCTTTTGCCGCCATGTTTATCGCCCAGGCTTACAATATTCAGCTGAGCTTTAGCGAGATTACCGTAATGATGCTGACGCTGATGCTGGCTTCGAAAGGGATTGCCGGGGTACCGCGTTCGGCGCTGGTGGTGCTGGCGGCGACCATCCCGAGCTTCAATATTCCGGTGGCGGGTATTTTGCTGCTGATGGGGATTGACCATTTCCTCGATATGGGGCGTTCAGCGATTAACGTGCTGGGTAACGGGATTGCGACGGCGATGCTGTCAAAAAATGAAGGTCTGTCGCAGAATGAGGTACCCGAGGCTGAAGTCGCGTCTCAGCAGGCGCAAGCCTGATCGTCGGGCGGCCTCTCTGACGGGGTCGCTTTTTGCGCAGAAAAAGAGGCCCCTGACAGGCACGCCAGGGGCAATGTGACGAAGTAACAGATTCCCTGGTAGAGGCATTTTTTATTGTATAAAAATACGCTCCGGTATTTTCATACCAGGGAACCGGGTCATGTTACCCGCTGCCCGTAACGCCTGAGTAGATGTTTTTCATTTTACCGATCTTTTTCGGAATCCCGTTCCTCGCAAGCCAGCAAATTCTTAATTTTACGGTACATAATCCGATCGTCGATGGCGCGTGCGCGCGTTTACCAGCGTTCTTTTAATAAGTTAATAAACTGGAAAAAGTCATAATTGTTATTAAGGCTGTATTTTTCCATAATTTTGCTTTTGTGCCAGGTGATGGTTTTGGGAGTGACTTTGTTGAGAGCAGAAATTTTACCGATATCAAAGCCATGAATAATGCCGGTGGCGACGGCTACCTGCGATTTGGACAACATCTTATGCGGGCAGTTTGTGCAAATTAGCGGCGAGTCGATCTTCTGCGTCAGAGGAAGCAGTTCACTTCTTTTCAGCTCGTGGGCAATAATTTCAAACATCTTATCGATATTAACGGCTTTGATTGAGACAAAGGTAACGCCCTTAAGGCAGTTGACGATCAGCTCCTTTTCCGGAAGTTTGTCATAGCTGTGTAATATAATCACCGAACTGTTTTTTTTACGGTTCTTAATACTGGTATTGCACAGATAGATCTCGCCGGGAAGAACTTCAGCGATGATGATATCCTTATCTAAAAAATCATTATGCTTATAAGAAAAAGCGGCTTTAAGGTTGCCGCTGCGGCTGATGAGCTCATTGACTATGGCAACCAACGACTCTCGGAGAAAAGTATTCCTGGTGTTGATAGCGATGTTTATTTTTTTCATGGCGTTATTTCCCTGATAAATCAACATAACGCCATGTTGTGATCAATCCTCCGGGCGTATGCGGTGGCTGCTGCTGGACAGATTTGGTTATTATTCGCGGGGCTTTAGTTATTTTCTGCGCGATGAATTCTTAGTTGAAAACGGAAATTTTTGTTTTCTCCTGTCTCTGATATAGGAAACAAGGCTGTAAACAGACACGCAAAGGCAAAATATGCACAGCAATAAGGCTAACCATGTTTGCATGGCCATGATAGATATCCTTTAACTTAATTTTAGGTGTTAAAAATGTACCTCGCCGGCACGGGAATATTTTTATACTCTTCTTTAAACCGTGCTCGCGATACGCGTACGAAAAGCGCGCGGCAAGCGTCCTGAATTCAGCTATCGCTGGATCAGCAATAGTCGGTTCGCTCAGGGACGCTTTGGGCCGGTACGCTCACGACACCATGTCAATGTAAGAAAATTCTTAATGTGCTGTCAGTCTCATTTCTCTCATTCCTCTCAAAAACTGAAAAAAATTAACAAGAGGAGCAAAACTGAAAACAACTTCGCAATGACGCCGCGCGGATGGCGGAATACT
Organism: Klebsiella sp. ME-303; assembly: GCF_007910085.1. Lineage (NCBI taxonomy): Bacteria > Pseudomonadati > Pseudomonadota > Gammaproteobacteria > Enterobacterales > Enterobacteriaceae > Klebsiella > Klebsiella sp. ME-303. The sequence continues at coordinate 18,338 of NZ_VOJB01000053.1, read as the reverse complement.
GACCGGCAGCGCTGCTGCTGCCGGCCGGGGAAAGGTCAGGAGAGAAACGCCAGCCCTTTGCCAAAAATCGCGCGAATCGGCAGGGTGATACCGTGAAGGCGGGCCTTGTGGCGCAGGCGGCTGATCACGACGTCGATTCGGTGCAGTTCCGGTTCGCCTTCATCGGTAAACAGAGAGGTGTGCAGGTCAACCTTGCTGCAGACCTCATTGCGGTTACGCATTAACACTTCCAGCAGTCGGTACTCTTGCTGCGTGAGCGGCAGGGCCAGCCCAGACGGCGCCACAAGGTGCTCGTTCTGGAGCACCCAGTGAGACGGCGCTGGCCGCTCTGCTGATGGCGGCGGGTTGACGCGTTCCGTCGGTTTTTGCTGGCGAAGCCGGGAGCCAAGCGCCTGAATACTCTCCGCTAGGTCGGAAAAGTTGACCGGCTTGATGAGATAGAGATCGGCGCCGGCGTTTAAGGCCTGGAGCCGATCCTGCTCATGCCCTCTGGCGGTCACCACCACCAGGCCGAACTGGCCAATTTCGTGCAAATAGTCCAGCACGCTAAAGCCGTCCTCACCCGGCAAGCCAATATCGATAAGCACAATATCAACCGGATCGCGATGCAGCTGCCGCCAGAAGGCTTCGGCGCTGCGCACGCCCCAGGCATCGAAGCCGCGATGGCGCAGAAAAGCCAGCAGCTCGTCGAGTAAATCAGCGCTATCTTCGATGATTGCGACGCGTAATGTCATGATGTGTCCTTCTGCTGTCCGTTAACCGGGAGCGTGAGCGCAAATTTGCATCCGGCCGACGTGTTCTCTGCCAGCCACAGGTCCCCGCCGTGAGCCTGGATGATTTGTCGGGCGACATACAGGCCAAGCCCGGTCCCGGCCGGCGTTGCGGTATCCGTTTCGCCGCGCCGATAGCGCTCGAAAATATGTTCGACCTGTTCAGGCGGGATGCCGGGACCGCGATCGCCAATGCGTAATTCCACGTGTTTTTCCTGCGGATAAATCTCGATGCTTATCTCCCCGGAGGCGGCATATTTCACCGAGTTGTCGAGCAGGTTGGCGATGGCGATACACAGTAGCCCGCTATCAATAAACAGCACCGGTGAAGGGGAGTCCGGACCCACAGTTTGCCCCTCAAGGGTGACATCCAGATAATGGTTAAGCGAAAGATCCACGACCGTCGCGGCCATATAGATCACGGGCAGCAGCGCTGCATCCTGCCTGTCGGCGTGCAGGTCCCTGGAGGAGAGCCGGGCGTCGGCCAGGCAATTATCGGTAAGCTGTACCAGACGGGTTGTCGCCCGCTGCATGCGGTCGAGGCGCGAGCTCTGCGTCACCGTTGCGGGGCACAGGCGCAGGTTTTCCAGCGCGGCCTGGAGGATCGCCAGCGGCGTTCTGAACTCATGCGCCACCATTCCCATAAACTGGCGCTGGTGGAAGCTGGCCTCGCGTTCAATCTGTAGCTCTCGCGCCAGCTGCTGCTTGCGTACCAGAGTCCGGTTTTCCGCCCGCACCCGCAGTACGGCGATGATCAGGACGGTGACGATATGAATAATCAGCGCGTACTGCCAGGTGGAATAGACCCCATTATGAAACGGAATGACGCCGTGGATAGAGAGCAGTGCCAGCCCGGCGGAGACGACATATATCGGCGGCAGCAGCCCCAGCAGCAGCGTATTGATATCAATCGCTTTGCGCCGCCACAGCATCCATGACGTGATTAACAGAATAGGGGCGGCGATAAAAAATATCCCGGCCTCTATCTGCATCGCCAGGCCGTAAAAGCCCAGCGGAATACTGATTTGCAGAACGATGTTTAAACCGATCGCCGCCAGCAGCAGTTGATGCAGCCGCGGCATATTTTTCTTGAGATCGAAAACTTCGCTATGCAGCCACAGCGCGGTGGCGTAGCTCACTAGCGACAGGCAGCTGATCATATAATCCTGAACCGGCAGCAGGGCGCTGCCAAATAACCACTCCGGGTAGCCATGCAGGGCCGCGACGAGCGGATAGTTTAGCGAGAACAGGCAGATCCCCCACAGCAGGCGCCGACGCAGCGCGATGGCAAGCCACAGGGCGATGCCGCTGGCAATTACCGCCAGGCCAAAATAGAAGCTCCAGAAAGCGGTATCGAGCGTGGCCGAACGCACGAACTCCTGCGGCGAGGAGAGCGTCGCCAGCAGAATCAGGGTGCTGCTGCTCTGGAGACGGAATACCATCTCGTAGCCAGCCGCCGTCGGCGGGGGCGGCAAAATCAGAACGCTTTCGCGGTAGTCGAGATCGTTATCCCGGGCAGACGCATGGTCGCCAAACTCTTTCTGTCGCCATGGACTGTCGCTGCCGTAGGGGCGATAAAACACGGTCAAACGATCGACAAACGACGGACCGAGCTGCAGCCAGCGCTGTTCGCCAGCAAATAAGGCCGCCGGGAGCGAAGTACGTAGCCAGTAGGCCTTTGTCGAGTAGCCGAACGACGGGATAAGCGGCGCCGTTTTTAGCACCTCTTCAGGGAGTGAAAGAAAGGCGTTGAGGGTCAGCGTGTCGCTGGCGTCGGCGTACCAGTAGACCGGAATATCAATACCCAGCTGGCGGACCTCCGCGCGGGCTGGCACCCCTATCTGCAGAGCGATAATGACGCCGCACCATGCCCAGAAATGCGCGCTGCGGCTCCTGCGAATAAGATCATAAAAAGCGCACAAACGATTCAATCACGCCCCCTTGTGGCATGGATTAATCAATCAGACGGTATAAACGCAGAGGAACGCTGCCGCAGGCACAGGTACCCCTCCGCATTCGGGAAATAAACGTCCAGGACCGGGCAACGCAGCATTCTGCTGGTGCCGAAGATATTATTCCAGCGTTATCTGCACGCCGGGTAACTGGCCAGACCTGCTGTAAGAAGATTCTCAATCAACGTTAAAGTAGGGGGGAGGTGCATAATAAGCAACCTGAAAGTTCAGGCGCAGCATACGAGTTTATGATGTTATGCCATAAATTGACGCGACAGCTATATAAAATTGGCATTAGATTATTTAATCAGCGCATATAAAAGCAGCGGGTTATATTCAAGTTTAATTTACGCTGAAATAACGATAACGGACAATATCTGCGGCGAGTGAGGCGCATTTGGCGATGAATCCACCGCGGCTGATGGGATGACCGGTCGCACAGACCCTCATAAAAGACCGCCGACGAGCGTGTGATAAAAAACTGACACCGGCAGTCCATGGCACCGCGTACGAGTAGCGGATTTATGCGGGCAAAAAAATAAAATGGTTATATATTGACCTGTGATGAAATAAAATCAGTATTCTAAGGCGTGATAGTAGAATTTAGATGAGGGTAATTTCGGGGTAAGCGTATTTTATGCGGTTGAAAGGGCGATTTTCTGTTTCTTCCCCACCCGTAATAGCGGTCCTTTATCAATGTTTTGGTTATTTACATCAAAGAATCCGCGGACGACTGTGGTTATGTTGGTTATTCCGCCTGGAAAAATGACCAGGTAAATCATTCACTCGTTGTGCAAGGAGACCTGACAGGATGACGACGAAATCGCTAACGCTGTCTTTGGATGAACAACAGTCCATTCCGTTGAGTACGGTCTCAGGGACGCAGGGCTATCCCGGCATGGATATTCGTCCGCTGGCGTCCGCAGGTATATGCAGTTTCGACCCCGGTTTTGCTAACACCGCAGGCTGTACGTCGGCCATCTCCTGGATTGATACCGAAAACAGCGTTTTGCTGCACCGCGGCTATCCGGTCGATCAGCTGGCTCGCCAGTGCGACTTCCTTGAGGTAGCCTGGATTCTGCTGCGGGGCGATGCGCCTGACGAAGCCAGCTATCAGTCGTTCAAAAACACGATTACCCGCCATAGCCTGGTACACGAGCAGATTGGCCGCATGTGCAGCAGCTTTCGGCGCGACTCGCATCCGATGGCCTTAATGTGCGCTCTGGTGGGCACGCTGGCGGCGTTCTATCACGATGTGCTGGACGTTGAAAATCCTGAGCACCGCGCGCTGGCCGCCACCCGCCTGCTGTCGAAAATGCCGACGCTGGCGGCGATGAGCTATAAGTTTTCTATTGAGCAACCGGCGCAGTATCCGCGCAACGATCTTTCCTACGCGGGGAATTTCCTGCATATGCTGTTTGCTATCCCGGCGGAGCCGTATCAGCTGAATCCGGTGATTGAGCAGGCGATGAACCAGATCCTGGTGCTGCACGCCGACCACGGCCAGTGCGCATCGACGACCACCGTCCGGGCGGCGGGCTCCTCCGGGGCGAATCTTTTTGCCTGCATTGCCGCCGGGCTCGCTTCTTTATGGGGACCGGCCCACGGCGGGGCGAACGAAGCCAGTATGCGGATGCTGGAGGAGATCAACACCGTCGACCAAATTCCGGCGTTTCTGAGCAAAGCGAAACGCGATCCGCAGGCGTTTCGTCGTCTGGGATTCGGTAACTCTCGCTACCGTCATCTTGATCCGCGCGCCGCTATTTTGCGCGAAACCTGTCACCGGGTGCTGAAGGAACTGGGGATGTCCGATATGCCGCTACAGGTGGCGATGGCCCTTGAAGAGGTGGCGCTGACTGACCCCTACTTTGTTGAAAATGGCCTGTCGCCGAGCGTGGATTTCTACACCGCGGTGATCCTTAAAGCGATGGGGCTGCCTTCATCGATGTTTGTGGCGATTACCGCCGTAGGCAGAACGCTTGGCTGGGTGGCGCACTGGAACGAAATGCACGAAGCGCCGCTGAATATTTATCGCCCCCGGCAGATTTATACCGGCGAAAAGCGGCGGGATTACGTTTCGCGGCGTGAAGGGTGACGGCAATCGGGAAGATTTAGCCCGGCTCGCGCTGCGCTGAGCCGGGCTACAAATTCACTGCGTTCTGTGGTGCGGGAACGCAGCGGATGTTTAACGAAACATCACCTGCGCCCAGCGGGCCAGCCCGGCGGTAACCGAGCCAAAATCATCGCCTCCGGCAACCGGAATACCCGGCAGGTGTGCCGCCAGCGCTTTTTTAATCAACGGCGATCGAGCGCTGCCGCCGGTCAGGTAAATCACGTCCGGTTTTTCATTACTGTTATCCAGCGCCAGCTGAACCTGCTCCATGATCCGGGCCAGCGGCTGATCCAGCGCAGCTTCCAGACCCTGCTGGCTGATGGCTGTCGCCAGCTCGTCGCTAATAAACGGCAGCCCCGCGTTGACGCTCGGCTGCGCGGAAAGGGCGATTTTACTCTCTTCCGCGCTGCGCACCAGGCGATAGCTCAGGCGCTGACGCCAGACCTTCAGCAGCAGCGCGACTTTTTCGCTATCGCGGGCGCTGCGCAGCAAATCGTTAAGCAGGCGACCGTTGGCGGCGCTGTAAAAGTCGGTCTGCGCCGGCACGTCGTTAATGGCCACCGCATTCCACCACGGCAGAATCGGTAGCGCGATGCCTTTTTCGGTATCGCCGCCCATCCCCAGCAGCGGCATCAGGCATTTAAAGGCCAGGGCGATATCCAGGTCGTTACCGCCGACGCGGCAGCCGCTGTGGCCGAGCAGGCTTTGCTGGCGATCGGCTTTTTCCCGCCACTGCGGCCCCATCAACAGCAGCGAACAGTCGGTGGTACCGCCGCCGATATCGACGACCAGCACGCGTTTTTCTTCACTCAGCGTCGCTTCGAAATCCAGACCGGCGGCGACCGGCTCAAACTGAAACACGACGTCGCGAAAGCCCGCGCGCTTTGCCGCACGTTCGAGAATGCCCTGCGCCTGGGCGTTGGCATCATCGCCGCCAAGCCCCTGGAAGTTAATCGGCCGTCCGATAACCGCCTGGTCGATGGTTTCCGGCAGCTGCGTTTGCGCCTGGAGTTTGATATGCAGCATCATGGCGCACACTAAGTCTTCAAACAGCGCTACCTGCTGCGGCTTGAGCCCGCTGGCGCCGAGAAACGATTTCGGCGACTTTACGAAGTAGACTTCTTGCGGATCTTCAACGTACTGATGCAGCGAAGCGAGACCAAACTGCACGCTGTTGCCGAGTACGTCGATATCTTCCTCGCGGTTGAAGCTTATCGCGCGACGCAGCAGCGCCTGGTTTTCATCACCGTTGGGCGGGACGTCGTGATGGCGGTAGAGCCACTCGCTGACCGCTTCGCGGGTCGGCGCGCAAAGCATTGATGGCAGTAGTGAACTGCCGTTTTCCAGCGTCAGCAGCTGCGGCGTATTGTCGCGCATCACCGCCACTGAACAGTTAGCGGTACCGTAGTCAAAACCAATAAACATAGCCTGCAAAATCCCCATGCCGGTGAAGAAGGGGGGCGACTTTAGCGGATTGACGGCACTGCGACAACTGGAATTTAAAAGCAAGGCGCAGGCGGCGCGGAGCCGCTATGATTGAAGCGCTAAAAAAGGAGAAATGATGACGCTGCTACCCTGGCATTCCCCCTACGACTGGCAATGGATGTTTCATTTTCTTGGCGCGCGTACGGTGCAGGGAATTGAAACTTTTGCCGGCGACAGCTATTGCCGCAGCTTCGCCCTGAATGGCCACGCCGGACTCATCACGGTGACGCCGGATGACGCCGCGCAGGGCATGCGGGTGACGCTTTCCGCCGGGCTGCAGCCGGTCGCGGAGTCGTGCCTGGCGCGGGTTGCGCGCTTATTTGATTTGTCCTGCGACCCGCAGCAGATCGCCCTGACGCTGGGAAGCCTTGCGCTGCCAAGGCCGGGGCTTCGTCTGCCGGGCTCCCTGGATGCGTTTGAACAAGCGGTACGGGCGGTGCTCGGCCAGCTGGTGAGCGTGGCCATGGCGGCAAAGCTCACCGGGAAAGTGGTGGCCGCATTCGGGGAACCGTTGACCGACGCGCCGGGCTTTTATCTCTTCCCGAGCGCGCAGCGGCTGGCGCAGGCCGATCCGCTGGCGCTAAAGGCGCTGGGCATGCCCCTGCGGCGCGCGGAGGCGCTGATCCACCTGGCGCAGGCGGCTATCCGCGGCGATCTCCCCCTCTCCGCGCCGGAGAATATCGACGCCGGAATAAAGCAGCTGCAGACGCTGCCCGGCATAGGCCGCTGGACGGCGAACTATTTCGCGCTGCGCGGCTGGCAGGCGCCGGATATCTTCCTGGCGGATGATTATCTGATTAAACAGCGTTTTCCCGGCATGACGCCGGCGCGGATTGCGCGCTATGCCAGCCGCTGGCACCCCTGGCGCTCGTACGCTTTACTGCATATCTGGTATACGCAAGGCTGGTCGCCGGAGGAGGAATAGACCCGGGAGGCGCTTAGCACTGGTATCGACGCGCTGAAATCCCTATAATTGCGGCGTTTGGCGGTCAACCGCCACCCTTCCTACATTCCCAGGTTAATCAGGTCGCAAAAATTTATGACTGATACGTCTCATCAGTGCGTCATTATAGGCATCGCCGGCGCATCGGCTTCGGGCAAAAGCCTTATCGCCAGTACGCTATATCGTGAATTACGTGAACAGGTCGGCGATGAACATATCGGCGTTATTCCGGAAGACAGCTATTACAAGGATCAAGGTCATCTGTCGATGGAAGAGCGTGTAAAAACCAACTATGACCACCCAAGCTCCATGGATCATAGTCTGCTGTTTCAGCATTTGCAGATGCTGAGAAGCGGCCAGCCGATAGAGTTGCCGGTGTATAGCTACGTTGAGCATACCCGTATGCCGGAAACCATTCATATTGAACCGAAGAAAGTCATCATTCTCGAAGGGATTCTGCTGCTGACCGACGCCCGCCTGCGCAACGAACTCAGCTTCTCCATTTTTGTCGACACCCCGCTGGATATCTGCCTGATGCGGCGCATCAAGCGAGACGTTAACGAGCGTGGGCGTTCGATGGATTCGGTAATGGCGCAGTACCAGAAAACGGTGCGCCCGATGTTCCTGCAGTTTATCGACCCTTCCAAACAGTATGCCGATATTATCGTGCCTCGCGGCGGTAAGAACCGTATCGCCATCGATATATTGAAGGCCAAAATCAGTCAGTTCTTTGAATAACACGAACGAATTGTGTAACGTGCAAAGAGAAGCCAATTTGCCCTTATCCCCGGAAGGCGTAGGGGCGCAATGCCTTAAAGGAGAACGTTCATGCGTCTGTGCGACCGAGATATAGAAGCCTGGTTGGATGAGGGGCGTCTGGCCATTAACCCGCGCCCGCCCGTTGAGCGCATTAACGGCGCGACGGTCGATGTTCGGCTGGGAAATAAGTTTCGGACTTTCCGCGGGCACACGGCGGGCTTCATTGACCTGAGCGGGCCTAAAGCGGAAGTCAGCGCGGCCCTGGATCGCGTGATGAGCGAAGAGATTGTTCTGCCGGATGGTGAAGCGTTCTTCCTGCATCCGGGCGAGCTGGCGCTGGCGGTGACCTTTGAATCGGTCACCCTGCCGCCGGATCTCGTCGGCTGGCTGGATGGCCGTTCTTCGCTGGCGCGTCTGGGCCTGATGGTGCACGTCACCGCGCACCGCATCGATCCGGGCTGGTCCGGCTGCATCGTACTGGAATTCTATAATTCGGGTAAGCTGCCGCTGGCGCTGCGTCCGGGGATGCTGATCGGGGCGTTAAGTTTTGAGCCGTTATCCGGGCCGGCGATGCGGCCTTATAATCGCCGCGAAGATGCGAAATATCGCGACCAGCAGGGCGCGGTAGCGAGTCGAATCGACAAGGATTGATAATTTTAGCGGTTTGCTGAGGATGCCATGAGACGAATTCTGACCACGCTGATGATCTTACTGGCGGTAGTTGTCGCCGGTCTTACCGCGCTGGTATTGCTGGTCAACCCCAACGATTTTCGCGCCTATATGGTTAAAGAGGTGGCGGATCGTAGCGGCTATCAGCTCGAGCTCAATGGGCCGCTGCGCTGGCACGTCTGGCCGCAGCTCAGCATTCTCTCAGGCCGCATGACCCTGACCGCGCCGGGTGCTGAAGAACCCGTTATTCGCGCGGATAATATGCGCCTTGACGTCGGGCTGCTGCCGCTGATCTCCCATCAGCTGCAGGTCAAGCAGGTGATGTTGAAGGGCGCGGTGATCCAGCTGACCTCCAAAACCGAAGCCGTGCGTAGCAAGGGGGCTCCGGTCGTCCCGCACGACAATACGCTGCCTCAGGTGCCGGAGGATCGCGGCTGGTCGTATGATGTCCAGAAGCTACAGATTGCCGATAGCGTGCTCTTTTTTCAGCATGAAGATGGCGAGCAGGTTACGGTGCGCGATATCCGTTTGCAGATGGAGCAGGACAGCAGCCATCGCGCCACGGTCGATTTCTCTGGTCGGGTGAACCGCGATCAGCGCGATCTGGCGCTTTCCTTCTCCGCCCAGGTGCAGGGCGGTGATTATCCTCATTCTCTGAAGGCGGATATTTCACAACTGAACTGGCAGCTTCGCGGCGCGGAGCTTCCCCCCGAAGGGATTAGCGGCCAGGCCAGCATGCAGGCCAGCTGGGTCGAGGATGCAAAAAAGCTCAGCTTCGATGGGCTGAACTTAACGGCTAACGGCAGCACCATTGCCGGCAACGGCAGCGTCGTGCTGGGCGACCAGCCTGACTGGACGCTGAACCTTCAGGCGGGCACGCTCAACCTCGATAGCCTGCTTTCTCATGCCTCCGCCTCTGGCGATAATAGCGTTAACCAGCAGGGGCAAAGCCAGAACAGGCAGCTACGCCCGGTTATTGCGGATAACGATATTCAGCAGGATTACAACGCCCTGCGCGGTTTTAACGCCCGGCTGAACCTGACGGCTGACCAGCTGCAGTGGCGGGGAATGCACTTTACCCAGGTGAAAAGTGAAATCAGCAATCAGCAGGGGCTGCTGACGATTCATCAGATGCAGGGGAGCCTGGACGGTGGACGACTCTCGCTCCCCGGCTCGCTCGACGCGCGGGGCGCAACGCCGCATGCCTCTTTCCAGCCGCAACTTGACAACGTCGAGATCGGCTCGATTCTGAAAGCGTTTAATTATTCGATAAACCTCACCGGCAAGCTCTCGCTGACCGGCGAGTTCTCCGGCGGTAAGATCGATGCCGACGAGTTCCGCCGCAGCTGGCAGGGGCAGGCGGTAACGCAGCTCACTGATACGCGCACTGAAGGGCTCAACTTCCAGCAGCTGGTACAGCAGGCCGTCGAGCGCAGCACCAACGTTCAGGCGCAGGAAAATTACGACAATGCGACCCGTCTGGACTCTGTCAGCACCGAGTTTGCGCTGAATAATGGGCTGGTCACCTTGACGCATATGCAGGGCCAATCTGACATGATGGCGCTGACCGGTCAGGGTGAGCTCAACCTGCTGAAAGAAGATTGTGATATGCTCTTCAACGTCCGGGTACTGGGCGGCTGGAAGGGCGAAAGCAAACTCATCGACAGGCTCAAGCAGACGGCGATCCCTTTGCGAATTTATGGTAACTGGCAGACGCTGAGCTACAGCCTGCAGGTTGACCAGATACTCCGCAAGCAGCTGCAGGATGAAGCCAGGAAACGGCTCAGCGAATGGGCTGAACGCAATAAAAACACCCAGGACGGCAAGGATGTGAAGAAGCTGCTCGACAAACTGTAAGTTAGCCAGGAAAAGCAGAAGAAGCGCATCGTGCTAAGATTGCCGGCAATGCGCATTCCTCTGGAATTGCCGGCGGCGCTTCGCCTGCGCGGGCCTACGGCTAAAGAGGGATGCGTTGAGCGTGTGGCTTTTTTCGGCCGGGTAAGGCGATAGCCACTACCCGGCCGACAGATTAGCAGACCCTTAAAAATTGGTTAACCGCCTGCGTCCGGCTTTTGATGCTTCATCGAAGAAATCATCACACTTCATAATCCAGTTCATCTTCATCCTGCGCCGGCGGCACTATCAGTACTTTTTGTACCCGATGGCTGTCCACCTGCAGCGTGCGCAGCACGTAGCCGTCAAGTTTCACTTCTTCACCTTCCTGCGGCACATGCTGTAGGTACTCCATCAGCAGACCGGCAACCGTATGGTATTCACGTTTCTCATCCAGCGGCAGAGGAACGGACTGGACCAGGTCTTCCAGCGGCATATGCCCGTTGACCGTCCAGCTCCCGTCGCCGTTTTTGTGAATATCGTGACGGGCATCGATCTCTTCTGCTTCATTAGGCAGATTTCCGGCGATGGTCTCCATGACGTCGCTGAGCGTCACAATTCCTTCTACGGAGCCAAATTCATCGACCACAAAGGCGAAGTGGGTTCTGGCTCTTCGGAACTGCTCCAGCGCAGGAAGCAGCGGCAGCGTTTCCGGGAACACCAGCGGCTGACGAATCAGAACCTGCAGATTGAGCGGTTCATGACGTAATGATTGCTGCAGAAGATCGATCACGTGCACGACGCCAAGCATATCCTCGTCATCATCGCCGCCGGTAACCACGAGGCGGGTATGCTGATTTTTGTCGAGTAAGGCGCGAATCTCCTCTTCCGGCGCGCTGAGATCAATATGTTCAATGTCATGACGCGAGGTCATGATGCTGCTGACGGTACGCTGATTGAGATTCAGTACCCGCTCAATCATCCGCCGCTCTTGCGGATTGAAGAGTGGGTTATCGTCGCGATCGGCAACCAGCGAGGCGGTCTCGCTATCCAGTTCGCTACTGTCTTTGCGCCCGCTCAACAAATTCATCACCGCTTCGGTGGTTCGCTGGCGTAGGGTCAGGTTGGCCGAGAGAAAGCGATGGCGGTTAAAAATCGCCAGCTGGTTGAAGGATTCAATCATGACCGAGAAGCCGATAGCCGCGTACAGGTAGCCTTTAGGAATAGGGAAACCAAAGCCTTCGGCAATCAGGCTAAAGCCGATCATCAGCAGGAAGCTCAGACAGAGAATAACGATGGTCGGATGGCTGTTAACAAAGCGGGTGAGGGCTTTACTGGCCATCAGCATCAGGCTAATGGCAATAATCACCGCAGCCATCATGACCGCCAGGTGGTCAACCATGCCGACCGCGGTTATCACCGAGTCGAGAGAGAAGATGGCATCAAGCACCACGATTTGCGCTACCACCCCCCAGAACCTGGCGCCTTTGCGCTGGGTCGGGTTATCGCTATCTTTCCCTTCCAGCCGTTCGTTAAGTTCAACGGTGGCTTTGAAGAGGAGGAATAATCCGCCAAACAGCATAATCAGATCGCGGGCGCTAAAGCTCAGATCGTGCCAGGTCATGAGCGGTTTGGTTAGCGTGACCAGCCAGGAGATCGAAGCCAGCAGCAGCAGGCGCATCACCATTGCGAGTAGCAGACCGGTGACGCGGGCCCGGTCTCGCTGCGCGGGAGGAAGTTTTTCCGCGAGAATGGCGATAAAGACCAGATTATCAATACCGAGTACCAGTTCAATAACGACAAGCGTAATGAGCCCGGCCCAGATAGAGGGGTCGGCAATCCATTCCATATTCAGTTAAAACCTTTACAACCTAAGAGTGCCATGAATCGATCATGGATAAGCTATAGATAAAATGCAATATTTTCTGCTGTTAATTAGCTCAGCCCTGAACCCGCCTCCCAATAAACCAACAAATAAAAGAGTCAGTTGTGCAGGATATAACCTTTCCACAATGCGCCCATGGGATGGTACTTATTAATTAACGCGCGAAATTTCAGCGATACGGGCGGAGACGGTGCGTACGATTTTAAGCCAGATGTCACCCGAGCGGTGAAGGACCATGCTGCTCTGCAGCAGAAGGCGGATACGTTACTTAGATAACGCGAGAGTCAATCAATAGATTTGATGTATATATCAACGATTTTCTTGAATTTGGATTTTTATACTACTTAATGTCGTGGCTTGCCGTAGATCAATTTTTGCAGGACGATGTAATGAGCGTTATATGTGATGGCAAGCGGTAAAAACAGCAGCGAAGAGGGTTTAAGTCAGCGGGCTGCCCGTCGTTTTTTTCAGCAATATCATTGCTGACCGTGAAGTCAGACGTGACGGGTAATTGGCTGCAATTCAGGCGCTTTTGTACGTTAAATAATTTTATTATCAATATAATTGATTATTTGGGCTGGATTTTTATTTTTTTGCAGTCACTTGTTCTGTGTCAATTCATGATGAAAGATTACAAGGTATTAAAAGAGAAATGATGGAGAAGCGATGAGCGTCATTACGCTACCTTATGAATAAAATAAGGTGCTGCTGGTGAGTAACTCATTGTAATTAAATGGAAATTCTTTAGAAGCTATGCGTATAAGAATTTTCTTAAAACTGTCTATTGGTATGTAGACTTTGCGTGTATTCTTAAATTCAGCGTGTAATTTCAGAATTTGACGGACAGAATGGCAGGTATCAAGCGTGTATCATCACTGATAAATGCCAGTGATACATACAAACTGACAGGATCAAAAGGTTTATAACCATACGGGTGGATATGAAAATGGTGAGTTTGAAAGCAGTTATACCGGTAGCAGGATTAGGGATGCATATGTTGCCCGCCACCAAGGCCATTCCGAAAGAGATGTTGCCGATCGTCGACAAGCCAATGGTGCAGTACATTGTTGATGAAATTGTAGCTGCGGGTATCAAGGAAATCGTGCTGGTGACGCATTCATCCAAGAATGCCGTAGAAAACCATTTCGACACCTCCTACGAACTGGAAGCCTTGCTTGAACAACGCGTAAAACGTCAGCTTCTGGCGGAGGTGCAGGCTATCTGTCCTCCTGGCGTAACGATCATGAATGTGCGTCAGGGCCAGCAGCTGGGCTTAGGTCACTCCATTCTTTGCGCGCGCCCGCTGATTGGCGATAACCCGTTTGTGGTGGTGCTCCCGGATATCATTCTGGACGATGCCAGCGCCGACCCTCTGCGCTATAACCTTGCCGCGATGGTGGCGCGTTTCAATGAAACGGGTCGTAGCCAGGTACTGGCCAAACGGATGGAAGGCGATCTCTCCGAGTATTCCGTTATCCAGACTAAGGACTCTCTGGAATCGGCGGGGCAGGTTGCCCGAATCGTTGAGTTCATCGAAAAACCTGATGAACCGCAAACTCTGGATTCCGACCTGATGGCGGTAGGGCGCTATGTCCTCTCTGCCGATGTCTGGGCTGAACTGGAGCGTACCGAGCCGGGCGCCTGGGGACGTATTCAGTTAACCGATGCGATCGCCGAGCTGGCGAAAAAACAGTCGGTCGATGCGATGTTAATGACTGGCGACAGCTATGACTGCGGTAAAAAAATGGGCTATATGCAGGCTTTTGTCAGCTACGGGCTGCGTAACCATAAAGAAGGGGCAAAATTCCGCGAGAGTATTAAGAAGCTGCTGGCGTAGTTTTCGCGTCAGTGCTTATTAGCGCGTGAGAGTGAACGGTCCGAATTATCTGATGACGAAAAGAGGATTCGTGGCCGTTCACAACGTCAGATTCACAATATCAGATACTGCGCGTAGAACTGGTTAATAGCCCTATAAATACAATGAGTTAGCTGGTTTTATTGTTATAGTGTATCGCTTTTGAACGCAGCAAATGTTCGGAGACTTCTGGTAGTCGAATAAGACGCAGCATGATGAAATGGTCAGACAAGCAAAATTTACTCTTTGCTGATAATTACTTACTAAGATTTTTCTTAAGTAAGCAGCCCTTAGTCAAGGTGTAACATGAAAATAAAACTTGACTGAGATCATGTTTGCGCATTAAACAACGGTAGCGTGTGCATATTAATGTGAATTTAACGATTGCATACGCCCACACAAATGTCGCGGGAAAGGCGTTGCGAACTGGAGAGATCGTCAAAGGATGAAAGATAAATGAACTGGCAGGTTGTCACTTTTTTTGGCGATAGCACCGTACTGTTACCCAGTGCGGCAGTATTGTTTATCGTGCTTTTTCTGCGAAAAGATTCAAAGCAGCTGGCCTGGCACTGGGCGCTGCTGTTTGGCATAACCGGCGCAATTGTCTGCGCATCAAAACTGGCATTTATGGGTTGGGGTATTGGGATTCGCGAGCTGGACTTCACTGGCTTTAGCGGGCACACCGCATTATCTTCAGCTTTCTGGCCAATCCTCTTATGGCTGCTGTGCGCGCGTGCTACACCAGCTCTTCGTTTTACTGCTGTCATAGTGGGTTATGCTCTGGCCGGACTGGTTGGCTACTCCCGACTGATGGTCCACGCACATTCAACTTCTGAAGTCATTGCCGGCTTACTGCTGGGAGCCGCAGGCAGCGCAATTTTTCTGCTGCTACAGTCACGCGTTCGCGCCACTCATACAGCGCGGTTATCCTTTGGCAGTCTGGCGAGCATGGTGGTTATCCCGGCGCTTCTGCTGAATACGGGGGCGAAGGCGCCAACCCAATCTTTGCTGAACGAGATTGCGGTGAAGATTGGCCCACTGGAAAAACCTTTTACCCGAGCCGATCTGCATAAGCGATTTTACTGATTCAGACAAACGTGGAAAAGATGAAGGATTCAGAAAGAATCATGTCGTGTTCACATTGTATGCAATATGAAATTTATGAAGAAAGTGTCAGTGGCGGCGATATTTCATATCCATGAAATAAATTTGTGCTGGGTCATTCTGCGCAATAATTAGCGCAATGATAATCAGCCAGGATGTTTCCTAAATAAGTTTTCTGTCTAAATATCGAATTTATTAATGATAACAACAGCGTGGCATACTTCTTTTTACTATCAATTTTTGTAGTTGACTAACTATAATTAACTTGAAGCTAAGTCAACACACTTTTTGTGGTGAAAAAAGCAATAAAATCATAAAGTTGAGATTATTCAGTTGCTTTGTACTGGTTCCGTTTTTACGTGAAGAGCAGAAAACAATAGCGTTATCGGCAATTGGTTCGTGGCGCTGGCAACGTAACTGATAATGTGAGATTACGCTCCCAATTGAGGGTAGAATCTCGTAAACTTATGGCCGCGAAATTGTTTGCTTTGATGGATTAATCGCCGATTTATCGGAATCTACGATCGAATTTACAGGGAAAGAAGTACAGTGCATTGGTAGCTGTTAAGCCAAGGGCGGTAGCGTACCTGCGACCAGGCCTTTTCTCTATATCACATCTCATTTTATGCGACAGAAATTCCTAAAGTGGACTCCATGCAGGTGATTCTCTTCGCAACCTGTATATACTAGCGAGTTGTCATCAAATCAGGACCTATTCATCTTGAGGCGGGCTGATAAACTGCGGGTATGAGGTGCGATGGAATAGCCTTCAATAACAATTTCGCATACATTGTGTACTGCAGGTAGCCTGCGAGTAGAAAACGAGCTTTAGCACGGCGTTCCGATCGGCATGCTTTCGTTTTCTTGGGCCAAAACCTGTAGACCAAACATAGCAAAGGTTGGCGTCAGAGGGCGCTGCATCTACCAGTGTTCCCCTTGTCGCACCAGCTTGCGGAAACGGGGCTTTAAATGGATCTTGTACAATGATAAAAATTGCGCGAATCGCACTCGCATTAGGGCTGCTTACTTCTGCCAGCTCACTTGCCTATGCCTCCGGGTTAGTGATGAATGACAACGAACTGCGCAACGATCTGGCGTGGCTCTCCGATCGTGGCGTTATTCATCTCAGCCTGTCGACCTGGCCGCTGAGCCAGGAAGAGATTAACCGGGCCCTTAAGAAGGCAAAACCCTCTTACTCTTCCGAACAGGTTGTTCTGGCGCGAATCAACCAGCGCCTCGACTCTTTAAAAGCGGATTTTCGTGTGAGCGGCTACACCTCAACGGATAAGCCCGGAACGCCGCAGGGTTTTGGTCAGAATCAGCCTGCGGATAGCTCTTTATCATTAGCCTTTAATAACAGCGGCGAATGGTGGGATGTGCACCTGCAGGGTAACGTTGAAGGTGACGAGCGCATCAGCAACGGTTCACGTTTTAATGCTAACGGCGCCTATGGTGCGGTTAAGTTCTGGAACCAGTGGCTCTCATTTGGTCAGATGCCGCAGTGGTGGGGGCCGGGTTATGAAGGCAGCCTGATCCGCGGTGATGCGATGCGGCCAATGACCGGCGTTTTAATGCAGCGTGCTGAACAGGCCGCACCGGAAACCTGGTGGCTGCGCTGGATTGGCCCATGGCAGTATCAGATTTCCGCTAGCCAGATGAATCAATATACCGCCGTACCGCATACCAAAATTATCGGCGGGCGTCTGACGTTTGCTCCTTTCCAGTCCCTTGAACTGGGCGCATCGCGCATTATGCAGTGGGGCGGGGAGGGGAGACCGGAGTCATTTAGTAATTTTTGGGATGGTCTGACCGGCAAAGATAATACAGCAGCAAACGATCCCAATGAACCCGGCAACCAGTTGGCTGGATTTGACTTTAAGTTGAAGCTGGAACCCACACTTGGCTGGCCGGTTAGTGTCTATGGGCAGATGATTGGTGAAGACGAGTCTGGTTTCTTACCTTCAGCGAATATGTTCCTTGGTGGCGTTGAAGGGCATCACGGTTGGGGTAAAGATGCTATCAACTGGTATCTGGAAGCTCATGATACCCGGACGAATATGAGCCGAACCAACTATAGCTATACGCACCATATCTACAAAGATGGTTACTACCAACAGGGATATTCACTCGGCGATGCAATGGGGGGCGATGGTCAGCTCTTTGCAGGAAAAGTCGAGCTGGTGACCGAGGATAATCAACGTTGGAGTGCGCGTTTAGCGTATGCGAAAGTCAATCCCGAAAATCAGTCAATTAATAATGCATTTCCTCGTTCGGATACCTTGAAAGGCCTACAATTGGGCTGGAGCGGGGATGTGTATAAATCGGTACGCCTGAACACCTCTCTCTGGTATACAGATGCAGACAATAGCGATAGCGATGATGTGGGTGCGAGCGCGGGGATAGAAATCCCATTTAATTTATAGCCTTTACGCAGCTTTGGAAATGGGCTGTTGTTTGGGAATTAGAAACTTTTGGTTTACTGATGATGTGACATTATGAAGAAAAAAATTGTTAGATTTTCGGCATTGGCATTAGCAATAGGGTTTTTATCGGGCTGTACAATCATGCCGGGCCAAGGGTTGAATAGCCTTCGTAAGAATGTGGTTGAGCTGCCGGATAGCGATTACGACCTGGATAAACTGGTGAATGTCTATCCATTGACTCCGGGCTTAGTTGACCAACTTCGTCCCGAAACCGTCATGGCTCGCCCGAATCCGCAGTTAGACAATTTACTGAAAAGTTATGAGTACCGTATCGGCGTGGGCGATGTGCTTATGGTGACTGTTTGGGATCATCCAGAGTTAACTACTCCTGCTGGTCAATATCGTAGTGCCAGTGATACGGGTAACTGGGTGAATTCTGATGGTTCTATTTTTTATCCATACATTGGCAAGGTTCAGGTCGCAGGCAAAACTTTAAGCCAAGTACGGCAGGAGATAGCTGGTCGCTTAACAACATATATTGAAAGCC